>DATAEK010000272.1:0-9644 GCA_036258055.1 Vicinamibacterales bacterium
GTCTAAGCTCTCCATGACCGCCACCCACGACGCCCGGCACGCGCTCAGACTACTGGCCAGGAGTCCCATCTTCGCGGTGACCGCCGTGCTGTCGCTGGCCGCCGGCATCGCTGGTACCACTGCCATCTTCAGCCTGGCCGACGCCCTGCTGCTTCGACCGCGCCCCGGAGTGGCGAACCCGGCGACGCTCGTTGACATCGGCCGGAGCGTGGACGGGCAGGGCTCGGACAACTTCGGATATCCGCTCTTCGAAGCCATGCGGGACGGCGCGAAGCTGCTGGACGGCGTAGCGGCCGCGCAGTTCGGCCCCAACGTCGTGAGCCTTGGCGATGCCCACGCGTCGGAACGCGTCTTTGCCGGGCTGGTTTCGTGGAACTACTTCGAGCTGGTCGGCACCAAGCCCGCGCTCGGCCGATTCTTCCTTCCCGAAGAGGATCGAACCGCCGGCACGCATCCGATCGTCGTCCTGAACCACGAGTTCTGGTCGCGCCGCTTCGGTCAGAACAAGGACATCGTCGGGCAGACGCTCCGGGTGAACAACCGGCCCTACACCGTCATCGGCGTCGCCGAACCGGGGTTCGAGGGGACGACGTTCATCGGCGCGGACTTCTGGGTGCCCATGGCCATGGAGGCGCACGTGCGCGCAAGCGACCAGTCGCTGCGCGAGGAGCACCGCGCAGTGTGGCTGACGGCACTCGGACGATTGAAGCCGGGCGTCACCATGCAACAGGCGCGCGATGAGCTGTCGGCCATCATGCACAACTACCTCACGTCCCGTGGCGACGACCGCGCTGAGCGATGGGGTGTGACGGTAACACGGTCCGCGCGCGTGCCGGCGCAGGCGGCGACGCCCGTCATCGGGTTCATCGGGATGCTCGGGCTGCTCACCGCGCTCGTGCTGCTCATCGCCTGCAGCAACGTCGCCGGCATGCTGCTCGCACGCGGCGTCGAACGCCGGCGTGAGCTCGCGACCAGGCTGGCGCTGGGCGCCTCACGCGGACGGCTGATCACGCAGCTCCTCCTCGAAGGGCTCACGCTCGCGCTTATTGCCGGAGCTGTCAGCGTTCCGCTCACGTTTCTCCTCGTCGGGATTCTGCAATCGTTCCAGCCGAGCATTCCGCTGCCAATCGCCCTCGACCTGCGCGTGAGTCCGCGCGTGTTCGGGTTCGCTTTCGTGCTCGCGGGACTCGCGGCCGTCGCGTTCGCGCTCCTGCCCGCGTTGCAGTCCACACGCGTCGATGTGGCGCCTGAGCTGCGCGGCACGACCGCAAGCGCCGATCGGCGCCGCACGTGGCTGCGGCAGGTGCTCGTGACGGCACAGGTCGCCGTCGCGCTGCTGTTGCTGGTCGTGGCGGGTCTGTTCCTGCGATCGCTGCAGGAAGCGGCCATGACCGACGTCGGATTCAGGACGGAAGGCGTCGATACGCTCCAGATCGACACGCGGATTGGCGGGTACTCGACGGACGCCGATGGTATCCGCGCCGTGGACGGTCTGACCGAGCGTTTCCGCGGGCTACCAGGCGTCGCCAGCGTTGGCGCCTCGCGCATGGTTCCGCTCCAGGGTGGCGGGCTCGGACTCGGCGGATTGCGATCCCCTGGCTACGTGGGACCGGATGGCACCGATGAAATCGACACCGACTGGGACGTGGTGACCCCGGGGTATTTCGACGCGCTCCACCTTCCCATCGTCGAGGGAAGACCGATCAGCGCCGACGACCGCCAGGGCGCACCGTTTGTCGCCGTCATCAACCAGACCATGGCCGCGAGGCTGTTCAAAGGTCAGAGCGCCGTCGGGCGGACGCTCCTGCAGAGCGACGGGACCGCCACACCGCGGCCGCTCCAGATCGTTGGTGTGGCGCGCGATGCGAAGTACCGCTTCGTCGGCGAACCGCCGCGCACCTTCATCTACGTCCCGCTCGCTCAGCAGTTCATCTCGGAGGTGACGTTCTACGTGCGTCACGCGCCCGGGCCGTCGCACGCCAACGACCTCCGTCAGGCCGTCGTCGCGTTTGATCCGATGCTGCCCGTGATTCACACGCAGACGCTGGGGGAAGCGACGGCGATTTCCCTGCTGCCGCAGCGCATTGCGGCGTGGCTGGCCGCCACGGTCGGATCGATCGGACTGTTCCTGGCTGCGCTCGGGATCTACGGGCTCACCGCGTTCTCGGTCTCACAACGCACGCGCGAGATTGCGATCCGGCTGGCCGTCGGCGCCTCACCGCGCGACGTCGTATGGCTCGTGCTCCGGCAGGCGACTGTATTGGCACTGGCGGGCGCGATCGCCGGCGTCACGCTCTCAGCTATCCTGGCGTCGCTCCTCGGGAGCCTCCTCATCGGCTTGAAACCCATCGATCCGCTCGCGTTCGCGCTGGCGACGACGATTCTCGGCGGCGTGATGTTCCTCGCGGCCTGGACGCCTGCGCGGCGGGCTGCGCTGCTCGATCCAGTGCAGTCGCTTCGGGCGGAGTAGGGTTCTAAGGTTCCCGGTTCCCGGTTCTCGGGTTCTCGGGTTCTCGGGTTCTCGGTTCTCGTTTCTGGGTTCACGGTCCCGGTTCATGCCCGGCACGGGTTTGACGATAAGCTTTGGCGCGCGCCGGCCACCCCAAATGCGCCATGCCGAAATCGCGCTGTCGCGAGCTAATCGTGTTGACAGCTTCTACTCAGGGGTCGATAATCCGCCCGGCCGGCCTCTGCTGTGGCCGGCCCCTCCGTATCAGGCGCAAGGAGCCTAACCAGATCCTTATTGTCCCTAATCTGGTGAGTACAACGTCGACCATGGCCGCGCCGTGGTGACACCTGGCAGCACAGCTGCTGCCGTCGCGCGAACGAACAACGCGGATATCGATTCGAATCAAGGCCTGCACATCTCTCGGTAGAACGACTCGTCACGTGTGAACGAGCCGTTCGCCGGTTCCACTCACCGTTGGCAGCCACGGCAGCCCGGACGCCGGAGGTCCAGCACAGACACACAAACATCAGGGGAGGAACCCATGGGGAAGAGCCAATGTCGGCGGGTCGTGACTCTCGCATCGGCGGCTGCGCTCACGCTGGTGGTCACATCGCAGACCCCTCAGCTGAGCGCGCAGCAGGCGTCAGGCGGCGTGACCGCAATCGTGGGCGCCACCGTCGTCGACGGCACTGGGGGATCGCCGATGTCGAATGCGACCGTCCTGATCAAAGACAAGCGGATCGCTGCCGTGGGTCCGCGCGCGTCGGTGACAGTCCCGCCAGGGGCCAACGTGATCGACGGGACCGGCAAGTTCGTAACCCCAGGGTTCATCGACACCAACGTGCACATCTCGATGTACGCCAATCTCGAGACGCTCGCCCGATACCTGCCACGCGCGACGGAGGTCGTGCTGGAAGGCGCACAGCTCGAGCTCAAGCATGGCATCACGACCGTACGTGACAGCTACGGGGAACTGACGACCTTGATGAAGGTCCGCGACACGATCGCGCGTGGCGAGGCGGTCGGCCCGCGGATGCTGGTCGCCGGCAACATCGTCGGGTGGGGCGGCCCGTTCTCGGTGAGTTTTTCGGTCACGCGCGACACCGGATTGTCGCCGTTTCAAGAACAGGTCAACGATCTGATCACCCAGGGCGCCGGCGAAGAGCTGATGGACATGACGCCGGAGGAGCTGAGGGTCGCGATCAACAAGTACCTCGACAAGGGGGTGAACTTCGTCAAGTACGGCGGCACCAGCCACTGGAACAATCCCGTTTTCATCGGATTCTCGCCTGACGCGCAGAAGGCGCTGGTCGAGGAAGTGCACAAGCGAGGCCTGGTCGCGGAGACCCACTCGACGTCGATCGAGGGCCTGCGCCTCTCGGTCGCCGCAGGTATCGACCTCATTCAGCATCCCGAAGTGCTCGATCCCCGTGAGATGCCGGACGATCTCGTCCAGGTGATTCGCGATCGCAAGATCATCGGTTCCATGCTGGTGAACCAGATCACAGGGGCGGCATGGAAGAGACACCTCAAGACGAAGGAAGACAACCAGAAGAAGAAGACTGACGAGCTCAAGGAGTCTGAGGCCGGCGCCAAACAGAAGACACTCGCGGAACGGCGTCAGGAGGCGAGAGACCTCGGAGTCGGCACGGAGGTCCGCCGGATCAACGCACAGAAGTTGATCAAGGCCGGCGCCATCGTGACGCCGGGGACCGACAACTACATCGGGACGGCGCCGGAGTTCCGTCGCGAGCCGAAGCGTGCATGGACGGAACCGGGCACAGGCACCATCGCCGCGATTGAGGGATTCGTCGAGCTCGGCATGACACCGTCGCAGGCGATCGTCGCCGGAACAAAAAACGGAGCGCTCGCGTGCCGGATGGAAAAGGACCTGGGGACCGTGGAAACGGGCAAGCTCGCCGACCTCGTGCTCCTCGACGCCGACCCGCTGGCCGATATCTCGAACATTCGCAAAGTCCGCCTGGTCGTCAAGGAGGGGCGGGTCGTCGATCCGAACACGCTGCCGACGAAACCGGTGTGGTCCAAGCCCGCGCCGTCATCCACGACATCGCAGGCTTCAGGGCGATAGGAGGCCACCATGAAGGCTATGGTTGTCGGACTCCTCTTGGCCATCGTCTGCGCGACAGGTGAGGCGGTCGCACAGACAGCGGAGGGCTCCATTCGCGGATACGTCAAGGACCAGCAGGGGAACGCGCTGCCGGGCGTCACGATCACCGCGACGAGTCCCGGAATGCCGACGCCTCGCACCGGCGTCACGGACCAGGAGGGCTATTACCGGCTCCTGAACGTGCCGCCAGGCAACTACTCGGTCACCGCCGAGTTGCAGGGTTTCTCGAGGATCGTCCGGGCCAACATCGAGGTGCGCGCCGGCCTCAATCTCGGCGTCGACCTGTCGATGCAGCTCGGGACGTTCGAAGAAACGATTCAGGTGGTCGGTGAAACGCCGCTCCTGGAGACGTCCCAGGCCGTGCAGTCGGTGAACGTGAGCGGCGATCTCGCGCAGTCGCTCCCGCTCGGATCCCAGAAGCACTGGTCCGAGTTTCTGCGGTTCGCCCCTGGCGCCGTCTCGAGAGACGCGACGGTCAATCAGGCGCCCGTGTTCTACGTGCACGGATCGGGGATTGTCTCATCCTCGACCCTGATCGATGGCGGCGACATGACGTCGGCCATCAACCCCTGGGCCGGATACGCCGCCCTGCCCGAGGACACGATCTCGGACGTGCAGATCAAGACCAGCGGCCTCGACGCCGCGGCACCGCTCGGAATGGGAGTTGCCGCGAACGTGGTCACGAAGTCCGGGACGAATACGTTCAAAGGAAGCGGCACGTACACGTATTCGCCAAAGAGCTGGATCGCCAACAACGTTCCAGGCGGCAGCGCTGAAAGCGCGTCGCTGTCACAGCCCGAAGCAGCCGTTGGCGGTCCGATCCTGCGGGATAGCCTGTGGTTCTTCGGTTCGTACCGCTACCGCTCGGGGACCTTCGGCATCGGCCGTCCGCAGGATCAGGTGGCGGACATGCAGGCGCTGGATCCGACGTTCACGCCATTCGACAGAGACATCAGCGCCAACATCCTGTTCCTCAAGGCGAACTGGCGGATCGATTCGGCGCACGAGCTCTCGACGTTCTTCAACCGAGACTCCACGCCGTACGACAGCGACACGACGTTCAACACCGGCAAATTCGTGCGGACCATCATCGGCGGCGAAGGTTACTCGGCCCGGCTCACGTCGACCTGGACGAACTGGCTGACCAGCCGGATGGCGTTCTCCTGGAACAACAAGAGTGCGCTGACCGAGATGGTGGATCCGAATCCCATTTCCCAGCCGGTCTATCGCAGCGTGTTCACGTCGAGCGGGCAGCTGGTCGGCAACACGCAACGCGCGATGCTGGGGAACGTCTCGAGCGCGAGCCTTTCGCCGTACACGAAATGGACAGTCACCGGCGACGTCACCATGTACCGGACCGGGTGGGTCGGATCCCATGAGTTTCAGGCAGGCGTCTATCTGCAGCCCCACATGACACGTGACGACCGGATCGTCTACGCGAACGGCGGCTTTGCGCTGGAAGAGCTGGTCATGCGCGATCCGGCCAATGCAGCGGGTGGCACCATCCCGTTCCACCGGCGCATCTACGACGAGGGGGCGGGCATCCTGGCGAAAGGACACTTTGCCGACAACGCCATCTACGTGCAGGACGCCTGGCGTCCGACGCCGAGGCTGACGCTCAACGTTGGCGTCCGGGTCGACCACGTCACGCGCGACGACGACCTGTTCACCATGGAACTGCAGAACAGCTGGGAGGTCGGACCACGAATCGGCGTGAACTATCTCCTCACGAAGGATCAGCGGAACTCGCTGCGCGCCTCCTACATGCGCATCCACGATGCGGCGAACATCAACGCGCAATCGGCGAGCGGTGCCGGCACGCAGGGTTCCGGAGCGCAGACGATTGCGTTCCGCGATCTGTACGACAACAACCTCGACGGCGTGTTCGAAACCGTGTTCACCACGCCCGCGGCCTCGCCAGTCAGCCCCAATCGCATCATCGATCCGGCTTATCACCAGCCGTTCGTCGACGAGTGGGCGTTCGGATACCGGCGCCAGTTCAGCGGGCAGACGAGCATCGACGTCGGCTTCCTGAACCGCGATTACCGCGACCGGACGGCGCTGGTCGAAACCAACGGCATCTACGACGGCAACGTGTTCAAGGGCTACCGTGACGAGAGCCGGAATGACGTCTTCTTGTTGACGTCGAACCGGTGGAACTGGCCGGTCTACAAGGCGCTCGAGCTCGTGGCCACGAAGCAGACGGCACGCATCCGCGTCGTCGCGAGCTACACCCGGGTGTGGCCGCATCAGGCTGGGACCTGGCAGCCCAACGATCCCGCCAGCTTCATTCAGCCAGACGCGTTTCCGTTCGACCGCGGCCTGGCGAGCAACGACAACCGCAGCGCCAGCACCAACAACAACCTCGTCAACGCGACCACGAGCAGCATCGAATGGACCGAGCAGGTCGCGCGCGCGTCCGGCGTCTACAATGCGCCGTGGGGATTCATCCTCGCGGGCAGTTACACGCTGCAGAAGGGCCGCTGGTCAGGACCGATCCAGAACAGGCTTGCCGCGCCGGACCCGCAGTTCGGGCCCCCGACGGTGACCTTGTCGAACGGTCGCGTCGTGTCCAATCCGCTCGCGACCACGCTCCGCTTCGCGTTTCCGACACGCAGCGAAGGACAGTACGAACTGAAGGCGCTGCAGTACATCAACCTCCGCGTCGGCCGCGACTTCCAGCTGCCGCAGAACCGGCGGTTCGCCGTAAACCTGGACCTGTTCAACGTGCCGAACTTCTCCAGCTATCAAGGGTTCCTGACCGGAGCGAACCAGTTGTTCAGCACGAACTACGGGCGGGGCGGCGAGATCCAGCCGCCGAGGAGCGCGCAGCTCGAACTGCGGTTCTTCTTCTAGGATCCGAGGGGCTTCGCCCCTCGGCTTGTCCGCCGTAGCCTTGGCGGAGGCGGAACTCCCCGACACGCGCTCTCGCTCGCCGCTTCGACGGCTCGCTTCCGCCTACGCTAAAGCTCCGGCGAGACCGCGCCGTAGCGCCTCCGGCGCGGAGGCGGGCCGTTCGCGTGGCTCGCTTGCGACGCTGTTAGCGAGAACGAGGTGGCCGGAGGCATCCGGTGAGCATTTTTTAGTGCGCGTGGGGCCCCACCCCCACGCGCTCTACGCGCTTCGCGCGGCGGCCTTTGGCCTTGCCGCCCGCCGCGAAGACAGCGGCGGGCAGCCTGGCGATCTGCAGTGTCCGGCTTCAGCCTGGCTTTCGCCGGAACTGTAGCGCCCGGCTTTAGCAGACCCGAACCAACGTCGAGGATTCGAGGTGACCTGTGAAGCACGCGAAATTGACGGCTTCGATTGTCGCATTGCTGCTGTTCAGCGCCGGAGCGGCGCTGGCGCGTCCGCTGGCACTGGTCGGTGCAACCATCATCACCGGCACAGGCGCTGCTCCGATCGCAAACGGCGTGATCGTGGTCGATGGCTCGAAGATCACCGCCATCGGTCCGCGTGCGACGACGACGGTGCCGGCAGATGCCCAGGTCATCGACGCGCAAGGCAAGTTCATCACGCCAGGTCTCGTCGATACCAACGTGCACCTGGTGCTGATGATCGTTCCCGAGTTCTACGCGAAGTACGAGGACCGGCTGGAAGACGTCGCGCTCCAGTCGGCGCAGGTCGCGCTGAAGTACGGCGTCACGACGGTTCGGGATTCGTGGGGACCGCTGACGCCGCTGCTCGCCGTGCGCGACCGCATCAATCGCGGCGAAGTGCCCGGCGCACGGACACTGGTCGCCGGCAACATCGTCGGGCTTGGCGGCCCGTTCAGCGTGCACTTCCTGGGTCCCCGCGGTCTCGCTGCGCCGGAGGATCTGCAGCGTCGGATCAATGCGATGTGGGAGGTCAACGTCGGACCTCGACTGCTTCTCCTGACCGCGGACGAAGTTCGCCGTGAGATGCGGCGATATCTCGATCGGGGAGTGGACTTCGTCAAGGTCGCGGTGAGCAGTCACGGCATCTCTCCAGAGTCGCTGATGTTCTCACCGGCCGTTCTGCGCGCGATGGCGGAGGAGGTACACGCCCGCAAGCTGGTCTTCGAGACGCATACCGCCACGCTGGAGAGTCTGAGGGTCGCGGTCGAAGCAGGCGTGGATCTGCTGCAGCATCCGGAGTCGCTCGGTTCGTTCGCCGATGAAGCCGACCGTCAGGCGATGGGAGAGCGTGAAATTCCCGACGAGTTGATCACCGCGATCAAGGCGAAGGGAATCTTCTGCAGCGTGCTGACCGTTTCAGACAAGCGCATCAATCTGATTCGCGAACGCGAGGGGCGGGATCCGCTGTTTCGAGGACTCAGCGCGTCACGCTATCAGACACGGCTGCGGAATCTGGTGAAGCTCGTTCGCGGCAAGGCCCCGATCACGATGGCGACGGACAATGGACCCCAGGCACCGGAGCTCGGACCACGGCCGATGTCGCCGCTCATCGGTCGTCAGCACTTCGACACCCTCGAAGACCTCGTGCTGGCGGGCATGACGCCGATGGAAGCACTGGTGGCGGCGACCAAGCGAGGGGCCGAAGCCTGCAGGCGGACCGACATCGGCACGCTCGAACCCGGCAAGCTCGCCGACCTCGTCATCGTTCGATCGGATCCGCTTCAGGACATTGCCAACATGCGCCGCATCGATCTGGTGATGAAGGAGGGCGTCATCGTCGACCGTGACCGTCTGCCAACACGGCGCGTGCTCGCATTCGATCCGGAAGCCGACTGGCCTCTTGCAACGAAGCCGGTGGGCACCGGCAGCGGAGGCGGGCAGAAGTAACCCGCCTGCCGCTTCATTAAGCGTTACGCCCGGCTAACAGGACGGACTCGATTAGTCGCCGCCCAGCGCGGCTAACGTTTGGCCAATCGAGGATATCTGGAGCCCGAGCGGGCGCGGCCGAACTCAAGCCACGAGCGTACACACGAGTAAGTCGTTGTCCGTCCGCCTTTAAAGCGAACGGTTGACGCGGTCGCCTTGATGGCACCGCCGTTGATTGACTACCCCCCGGCATTCCGCGATGCCGTCCGCTGAGCATCCGATCCGAGGCCCATCACGAGACGTCACGCCGACGACTGGGCCGAGC
>DATAEK010000303.1:0-4266 GCA_036258055.1 Vicinamibacterales bacterium
GTCGGTCAGCACACCTGAGGCGTTGACGTAGAACCGCAACCCTTTCTCGCCCACGAGCAGCGCGTCGAGGTCGCCGTCACCGTCCGCGTCGAACATCGTCACGCCGCGCCACTGCACCGCGCTTGCGCCTTGGGAACCAGCTGCGGTGTCGCGTACCACGTCAGCGCTGGCATCCGTGAACGTCGCCGTTGGCGGTGACGGATCCACGAGCTCGGGCTCGGCGCCAGTCGACGCGATTGCCTCGCCGTAGCGGCCTTGCTCGAGATAGGTGTTCGCGTAGGTGACGCCGTACGGCTGATCGCGCAAGGCTTCGAATCGCTTCATCGCCGCCGGCGCATCGGACGACCCGGATCGCGTCAACGCGGTCGCGAGTCCGTATGCGGCGGTCACGTTGTACGGCTCGCGGTCGAGCGCTTCACGGAAGAGTGCGGTCGCTGCGGCGAAGTCGCGCTGCTGCACCTGAACCTGCGCGATGTTGACGCGACTGCCGATGTCGTCCGGGTCGAGCTGGAGCACCTTCCTGAATTCCGCGATGGACTCTTCCGGTCTGCCGAGAGAACGCAGGGCCAGGCCCGCGGCGTAGTGAGGCTGGCACAACGTCGGAAGCTCCTGCTGCGCCTGACGCGCCGTCGTCAGCGAGTCGTCGGCAGCGCCGCTGTACAACAGCGCCAGCGATAGATTCAGCCGAGCAATGTGGAGCTCAGGGCTCACGTCCAATGCGCGCCGGAACGACTTCACGGCATCGTCGTAGTTGTATTGCTCGAGCAGTGCGACCCCGAGGTTGTTCGCGCGGTAGGCGTCCTCACTTGGTGGGCTCGAGCGCTGCGAGCCGAGCGTGACGCTGGCGATGAGTGCAACCAGGACGGTGAGCCACCGCAGGCTGCGGCGCCGGGGGATCATCGGGGTGCGACGGACGCGGTGCGCGCGGTGCCTTTGCCCTCCTGCACCGTCACGGTCTGACCGGCAGAAGCGCCCGGAAAGGTTTCGACGCGGCCATTGGGCCACGTGACTTCAATAGACGCGGCCCGAGCCGACGCACCAAGCCCGAACGTGAGGGGGAGTTCGCTTTGAGAACAGTAGCTCGAGCCGGTCTTGACGGTCGCTGCCGGCTTGGCGCCGCCCTCGAGCGTCAGGCGGACCCGCGCGCCGATGGCGTCGCGATTCGCGGTCGTTCCGACAGCCTTCACACGAAGCCAGCGGTTGCCATTCCCGCCGTCGTTGCGCAGGAGCCGGGCCGGACCGTTGTTGGATGTGATGAGAAGGTCGAGATCGCCGTCGTTGTCAAAGTCGCCGTAGGCCGCTCCCCTGCCGACGATGGGCACCTGCAGCGCCGCGCCCGACGTCGCGGTGACGGCGGCAAACTTCTTCGACCCGAGATTCCGGAAGAGATGCGGCGCCTGGGCGTAGGTGACCTTGGGCTGCACGTTGCCGATGTCGTCGGCCACGTGACCGTTGACCGCCAGGATGTCCAGCATTCCATCGAGATCGAAGTCGAAGAAGAAGCACGCGAACGTCAGCGTGAGGAGCGACACCTTTCCGATCGTCGAGGTCGGCGCTTCGTCGATGAAGAGTCCGCTGCCTTCGTTCGAGTAGAGCGCCATCATCTCGTTCGAGAAATTCCCGATGATGAGGCTCTCGCGTCCGGACCCGTCGTAGTCTGCGGCATCGACGCCCATGCCGGCGCGGGCGACGCCCGCTTCGTTGAACGCGACGCCAGCCGTCATGCCGACATCGGCAAAGGTCCCATCCCCCTTGTTCCGGTACAGCCGGTTCGGCTGGGTGTCGTTGGCGACGAACAGATCCGGCAGATGGTCGTTGTTGTAGTCGATGAGCGCCACGCCAAGCGCCTTCGACGTGGGGTCGTAGAGTCCGGCCTGCCGGGTGACGTTCTCGAACGTGCCGTCACCCTTGTTGCGATACAGGGAGGAGCTCTGCCCCTTGTAGGATTCCGGCGTGCAGTACGACTTGCTCTTCCCGTCGAGCGTGCAGAAGAGATCCTTCTCCGCTGACCAGTCGACGTAGTGCGCGACGAACAGATCGAGCTTGCCATCGCGGTCGTAGTCGAACCACATCGCGCTCGTCGAGAAGCCGGGATCGGCGACACCGGACTTCTCGGTCACGTCCACGAACCTGCCGTTGCCCTGGTTCTTGAACAGATGATTCGACCCGAGCGCGGTGATGTAGATGTCCACGTTTCCGTCGTTGTCGTAGTCGGCTGCCGCGACGCCCATGCCGTACATCTCGACCGCCAGACCAGCCTGTCTGGTGATGTCGGTGAAGGTGCCGTTGCGATTGTTCCGGTAGAGCGCCGGATACGAGGGCGGACCACTGCGGCCGGGCCAGTTCTTCGAATTCACCAGCAGGATGTCCTGCCAGCCGTCGTTGTCGATATCGAGGAACGCGCATCCCGAGCCGAGCGTTTCAGGCAGGTACTTCTTGCCGAACGCGCCGTTGTTGTGATGAAAGCGAATGCCGGCCGTTGCCGTGACGTCTGAGAACACGGGCGCCCGCCGATCCGGCTGGCGGCCGGCTGCATCAAGTCCGGCAGACACGCAGAGGACGCCCGAGGCACAGGCCGTCGCGACGGCGAGAAGCACACCTGCCGCGCGGTTGAAGACCGCGCCGTCCCGCATCATTGGGACGACCGCTTCGATCGCGGCTCCACCGCGGCTGACGTCAGCGCCCGGGAGGCCGGCTGCGGTGCACGGTGCTCGTGGATCTGCTGCCGCTCGTTGTTGTCGTCGGCGTGCAGCTGACGGTAGGGTCCGGTGATCGCCTGTGCGGACTCGTCGGCCTTGAAGCGCATGTAGAGCACACGCTCTCGCTCGGCTGCTGCGGCGTCGCCAAGTCCCTGGTAACACAGCATCAGATTGTAGTGAGCCTGAAGATCTTCCGGATCAATCGACAGCGCGGCCTTGAACTCGTCGATGGCCGGTGCGAACTGCCGTTTCAGGAACAGCACGCGGCCGGTCTGGTTGCGCACGACCCGGTCGCGCGGGTACTGATCGGCCGCGGCTTTCAGGTGAGTGAGTGCTTCGTCGTAACGACCGAGGCTCTTGAGCGCGGTGCCGAGGAAGAAATGCGTTTTCGCCAGCCTGGGATCGATCTCCAGCGCTTTGCGCAGCACCTCTTCCGCCGCCGACATGTTGCCTTCCTGAATCCGCGCCCGCGCGACGTTGACCCAGCCGTCGGCATAGCCGGGATCCATGCGCGTCACGTTGAGGAACGCCGCTTCCGCGCCTCTGATGTCGCCCTGCAACAGGAGGCCAATGCCGTAGTCGTTCCACCGCTCGCGCACCGATGGGTTCATGACGGCGCTGCTCGGGGGCAAGCGCTCGTCGGCAGCGATCACCTGCAACGTCGCCTGGCTCTGCGCCATCACCGTCGTCGGAATGTCGGGAATCGCTTTGATCTCTCCGGAGACCTTGGCCGTATCTCCCGAAAACACCCATCGTCCGTCGTCATGTCCCGGCGCGAGTGAAAACTCCTTGTGCTCCGGATCGCGGATGCCCGCGAAGGCCCACTGCGTATTCCACCACGCGAACTTCCGGTAATTCACCTTCGCGCGGAGCGAAATCCGGCTGCCCGCATCAGGCGGAATCTGAAGCCGGTAGTGGATGGTGTCGGCGGCCCCGGGCGGAATGAGGCGGACGTACGCGACCGATCGCGCAGCCCACGCGTTGCGCTTGTTGATCGGGTTCCCGTGCTCGTCGAGCAGGAGGCTGCGATAGAAATGGGCGCCTGGATCGACAGGTCCGCGCCCTTCGTCCGCAACCGCTCCGCTGTGGAGGATCGTTCGCCCCTTGTCGTCGGTCGCCTCGAGCTCGACCCACACGTCGAACGCGTCAACGGTGCCGCCCGGGAAGAAGTGACCGACCTTGCGCGTGCGCACCACCACTTCCACGCGAACCGACTCGCCGCGCCGCACCGCCACGAGCCCGCCGTTCGCCTTGTCGAGCGGCGCGATCACCTCGGCAGCCTGCGTAAGGTAGGTTTGCTGCGCGCCGAAACTACTGGATTCCTCGCCCACCGCAAACGTGCTCGCAATCCGCGGCTCGGCAGCCTTGGACGATGACTGCTGCACGATCGCCGGGGCGTCAGTGCGGACGATGCCGAAGAGATCGACCGTGACCTGGCCGTCGCGCAGGAAGTCCTGGACCGCCTTGAGCTGCTCGGCGTCCTTGTTCACGAACGGAATGGCCGTGTTCGCCGCGGCGAATCGATGCGATTTGACCTTGCCGTCCTTCGCCGCGGGATCCAGCGATG
>DATAEK010000331.1:0-15632 GCA_036258055.1 Vicinamibacterales bacterium
ATATCTGGCATTCGAGTCACTCGACGATCTCATTCGACAGCAGCTCCTCGCCGGCCTGACGCACGACGACGCCGTCAGGAACTACATCCGGGCGTTGAACAAAGGCATCCGCAAGGTGATGTCCAAGATGGGCATCTCCACTTTGCAGGGATACTGCGGCGCACAGATCTTCGACGCGATCGGCCTCGAGCAGGCGCTCGTGGACCGCCACTTCACGGGGACGGCGTCCCGAATCGGTGGCGTCGGCCTCGACGTGATCGCCCGAGAGGTCATGGACCGGCACGACCTCGCGTTTGAACAGACTCCGCCGGAGCTCGATGCCGGCGGCGAATACCAGTGGCGGCGCGATGGGGAGCAGCATCTGTTCAACCCTGACACCGTTCAGAAGCTTCAGCACGCGACGCGCAGCGGCCAGTATGCGATCTATCGCGAGTACACCAAGCTCATCGACGATCAGAGCCGCCGTCTCGGTACGCTGCGAGGTCTACTGGAACTCAAGCCCGGGGCGGAAGCCCTTCCGATAGACGAGGTCGAACCGGTCGAAGCCGTTCTGAAGCGCTTCGCGACGGGCGCGATGTCGTACGGCTCGATCAGCCAGGAAGCGCACGAGACGCTGGCCGTAGCCATGAACCGGATCGGCGGCAGGTCGAACAGCGGCGAGGGTGGAGAACATCCTTCGCGGTACCGCCGCGATCCTGACGGCGACTCCCGGCGAAGCGCCATCAAACAGGTGGCATCGGCAAGGTTCGGCGTCACCAGCGAATACCTCGTGAGCGCCGATGACCTGCAAATCAAGATCGCGCAGGGGGCCAAGCCGGGCGAGGGCGGGCAGCTTCCGGGACACAAGGTGTATCCGTGGATAGCGGAAGTGAGGCATGCCACGCCAGGCGTGACCTTGATCTCTCCGCCGCCGCACCACGACATCTACTCAATCGAGGATCTTGCGCAGCTCATTTACGACCTGAAGAACGCGAACCCTCGGGCGCGTATCAGCGTGAAACTCGTCGCGGAAGTTGGTGTCGGCACGATTGCCGCGGGCGTCGCGAAGGCGCACGCCGAGGTCGTGCTCATCTCCGGGTACGATGGCGGCACCGGTGCGTCGCCGCTCACGGCCATCAAACACAGCGGCATCCCATGGGAGCTCGGTCTCGCGGAGACGCAACAGGTCCTCATCCTCAACAACCTTCGCGATCGGATCGTCGTCCAAGTCGACGGCCAGCTGAAGACCGGGCGCGACGTCGTCGTGGCGGCGCTCCTGGGTGCGGAGGAATTCGGGTTTGCAACGGCTGCGCTCGTCGTCTCCGGCTGCGTGATGATGCGCGTCTGTCATCTGAATACCTGTCCGGTGGGCATCGCCACACAAGACCCTGAGCTCAGGAAGCTCTTCACAGGACGGCCGGAGTTCGTCGAGAACTACTTCCGCTTCGTGGCCGAGGACGTTCGCGAGCAGATGGCGCGGCTCGGCTTCCGAACCATGGACGACATGATTGGGCGTGTCGATCGGCTCGAGATGCGAACTGCGATTGACCATTGGAAGGCGAGAAGCCTCGATCTCTCGCGAGTCCTCCATCAGCCCGAGGCGCCAGTCGATGCGCCAAGGCGACGGATGCGGGCGCAGCGGCACGGCCTGGACGAGGCGTACGACGCGACGATTCTTCCGCTGGTGTCCAAGGCCCTCGAGCGTCGCGAACCAGTGGAGCTGCAGCTCCCGATTCGCAACGTGCACCGATCGGTCGGCAGCAGGCTCGGATATGAGGTCACGAGCCGACATGGCGGAGCCGGGCTGCCCGACGACACGATTCGTCTGCACTTCACCGGATCCGCCGGCCAGAGTTTTGGTGCGTTCCTTCCGCGGGGACTGACGCTGACCCTCGAAGGGGACGCGAACGACTATGTCGGGAAGGGATTGTCGGGCGGAAAGATCGTCGTCGGGCCGCCGCGCTCGTCGACGTTTGACGCCGATCAGAACGTCATCATCGGCAACGTCGCGCTGTACGGCGCGACGAGCGGAGAAGCGTACATTCGCGGCGTTGCCGGCGAGCGCTTCGCGGTTCGCAACAGCGGTGCCCAGGCCGTTGTCGAAGGGGTTGGCGATCACGGGTGCGAATACATGACTGCCGGCCTGGTCGTCGTGCTCGGTTCGACCGGTCGTAACTTCGCAGCGGGCATGAGCGGCGGCATTGCCTGGGTCCTCGATGACCGCGAGGATTTCGAGAATCACTGCAATCACGAGATGGTCGATCTCGAGCCGCTCGATGACGAGGAGGAGGCTGATCTGGTGCTGTCGCTGATCCAGCAGCATGCTGTGCTGACGCGGAGCCCCGTGGCGGCACGTCTCCTCAGGGATTGGGCTCATGCCCGGCGACGGTTCGTGCAGGTCATGCCGCGCGACTACAAGGGCGTGCTGTCGACTCGAGAGGTTCCAAGGTTCTCAAGTTCTCAGGTTCTCAGTTCTCCAGAGAATTTGAAGCGAGAACCCGAGAACCAAGAACTCGAGGACCTCAGCGATAGGACCCCTTGGGTAGCGTAACCGGCTTCATCGACGTGCGGCGATCGAAGCCGTCGACCCGGCCGATTGCCGAACGCCTGCGGGATTGGAACGAGGTGTATCTCCCCTCGCCTGAATCGCAGGTTCGCGAGCAGGGGTCGCGCTGCATGGACTGCGGCATTCCGTTCTGTCATCAGGGGTGTCCGCTGGGCAATCGGATTCCGGATTGGAACGACCTCGTGTATCGGGGTCAGTGGCGCACCGCGATCGACCGGCTGCACGCGACCAACAACTTCCCCGAGCTCACCGGACGATTGTGTCCGGCCCCCTGCGAAGCCTCGTGCGTGCTCGGCATAGCCGACCAGCCGGTCACCATCAAGCAGGTAGAGCTGGCCATCGTCGAGCGTGCGTTCGGCGAAGGGTGGATTACACCGAACCCGCCCGCTGTCCGCAGCGGCAAACGGGTCGCGGTCGTCGGGTCAGGTCCGGCCGGCCTCGCGGCAGCGGACCAGCTGAATCGTAACGGTCACCTCGTGACGGTATTCGAGCGCTCGGATCGGATTGGGGGTCTGCTTCGCTACGGCATCCCGGAATTCAAGCTCGAAAAGAAATTCCTCGATCGACGCCTCGCAATCATGGCGCAGGAAGGGATCGCCTTCCGCGCGGGCTGCGACATCGGCGTGGACCTCACCACCGCGGATCTCCGCCGTGGGTTCGACGCCATCGTGCTCTGTTGTGGTGCAGGTCACGCGCGCGATCTTGCGGTTCCCGGTCGTGAGCTGAAGGGCATTCACTTTGCGGTCGAATACCTGGCACAGCAGAACAAACGCTGTCAGGGAGATCGCGTTGCGGAGTGCGATGTCGTGTCAGCAGAAGGCAAACACGTGGTCATCATCGGCGGCGGCGATACCGGCGCAGACTGTCTCGGCACCGCGCACCGCCAGCGGGCGCGGTCGGTGCTTCAGCTCGAGCTACTGCCGCGGCCTCCCGACACCCGCGCGGCAGACAACCCATGGCCGCAGTGGCCCAACGTGTTCCGCACGACGTCTGCGCACGAAGAAGGCGGCGAGCGCCTCTATTCCGTCTCGACCGAGCGGTTCATCGGCAATGGCGACGGACACGTGAAGGCCATCACGGTCGTCGAGGTCGAAGCGGTGCGAGACGGGTCAGGCGTCAGATTCGTGCGCAAGCCTGGCACCGCGACCGAGCTCGAGGCCGATCTCGTGCTGCTCGCCATGGGCTTCGTCGGTCCTGAACGCTCGACGCTCCTCTCCGATCTGGGCGTTCGTCTGACCGAGCGTGGCACGGTGTGGCACGACGGACGATGGATGACGAGCGAGGTTGGTGTCTTCACCGCTGGTGATATGCAGCGCGGGCAGTCGTTGGTCGTGTGGGCGATCGCGGACGGGCGGGCGGCGGCGCGGAGTGTGGATGGGTATTTGAAAAGTTGAGTCAGCGCTGCGCGCTGACGAACGCGTCGAGCGCCTCATAACGCGCGCGCGTCGTGTCAGGGGCGCCCTTGATCGTCACGTCGAGGTGCAGCACGCGGGGGGCCTTCGGATCGTACTTCGGCCACACCGGCAAGCCCGCGCCATTCGGGTCCCCCTTCTTCGCGAAGTTGGCCCAGTAGCTGGTCATCGCGTCCGACAGCGCCTTGTCAGTCGCCTCCCACACGACGTCGGGAACCGACACCAGGGTGCCGAACACGTACTGGATCTCGCCGGCGTGCCGTGCGCCGACGTCGGTTGACGAGGCAGGACGGCCCATGACCGTGTGGTTGGGCGGCACCGGGATCTTGCGATCGAACGAGTAGCGGTACACGGGCACGCCGCCGCCGGTCGCTGCCTGCATCTCGATCCACTTCCAGGTCGAGTGGCCGATGAACGTGTCGCTCGCGAGCTCGGCGGCCGACTCGATCGCATCGGCGTCGGACGCGGGTTGATAGGCCTTGAGGATGGCGTCGGCCTGCGCGCCGAACCGCTTCCGGACGTCATCGGCGAAACTCTGTGCCGTGGGCTTCTGCGGGTTCAACACGACGTTTGCCCGGCTTTCGTCGGCGTTCCAGCCGGCGAGGAGCGGCACGTGCGCCTGCCGGCCGGCGGCGAACGTCGTGTAGACGTCCTCGCGCAGGACGTAGCCGTCGATGTTCGGCGAGAACCACGGCTGCACCTTCATCGCCGCGGCAAGCAGATCGTCGCTCGACTTCGCGCGAAGATCGGCGAGCGAAGAGTCGCCGATAGACGAGGCGAACTTCGTACCTTTTTCCTCGGTCGCTTTCAGCGACTGCAGTCCGAGAGTCCCGGTGCCGCCCGCGAAATAGGCGCCGCTTTCGCCGATCGCCTTCTGAAAGAGACCCGCCGCCAGCGGCGACGCCATCAGCGCGCTGACCGAGAACGATCCGGCCGACTCGCCGAAGATCGTCACATTCGAGGGATCGCCGCCGAACGCGGCGATGTTCGCCTTGACCCAGTCGAGCGCGGCGATCTGATCGAGCAGACCGTAGTTGCCCGATGCGTTGCGCGCCGACTCGCGCGTGAGCTCCGGGTGCGAGAAGAAGCCGAAGACGCCGAGGCGATAGTTGATCGTCACGAGGACGATCCCCTTGCGCGCGAAGGCCTCGCCGTCGTGGCGAGGCTCGGGGCCGGCCCCTGCCTGGAAGCCGCCGCCGTGGATCCACACCATCACCGGCAGGCGATCTGTCGCAGCCGCTGCGGGCGTCCAGATGTTCAGGTTCAGGCAGTCTTCGCTCGCAAGGCGCGAAAAGTTGATGTCGCCGAAGATGTGTACCTGCACGCACTGGGCGCCGAATTCGGTGGCATCCCGTGTGCCCTGCCACGACGGTGCGGGCTTCGGTTCTTTCCAGCGGTTCTCGCCAACAGGTGGCGCGGCGTAGGGAATGCCCTTGAAGATCCGGATTTTGCCATCGCCCGTGGTCGTTCCCGCGACCGTGCCGGCGGCCGTTTTCACAGGCTGCGCGGTCGCCACGTTGCCAGCGAGAAGCGCCGCGATCGCCGCGCCAAGAAGGTAGGTTTTCACGGCCGCGATCATCTTCGCGTGCTCAGGGGTTGTCAATCGAGTCTCATCCGCTCGCTCGCACCTTGCCGCGTCGTGTTCGAGAGCCTGCTCAGCACCCTAGGTAAGCACGTATAATTGCCCACTCGCCATGACGATCGATCGCCGGACGTTCCTCGCAACCATGGGCTCGGCGGCGCTGGCGATCCGCGGAGCCGGCGCGGCCTCGATCTCGCGCCTCGGCGTCCAGCTCTATACGGTCCGCAGCCTGCTTGAAAAGGATTTCGACGGGACCCTCGCTGCCGTGGCGGCGATCGGCTACACCGAGGTGGAGTTCGGGGGCTACTTCCAGCATCCGCCCGAGGAGGTGCGGGACACGCTGAAGCGACATCGGCTCACGGCGCCGTCCGCGCACACTCCGTACGAGAGTCTCACCGGCGACGCGTGGACGCGCGCGATCCAGGACGCCCGAACGATCGGACACAGGTATCTGGTCAATGCCTGGGTGGAAGAGCCGATCCGCAATCAACCCGACGCCTGGAAGCGGATCGCGGATACATACAATCGCGCCGGCGAAGTGAGCAAGCGCGCGGGCATCCAGTTCGCCTATCACAACCACAACTTCGAGTTCGCGCCGCGCGACGACGCCGGCGGCAAGCTGCCCTACGACCTACTCCTCGAATCGTGCGACCCCGATCTGGTGAAAATGGAGATGGACCTGTGCTGGATTGCCTCCGCCGGGAAGGATCCGCTCGAGTATTTTCGCCGTTACCCGGGACGGTTTCCGATGGTACACGTCAAGGGGCTGCGAAAGATCCCTGCGAGCGGTGCAGCCGCCCCGATCGACAGCGTGGTGGCCGACATGACCGCCGTCGGACAGGAAGATACGATCGACTGGAAGCGCATCTTCGCGCAGGCGCGCGCCGCAGGCATTCAGCACTACTTCGTCGAGCACGACAAGCCGCAGGACCCCCTTGAAAGCCTCAAGGCGAGCCGCGACTATTTGACCCGGTTGCAGTTTTGAAGCCCCGCTGACGCGCACCGCTCAAACTGTTATCGGCTCCGGGTGCACCCACGGGGAACGATAGGGACGGCGCAGCAGTCCATTGGCCGCGGGATCGCCGACGACCACGCCGTTGACGTGATCCCACCGGAGGGTTCGACCGAGCTGCATCGATAGATTCGCGAGGATGCACGCGGTGGTCGACATGTAGCCCTGCTCGATATCGGCCACCGGCTTGCCGCGCGACTCGATGCACGCGAGGAAGTCCTTCATGTGAGCCCGAATTGCCGGCGCCACATGAGTCTCGAGATCTTTTTCCGTGCGATCCTCCGGAAACCGATCCAGCTCGTACGTCACGTCCTCGTGGATCGGCTGAGCGCTGTCGCCAGCCGGCACGAAGTCATAGCTCATGACGCTTGCCTTCAGCGTTCCCTTGTCGCCGTAGAACGTCGCGCCCCACGGGTATTTCGGATCGGGCGGCGCGCCGTAGGTGCGATGGACCCAGACGACCTGGAGGCTGCCGAAGTCGAAGGTGGCGGTCTGCGAGTCGGTGATGTTGGCCTTGCTCTGTTTGTCCACCAGGATGCCGCCGGAGGAGCTGACGCGGGCCGGCATGCCCAGATCCAGCATCCAGCGCACCATGTCGAGCATGTGCACGCACATGTCGCCGACGATGCCGTTGCCGTATTCCATGAAGGCCCGCCAGCTGCGCGGATGCACGAGCGCGTTGTACGGCCGCATTGGCGCCGGGCCCGTCCACTGCTCGTAATCGAGGTAGTCAGGCGGCGGCGAGTCCGGAGGATTGTCGCGCGCCCTCATGTGGTAGTAGCAGTAGATCTCGACGAGGCCGACCGTTCCGAGCAGTCCTTCGCGGATCACGCGATCGCGCGCGCGCACCAGGTGCGGCGTGCTGCGCCGCTGCATGCCGACCTGCACCACGCGCCGGTGCTTGCGCGCGGCCGCCAGCATCGCCTGCCCTTCGACGATGTCCACGCTGATCGGCTTTTGAACCCAGACGTCCAGTCCCGCCTGAACCGCCTCGATCATCGGCAGCGCGTGCCAGTGATCCGGGGTGTCGATCAACACGACGTCCAGATCGCGCGCTTTGAGTAGGTCCCGGTAGTCCGCATACGTGCGCGGCTTCTTTTTCGAGGCCTGGCGCGCCGCGACGAGATCCGCGGCGCCGGCGAGCATCCGTCGGTCCACGTCGCAGAGCGAGACGACCTCGATTGGCGCGACCTGGATCATCCGGAGCAGGTCGAGCTTGCCGTACCACCCCGCGCCGATGAGCCCGACCCGTTTGCGCGTGCCCGCGAACTGGGCGGCGTAGGCCGGCATTCCGGCAACCGCTAGGGCGGCACTTCCCTTCTTGAGGAAGTCCCGTCGATACATGGCGCATTATAGGCGCTATGAGAAGCGGGATGACTCGCAGGGACTTTCTGCAAAGCGCCGCGGGATCTCTGGGCCTGGCGGCCTGCGCCTCCACGACGTCCTTCGCGGCGTCGCGGGCCGGCGGGATGTTCGTGTCGCTGAACGGCGCGATCACAGCAGGCAAGAACGTCGGCTGGCCGGAACTGGCCCGCCTCGCGGCGCGCGTCGGTTACGGCGGCGTGGACTGCAGCATCGGTCCCGCGCAAAGCGAGGGGCTCGAGCGGACCAGAGCCCTCTTCACAGAGCTTGGCATCAAGCCGGCCGTCACGAATCTCCCGATGGCGCGGCCACTGCCCTTCGGCGGTGAGGACGGCGCCTTCCGTGACGCGCTCGGGAAGCTGGCCGACGATGCCGCCTTCAGTGCGGCGGTCGGATGCCACAGGATGATGGTCGTGCTGCCCCCCGCCGGGCCGCGACAGCGAGATGAATATCGAAAGGTCGTCCGCGATCGGATCGCCGCGCTCTCGCACGTGCTGCAGAAGTCCAACACGTGTCTCGGGCTCGAGTTCCTCGGCGTGCTGCAGTTCCGCACGGGCCGCGCGGGCGGCATCCCGTCCTACCCGTTCATCTGGACGCTGCCGGAAACCGCCGCGCTGGCCAAGGAGTGCGGCGGGAACATTGGCGTCGTCCTCGACGTGTGGCATTGGCATCACTCCGGCGGCACCACCGCCGAAATCGCCGCCATGGATCCGTCGCGCCTCGTGCACGTACACGTCTCCGACGCGAAGCCGATGCCCCCTGAAACGGTCCGCGACGACATGCGCCTCATGCCCGGGGAAGGATCGATCGATCTGATCGGATTCTTCCAGACCTTGAAGCAGATCGGATACGCCGCCGGCGTGAGTCCCGAACCGCTCGGCCGCATCCCCGCCGAAATGCCGGCCGAGGAAGCGGCTCGACTCGCGCTCGAAACAACGCTGGCGGTGATGAGGAAGGCGGGAGTGGCGTGAATGGTGAGATTCGTTGATGCAGCGTGCGAGCGAGCGCCGCGAGCGAGCCACGCGAACGGCCCGCCTTCGCGCCGAAGGCGCTACGGCGCGTCCGCCGTAGCCTTGGCGAAGGCGGAAGCGAGCCGGCGAAGCGGCGAGCGAGGGAGCGTGTCGGGGAGTCCGAGGGGCGAGGCCCCTCGGATGAAAATGGGGCCCGAGAGCCACGCTCTCGAGCCCCAGTCGTGGACTAGAAGATAAACCTCGTCATGATCTGAATCGAGCGCGGCGGGGCGACCCCGCTGATCGACCCGAATCCGTTCCGATTGGCGAAGACCACATTCCCGTTCGCGTCATAGGGGAGGTTGGTGATCGCCGGCTGGCTCAAGCTCGCGAAGTTCGCGGTGTTATTGACGGTGATGTACTGCGTGTGGTTCAGCGCGTTGAACGCGTCGACGCGGAATTCGAACTGGCTCCGGCCGTAGATCGACACGCGCTTCGAAACCGACAGACTGAGGTTGTTGACCGGCGCGTTCCGGACGAAGAAACGCGCGGACTCGGCGCCGTCGCTGTGGGGCTGCGGCGGGCCGAAGCAGGAAACGTTACCGAACTGACGATACGGGTCGCCACTGTAGCCGTTTCCCGGATCGCAGGTGAGCACGATGCGCGCGTTCGGATTGCCGTCCGTTCCGGTCAGGTTGGCAGCGCCAATCCCGGAAATATTGAAGTTGACGGCATACGGCCGGCCGCTCAGCCATTGGTAGGCTCCGGAGAGCTGCCAGTCGTTGATCAGCGCGCCGAGCGCCTTGTTGTTCGTGAAGGATCGCAGCTGGTAAATCCCGTTGAGCAAGAAGTTGTGCGGACGGTCGTAGTTGACCAACGAGTAGTCGAGCCGTCTCGTTTCTTCCTTGCTCAGGTTCGGCGTGCCGTTCGCGTCATCTTGATTGTTGATGCCGAGCGCCTTGCTCCACACCCAGAAGCCGGAGAAACTGAAGCCATTGTCAAACCGCCGGCTCACCGACGTCTGCAGCGCGTGATAGTTCCCGTAGCCGCTGTAGTCCCACATGTTGATATTGCCGTAGCCCTTGTACGGCCGCAGGAAGTCGTTCGATAACGCCGTCGCCCCCGGGGTCGTGCTGGCGGCGCGGGTCGGATCCTGGTTCTGCGCGAGGAACGTCGCGCCGAACGGCACCGCGTTGATCTGCACTTTTCGGAGCTGGTCCGTCGACTTGGAGCCGACGTACGCAATGTCGAGGATGATCCGGGCCGTCAGCTTGTGCTGGAAGCCGACGTTCCATTGCTGGACGCGCGGCGGCCTGAAGTCGAACGCCGACGGAGCCAGCGAGAGGGTCGGAACGGGATCGGTGCCGCCCGACGACACCGACTGCAGCGTGCCGAAATCCAACCTCGAGTTCAGCACGCCAGGGGCGTTCGAGATCATGTCGAAGACCTGGTTGCCCTGCGGACGGTCGTAGAAGATTCCCCAGCCACCTCGAACGATCGTTCGACCTTCGCCACTGAGGTCGTACACCATGCCCAGGCGCGGGGAGACTCGGAAGGCGTTGCCGTCCTGCAGCTGATCGGTGATGCCCTGGCCGGCCTGGAAGGCACCGTTGAACCGGTTCGATCCGGATACCAACCGCCCGATGAAGGGCCCCGCCACCGTGTTCGCCGTTGTCGGCACAACACCCTGGGCGATGAGCTTCGGATCCATGCCGCGACGGTCACCGCCGGAGCACGGATACACGTTGTTGACGCACACCGGGAAGTACAGCGTCGCGGCGGCGCTCGCGTTGAACTGATCCGGCAAGAAGTTCGAGGCCTGCAGGGTCGTGTCCCACTGCGGCGTGAGGTAGTAGAAGCGGACGCCGTAGTCGAGCGTCAGCCGCCGGTTCGGCTTCCAGTTATCCTGTGCGTACCACTCGATGTTCTTGTAGTTCCATTCGGGTATGGCGTACTTGTTGGCCTGCTGGTAGAAGTTGAAGATGCCTGTGGCCGCGTTCGCGTAGCTGAAGCCGGTATCGAACGGGTTGTTGGTGTTGTCGGTGAAGTCGATCTGGCTGTTGAAGCTCGCGAAGATGCTCTGCGGCTTGTAGCTATGCTGGAAGTAGAAGCCGGCCTTCGACGCGTGCGAGCCCCACACCTTCGTCAGGTTGGCGAGGACGTCGTGCGTGATGTTCTCGTTGGTGAACGGCCCGCGATCGGTCTGGTACTGGCCGGCGTTGTTCGTGCGGCCGCCACGGAAGACGAACCACGGCACGTAGTCCCCCTGCGCGGCGTCCGGGAACAACAACGGCAGCGCGGACACGCCGGCGTTCGCACGGCGGAGCGGGTCCAGCTGCAGGTCGTAATTCAGCGAGTTCGACGCTCGGCCCCAGCTCAACTCGAGCGACGTCGAGGAGTTCAAGATGCCGGTCGCGGAGAGCATGTAGTTATTGCCGGGGTGGATGAACATCGTCGGCGTGGGGAGCTGGTCGCTACCGTTGCCTGCCCACGTCGTCCCGTAGGCCTGCAGGATCTTTTCGTTGTCGTGCATGTAGCGGCCGGTGATCCGCCAGCTGTCGGTCATCTGGAAGTCCATGCGCAGCATCTCTTCACGGCGCTTCGGCTCGTTGGCAGCCTGGCTCACGAAGTTGAGGCCGAGGCCGCCGGAGAAGTTCGGGGTCGGGTAGATGTTCAGTGCCGCGACGCCGGGCGCGTAGATCCGGCTCGCCGGAATCCGCCCGATGACGCCGCCGTCCTGGAAGCAGCCGCTGGTGTCGGCCGCGCTGCACGGGAGGTTCGTCGAGGCGTCCCGGATGTACGGAAACGGATTGCCGCTGCTGTCCACGCTCTGCGAAAAGTCACCACGTCGCTCGAGCAACGTCGGCACGCGCGTCTGACGGATATTCGCAGCCTCGAGGCGACGCTGATATTCCTGGCTGAAGAAGAAGAACAGTCGCTTCTTGTCGGTATTGAAGCCGGGGAAGGAGACCGGTCCGCCGATCGTGTACCCCGAGTCGTTCCGCTTGGTCTCGGGCTTCGCGATCCCCTCGCGGTTGTTCAGCCAGGTGTTGGCGTCCCAGTCCGAGCGGCGGCCGTACCAGTAGCCCGACCCGCGGAACTGCTGGCTCCCGCTCTTGGTGACGACCTGCAGCTGGCCGCCGACCGCGCGACCGTACTCGGCCTGATATGAGTTGGTCAGGATTTTGAACTCGGCGATCGCGTCGACGTTCGTCGTCGCCATGTTGCCGCCGTTGTCGCCGGTGTCGATGTTGGAGACGCCGTCGATCGTCATGTTGTTCGAGTTGGGCCGCTGGCCGTTGACCGTGAAGTTGCTGACCTGGGTCAGCTCCCGCTGGTCCGGATTCTGCGACAGCACGCCGGGAGCAAGCTGAGCGAGGTTGAAGAGCATGCGGCCGTTGGCACCCATGTGCTTCAGGTCTTCACTCTCGAGCGTGAACCCTCGCTCGCCGCTCGCGGACTGCACCTCGCTGACGCGGCTCGTGACGCTCACTTCCTCGGTCATGTTGCCGACCTCGAGCGTGATTGCGCCTGCCGTAAACTTGTCGTTCGCGTTCACGACGAGGGTGGTCCGCTCGAGGGTCTTGAAGCCCTGAAGCGTAACCTTTAGTGAGTAGGTATCGGGACGGACGATGGGGAATACGTACCGTCCGTGTTCGTCAGTGACCGCCGTCAGGACGTTGCCCTGAGCGTGGCTGGTCAAGGTGACCGTGGCGCCCGGGATCACGGCACCTGTTGAATCCTGGACCGACCCCGAGACCGATGCGCTCGTGGTCTGCGCTCGTAGAATCGCCGAATGACCCACGAGTAGAAGGAATACAAGGGCAACTGACAGACTTCTCCCCGCTCCGAACCTTCGCCACAGGGACATAGGCTCCTCCTCGAATCCATCATCCCTAGCCACGGAAAGCCCGACTTCGCGCCGCCTTACGAACAATCTGTACGAGTCTCGAACAGCCTTACGTGAATCGGGGAGGTGTATGCCGAGTTAGTGACGAAAGTCAAGAAAAATGAGTTTATCCCTGAATTCCCGCAGTAGGTCCCTGGCAGTCGGATGCTGAGGATTCCTCTGCAAAAGCCGCTCGAGCGTGCTCACCGCCTCCCGTGTGCGCCCGCCGGAGTGGTAGATCTTGGCCAGCGTGATGTAGCCGGCCTCGTACTCCGGCGTCCGCTTCAGCAACCCCTCGAGGAGCGCGACCGCTGCCTCGGACTGCCCCTTCCTGACCAGGACCAGCGCTAGGTTGTTGGTCGCTTCCCCGTAGTCCGCACGCCGGCTCACGGCATCCCGGAAGTACAGCTCGGCGTGCTCCATGTCCCCGGCACGGCCGAACAACAGGCCGAGATTGTTCAAGGCCTCCGGGAAATCTGGCTGCAGCGCGAGCGCCTTCTCGTACAGCGCGCGCGATTCCTCATCGTGGCCGCTGAGCAGCAGCGCATAGCCAAGGTTGTTCAGCGCGTCGGGATAGTCGGGCATCGACGCCAGAGCCGCACGGAACCGGCCGATCGCCGCGTTGAGATCCCCAGCCTGGGCGAGGAGCGCGCCGAGATCGTTGTTGGCCTCGGCCAGGTCAGGCTGGAGGGCGAGCGCCCGCTCGAACGCCGCCCGGGCGCGCCCTGTTTGACCGGTTCGGGTCAGCAGCGTGCCGAGGCGATAGAGCGTAGACGCGCCCGGGCTTGCTTGCGCGGCGCGATCGAACGCGACGATCGCGGCGGCCTCGAGCCCTTGGTCGAGCAGCTCGCGCCCGTACGGCAAGTAGTTTCGAAGCGACAGTCCGGAGTAGAACGTGCCTGGAAACGGCACGGCTCGAGCGAGCCGATCCGCGGGCGTCGCGTCGATCGCGCTCGCGTCCTTTACGATGCGCGCGACATCCACGCCATCCCGATAAACCCGCACCACGTTCCCGGCTGCGTCGAGCAGCAGGCACGTAGGCAGGCGCAGGTCCTGCCGGTTCATGAACAGGTGCCGGTTGAGGATCGCGTAACTCAGGCCGACGTCACGAGTCGCGACGGCAATGGGGACGACCGAGGACGCAACGTTGCGCAGTGCCCCCGGATCCTTCGGCGGCTCGACGGCAATGGCGATCGCGCCCACGCCGGCCTGTGACAGCCTCGGACCGCCACGACCGAGGGCGTCGAGCGCAGCGCGGGCGGCGGGGACACCGAACGACCACAGCAGGACGACCGCCGGCTTGCCTTTCAGCGACGCGAGTGAGCGTGCCGTGCCGGAGACGTCCTCGAGCGAGAAGTCCGGCGCCGGGAACGGTTCGTACAGCCAGGTATCGCCGGGAGCGGAACCCGGCGGCGGGACGGACGCCGTCGTCTTCCCCGAAGATGCCGGCGCGAAGGGCTCCGTCCGGAGATCGCTGCCTTCGACGACATGGACCCGAGAGTCGAGTGGGACATCGGTGAAGGCCTGCGTCGCTCCGGATGGCCAGACGACGGTCAGCTTCACGATGCGCTCGCTCGGACCGAGGCCGATCACCAGTTCCTTCGAATGCTGCGAGAGGAATCCCGAGCCGGCCTGCACGATCTTCGTCCGGTGTAGACGATCCGTTTCGACGATCACACGCGCGCCGATGGCGTCGCGGTTGCTCTTCGTCCCGGTGAGACGCACCGCGATCGACCGCGCGCGTCCCCCTTCGGGCAGAAGACTCGCAAAGTCGTTCTGGAAGATCCGCAGCTGCGGCGCCTGCCGCGCGGCCATGACGACGAGGTCCTGATCGCCGTCGCGATCGAGGTCGACGAGCGCGAACGATCGTCCGTCCTGATCGAGGTCGAGGCCGAGCGTGCCCGAAATCTCGTCGAAGCCGCCGTGCCCGTCATTGCGCAGGAACACGTTGCGTTGCCGGCTGGCGATCGAGCCGTGAATCAGCAGCTGGTTGATCGCGCGCCACGCATCGTCGTACGGGGTGCCCGGCATGCGCGTGCGCGGCGAGTGCGCAACGACCTGCCGCCAGAAGAATCCCTCGAGGTCCCCGCCCGGCGCCTCGTCCCGGCGCGTGAGCATGCCGTTGACGACGTAGAGGTCGTCCCAGCCGTCGTTGTCGAAGTCGAGCGCATCCGACGACCAGGCCCAACGCCCCATCTCGGCGTGTGCCGCGATCGTCCGGTCTTCGAAACGTCCGCCGCCCAGATTGCGGAACAGCGAGTTGCCGCGTACGTGCCGCCGGTACAGCGCGTGGACCTCCGGCGTCTCGTCGGTCTTGAACGAAGGGGCGGCGGTCACGCGCTGGCCGGCCGCACTCCACATGTTGCCGACATAGATGTCGAGGTGGCCGTCGTTGTCGTAGTCGAAGAACGTGGCGCTCATCCCCGCGCCGTGATCGAGCACGCCTGCCGCCGCGGCCGCGTCCTCGAATGTCACCTTGCCGTTGCGGCGCCCGAGGTTGTGGTAGAGGTTTTTAGTACCGAAGTCGTTCGCGACCAGCAGGTCCGGCCAGCCGTCCTCGTCGTAGTCGGCCCACGCCGCAGCGAAGTGGTAATGGTCGTTGCCGGCATCGAGACCACTTTCGTCGGTTGCGTCCACGAAGCGGCCGTGGCCGTCGTTCCGAAACAGCACGCCGGGTGGCCCGTTACGCGCGTCGTAGTAAGGCGCCGGCGTGCCGGCCTTGTCTTCGCCGGCCCCGAAGAAGTACGAGTACACGCAGAGGTACAAATCGAGATAGCCGTCGCGGTCGTAATCCGCCATCGAGATCGACGTCACCACGCCCTGGAGCGGCCGCGCGAACTTGAACGCGTCGGGGACCGGAGTGAAGCGTCCCTTGCCGTC
>DATAEK010000334.1:0-20253 GCA_036258055.1 Vicinamibacterales bacterium
CCCGCCCTACCTGCCCAGACCCCCATGATATAAGTCCCCCCCGTGGCATCGCTCATCCAGTCGCTCGCTGACGGCCTGTTCATGCCGTGGGTCGTCGTGGTGCTCCTCGGCGCCGGCCTGATCCTCACGATCCGCACCCGCTTCGTGCAGCTGCGACGATTCGGCGAGGCCGCCTCGCTCGCATGGTCGGGCCGTGGCACCACTGGCGCTGGCGCGCTGACGCCGTTTCAGGCGTTCATGACCGCTCTCGCCGCCTCGATAGGCACCGGCAACATCGCCGGCGTCGCCACGGCCATCGTGTCGGGCGGTCCCGGCGCGCTCTTCTGGATCTGGGTCTACGGCTTCGTGGCGATGGCGATCAAGTTCGCGGAGGCGGTACTCGGAATCACCTTCCGTGAAACGCGCGGTGACGTGGTGTTGTCGGGACCGATGTACTACCTTCGTGACGGGTATCGATCGCCCGCGCTGGCGTGGATTTTTGCTCTCGTTGCGGCGGTCGCGGCGCTGACGACCACGCCCTTCACCCAGCCGAACTCGATGGCGCTCGTGCTGAAGACGGTCTTCGGCGTGCCCACGCTCGCAGCCGGGATCGGGATCGCCGTGCTGACCTGGCTCGTCATCATCGGCGGCATCAGCTCGATCGGGCGCGCGGCCGAGAAACTGTCGCCGCTGAAGGTGGGGTTGTATCTCGCCGGCGGTTTGATCGTCATCCTCTTCAATGCGGCGCGGATTCCGTCGGTGCTCGCGCTCGTCGTCACCGAAGCGTTCACCCCGCACTCGGCGCTCGGTTTCGGAGTGTTCATGGCGATGCGATACGGCATCGCTCGCGGCATTTACGCGAATGAAGCAGGCTACGGTACCGCAGCGGTCGCCTACGGGACCGCGCGAAGCGATCAGCCCGCGCAGCAGGGGCTGAACGCCGTGATGGAAGTGTTCATCGTGTCGTTCGTGACCTCGACGATCAGCGCGATGACGATTCTCCTCACTGGCGTGTGGCAATCCGGTCAGACCAGCACCGCCGCCGTCGCCGCAGCGTTCAACACCACCATGCCGACTGTGGGCGGATGGATCGTCGCGTTCTGCGCGTTCCTCTTTGGCTACACGACGCTCATCGGCTGGGCCTATTACGGCGAGCAGTTCTTCGAGTACATCCTCGGCCGCGCGGTGACGGTGCCGTACCGGTGGATTTACTGCCTTCTTATCCCGTTCGGCGCCATCTCAAAGGTCGACGTCGTGTGGGCCTGGGGCGATCTGATGAACGTGCTGCAGGTCTTTCCAAACCTGATCGGCGTAATCGGTCTGAGTGGGATCGTCGCCAAAGCGGCGTCCACGGCGGTCACTGACCGCGCCAGGTGAAGACCCTCCCGCGACTCGGTGACACTTTCCGAGCGCGAGCCACCTTCGCTACTTGATCGCCCGGCCGGCCGCTGCTACCATCGGTTCCGCAATTCTCAGAAGGACAGGCAGTTACCTGTCACCAGCCGGGTGCGTATGGCGTTACAGACCCTTCCCGTGGTCACGGGCGACAAGGACCGCTCGCTCCAGGAGGCCCTCTCCAGGCTGACTGCGTCGCCCAAACCGGGTGGCGCCGAGGCGGACCCGATTGTCACGGCCGCGCGCCGTCTACCTGCCATTTCAGCGGCGTTTGCGCCGTACCCGGACGGGGTCGACCCGCGGCTGCAAGGGGCGCTTGCCGCGCGGGGAATCGAGCAGCTCTACACGCATCAGGCCGAGGCGTTCGCGCACGTGCTGGCGGGCCGTCACGTCGTGTCGATTACGCCGACCGCCTCAGGCAAGACGCTCTGCTACAACGGGCCTGTGCTCGACGCGATCCTGAAAGATCCCGCGACGCGTGCGTTGTATCTCTTCCCCACGAAAGCGCTCGCGCAGGATCAGCTCGCCGAGCTGCACACGCTCTCGCAATTCGTCACCCGCGACACCGACGTCGAGATCGGCGTCTTCACCTACGACGGCGACACACCGGCTGACGCCCGTCGGGCGATTCGCGGGAAAGCGCACGTCGTGCTGAGCAACCCCGACATGCTGCACTCGGGGATCCTTCCGCACCATCCGCGATGGGCGAAGCTCTTCGAGAACCTGCGTTTCGTCGTGATCGACGAGCTGCACGCGTATCGCGGCGTGTTCGGCAGTCATCTCTCGAACATCATGCGCCGGCTGCACCGGGTGTGCCGCCATTACGGATCCGATCCGGTCTTCATCTGTTCATCGGCGACGATTGCGAACCCGCGCGAGCTTGCGGAGGGGCTTACCGAGCGTCCGTTCGAGCTCGTCGAGAAAAGCGGGGCGCCACGCGGGGAGAAGTTCTTCCTGTTCGTCAACCCGCCCGTCGTCAACGCGGAGCTCGGGATCCGGCGCTCCTACCTGGCGGAAGCGCGCCGTGTCTCGCTGGAGTTTCTCAAGCACAATCTGCAGCTGATTCTCTTCGCGCAGAGCCGTCTGTCCGTCGAGATCCTCACCACGTATCTGAAGGACGCCTTCCACGGACCGCCGGGGGCCGCGGACGTCATCCGTGGTTATCGCGGTGGCTACCTGCCGAACCGGCGTCGCGAGATCGAGCGGGGCCTTCGCGAGGGAATGGTCCGCGCGGTGGTGTCGACCAATGCCTTGGAGCTCGGGATCGACATTGGCGCCCTCGATGTGTCCGTGATGGCCGGCTATCCGGGAACGATTGCCGCGACGTGGCAGCGTGCGGGCCGCGCGGGCAGGCGCACGACGCGCTCGGCCGCCGTGCTCGTGGCGAGCAGCGCGCCCATCGATCAGTTCGTGATCCGGCATCCGGCGTACTTTTTCGACGCATCGCCCGAACACGCGCTCATCAACCCGGACAACCTCCACATCCTGCTCGATCACGTCAAGTGCGCGGCGTTCGAGTTGCCGTTCAGAGACGACGAGACGTTCGGCCGGGAGAACGTGCAGGAAGTCCTGGCGGTGCTGGGTGAGGAAGGCTTCGTTCACCACGCCGACGGCCAGTGGAACTGGACGAACGAATCCTACCCGGCCGACGCCGTCAGCCTGCGGTCGGTGTCGTCCGACAACTTCGTCGTGGTGGACACCACCAACGGCGAGCGCGTTATCGCTGAGACCGATTTCACGAGCGGGCCATCGACGCTGCACGAAAAAGCCATCTACATGGTCGAAGGGCAGCTGTTCCAGGTGGAGCGGCTCGACTTCGATGGACGCAAAGCCTGGGTACGTGCGGTCGAATGCGACTACTACACGACGGCGATCACCTACACGAAAGTCACGATCCTCGACACCTTCGCCAGTGAAGGTGCGCCCGAACGCGCGCTGACGGAGTTGGCCTCAGGAGAAGCAGACCCCACGCTGACGGCAGGTGGCCGCCGCTCGCACGGCGAGGTCCACGTCGTGTCTCGCGTGGTCGGGTTCAAGAAGATCAAGTTCTACACCAACGAGAACGTCGGATCGGGCGAGCTCGATCTCCCTGAGCAGCAGATGCACACCTCGTCGTACTGGCTGACGGTCCCGTTGGCGATCATGTCGGCGCTGCCGTTTGCCGGTGACGATCGGCGCGACGGCGTCGTCGGGCTGGCGTTCGCGATGCGCAACATCGCGCAGTGGCTGCTCATGTGCGACGGCCACGACATCGGCCTCTCGGTGGACGGCGGCTCGCTCGATCGCTCGCGGACCGGCGGGATCGGCGGCGTACCCGAGGCCCTGGCGTCAGAGCCGAACATCTTCATCTACGACAACTACCCTGGCGGGATTGGCTTCAGCCGGCCGCTGTACGACATGCACAGCCTGTTGCTGGAGCGCACCGCGGAGCTCATCGACGGCTGTCCGTGCGAGTCCGGGTGTCCGTCGTGTGTGGGTCCGGAAGGCAACACCGGGCCGCACGCCAAACGTGTCGCATCGTCGATTCTCGCGCGACTCCTCTCGACGGAGGCGGCCTAGCCGTGGATCTGTCATCACGACTCCGCGCGATCGTCCGGCCGTCGAAGCCGATCCGCGAGCTCACCTACGAGCCCGACACGGGAAAGTACGAATCCACGATCGACATCGGACGTGTCGGCGAGCTGCTGGGCGGCCGCGCCACCCGCACGGACTTCGGCGAATGCCTCGTCATCGATCGGCGCTACGAATCAGATCGCTGGCATGGTGATGTGCGCATCGGCGACTGCGAGCTGCCCGGCGCTGGCGGCCTGCGCGTCCTCGATCCGCATCTGACGGATCCGCCTGAATCACGCGCGCTGTTCATCGATCTGGAAACGACCGGTATCAGCGGCGGTGCGGGAACGGTCGCGTTTCTCGTCGGCGTGGGCTACTTCGATCTCGGCGCGTTTCAGGTCCGTCAGTTCCTGCTCACGAGTTACGCGGCGGAACGCGCGCTTCTCGCTGCCGTGTCCGAGCTCTTCGACGACGCCGGCCTGATCGTGACCTACAACGGGAAGACCTTCGACGTCCCCGTCATGGAGACGCGGTGGGTATTCCATCGCATGGAGATGTCGCTCGAAGGGGTCCCGCACTTCGACATGCTGCATCCCGCGCGGCGGCTCTGGCGATCGCGCGGCACCGCCGATGCGCTGTTCGACGACGGCGGCTGTCGTCTGACGACGCTCGAGCGCGCGTTGTTCGAGGTGCGGCGCGTCGGGGATGTCGAGGGGGTCGAGATCCCGGGGCGGTTTTTCCAATTCCTGCGGACGGGCGATCCGCGGCCGCTGGAGCCGGTGCTGGAGCACAACCGGCTGGACCTCGTGTCACTCGCCGCGGTGACGGCGCGGGCTGCGCGACTGGCCGCGGACGGCGCCGAGGCCTGCCGCGACGGAGCCGAGGCGCTCGCACTCGGCCGAATCTACGAACGGGCAGAGACCTTCGATCGCGCCGAAGACTGCTATCGCCGCGCGGCGGTGTCGGAGGTTGCGGATGTCCGCGGCGAAGCGCTGTATCGGCTGGGGATTCGTTGCCGTCGGGAACGGCGATTTGCCGAGGCCGCTGACGTCTGGCGCGAGGTCATGGTGTTGACCGCCAGCCCCGCCGCGCGGCGGCGGCCGGCGCTCCAGGAACTCGGCCGGTTCGCCGCGGAAGCGCTCGCGATTCACCACGAGCATCGCGCGCGCGACTACGACACGGCGCGTGAGCTGGCGTTGTTCGCGTTGGAGGATTTGGAAGATCGAACCGGGCGGCGGGCCGATGGCGTGCGCCACCGGCTGGCCCGGCTCGACAGGAAAATCAACAAAAAGCGAGGGCTGTTCGATCTGCGGAACGTAGAGCCGTAGCCGTCATCAGCGGGCGGCGGCCGTCTGCTTTTTCGTCTTGGCGGCCTGCTTCCGGCTTTCGGACGTCTGTGCGCCGAAGCGCTTCGTGAACCGCTCCACCCGACCCTCGGTGTCAATCAGCTTCTGCCGTCCGGTAAAGAACGGATGACAGTTGTTGCAGATCTCGAGGTGCAGCTCCGGCTTCGTCGAGCGAGTCTTCCACGTCGCGCCGCACGCGCAGCGGGCCTCGACCTCGTGATACTTCGGATGAATCCCTTCCTTCACAGCGGGCTCCTTGGGGATTGGGGCAAAAAGCTAGTTTACCAGATTACGGACTTGTATCGTTCCCTATCGCCGCAAGGTCTATATCTTCAATGATTTAGCACGACGGGTCGCCAACCGGTCACTCCACGTCGACGGTCCGCTCCCACCGATACGTTTTCAACGTGCGCAACAGCTCAGCGGTTAGCGGCGGGGCCTCCCCGGCGGCCAGGTTTTCCTCGACGTGCCGCTCCTTGCGCATCCCGGGAATGACCGTCGAGACGGCGGGGTGGTGGAGGATGTGCCGAAGGGTCAGCCCGGGCAGCGTCATCCCGCTCGGAACGATCGCCTGAAGCTGCGCGACGCGCGGGAGCGTCGCCTGGAGGTTCTCTCGCGAGAAATAGAGGTTTCGAAAATCCCCGTCGGGCCAGCGCGACTCGAGGGTGAGCGTCCCGGTCAGACTGCCCTCGTCGAACGGCACGCGGGCGATCACGGCGACATCACGTTCGAGGCAAGCAGGGAAGAGGACGTCCTCGGGGTTCTGATCGAAGACGTTGTACACGACCTGCACCGCGTCCACGAGTCCGGTGTCGAGGGCGCGCAGGACGTTGGCCGGCTGCCAGCGATTGACGCTGATGCCGAAGCCCTGAATCAGTTTCTCCTCTTTGAGTGCGCGAATCGTGCGCTGCCAGCGCTCGTCGCCCGCCCAGTGATCGCTCCAGACGTGAAACTGCTGCAGATCGATCGTCGAGACGCCGAGGTTTTCGAGGCTCTTCTCCGTGTAGTCGCGGATGTAGTCGCTCGGAAACGCGTCCTCGAGCGGGTACGATGGACGGGCGGGCCACTTGCGGTTCTTCGGAGGGATCTTGGTCGCGACGTAGAGCCGGCTGCGCGGGTGATTACGCAGCGTCTCGCCCAGCAGGCGCTCGCTGTGACCCTCGCCGTAGGCCCACGCCGTATCGAAGAAGTTGCAGCCCAGCGCGATCGCGCGATCGAGCGATGCTCGCGACTCGCTGTCCTCGCTTCCAGTCCATCCGCCCATGCCCCACATGCCGTACCCGACTTCCGACACCTGCCAGCCCAACCTGCCGAACGATCGATATCGCATCCGGTGATCATAGCCCGACGCGCGACCCCTTGACATCTGAAGAGGTTCTACGGTTCTAGGGGTTCTCGGGTTCACACGGTTGACAAATCATTTTCTATTTTGTAGAAATACCAAATGCCACGCGGAGAGTATCTCGGTGAGCTCGAACAGGTGGTGATGCTGGCGGTCGCGCGTCTCGAAGACGACGCCTACGGCATGAGCATTCGTCGCGAGATTGAATCCAGGTCTGGACGATCGGTGGCCATCGGCGCGGTGTACTCGACGCTCGAACGCCTCGAGGACAAAGGCTTCGTCCGATCGGGCGAGAAAGCGGCCGCCCCGGATCGCGACGGCCGCGCGCGCCGGTTCTTCCATTTGACCAGGGCTGGTATCACCGCCCTGCAGGCGTCGAGTGAGATGCAGGCGCGGATGTGGTCCGGTCTGAGGCTGCGCGGAGCGGGCCGGTGACGCGCCTCGCACGCGCGCTCCTCCGCGTCGCCCTTCCTTCGGATCGGCGCCTCGACGTCATCAGTGACCTCGACGACGAGTACGTCTGCCACATACGGACCGGACGAGGACGGTTCCGGGCTGCCGTCTGGTACTGGCGTCAGGTCGCCGGGTCGTTGGGCCCGGCCGTGGCGATGCGTCGGCGCCGCAGGCTGCTCGATGCGATGGCGCCGCGCGCCTCGCGCAGCCGCGCTGCTGACGCGGTCGGTCATTTCACACAGGATGTACGACTCGCCGTTCGCGGGCTGCGGCAGCGCCCCGGGTTCGCCGCCGTGGCGATCGTCACGATTGCGCTCGGGATCGGCGTCAACTCGGCCATCTTCAGCATCGTGGATGCCGTGCTCCTGCGTCCGCTTCCGTACCGCGATGCCGCGCGGCTGGTGCGGATCTGGTCTGCTAACCCTCGCGGCATCCCGCGCAACAGTGTGTCGCCCGCTGATTTCGCCGATCTGCGCGCGCAGTCCGTCGGGCCGGCGGGTTTCGACAGTCTGGCGGCGTTCACGACGGGGTATGCGTCGACGCTTAGCGGCGTCGGCGACGCGCAGCGCTTGGCGTCTTCAACGGTGTCGCCCGAGCTCTTCGATCTCCTTGGCGTCCGCGCTGCCATCGGCCGAACGCTTCTCTCCGGCGACGCGTCAGGCGAGGCGGTGGTCGTCGTGAGCGATCGGTTGTGGCGGGCCGTGCTTGCCGCGTCGCCGTCGGCCGTCGGCTCGAGACTCACCATTGACGGCGCTCCCACGGTTGTCGCCGGTGTCATGCCGGCATCGTTCGATTTCCCGTCGAGCGACGTGGACCTCTGGATTCCTCTCAGGAGCGAAGAGCGTTCGCGCTCGCGGTCGGCGCACTACCTCGACGTCGTGGGACGGCTCGCACCAGGCGTGTCGATGACCGCAGGCCGAGACGTGCTTGAGACGGTTGCCGCTCGGCTGGCCGCGCAGTATCCCGAGTCCAACCGCGGTTGGGGCGTGACGGTGGCGTCGCTTCAGGACAGCATCGTGGGCGACGTGCGGACGCCGCTTCTCGTGCTGAGTGCCGCGGTCGGGTGCATCCTCCTCATCGCGTGTGCGAACGTGGCTGCACTGCTGCTCGCTCGGGGAACCGGTCGCGTCCGCGAGCTCGCGGTGCGCGTCGCACTCGGGGCCACACGTGGGCGCATCGTTCAGCAGCAGCTGGCGGAGAGCCTCGTGGTTGCACTAGCCGGCGGCGTTGCGGGACTGCTGGTCGCGTACTGGATTCTCGCGCTTGCGCCGGCCGCGACGGGCTTCGATCTACCGCGAGCCGACGAAATCCGTCTCAACTATCGCGTGCTCGGGGTCACCGCGCTCGTGTCCCTCGTCACGGGCATCCTCTGCGGGCTCGTTCCGGCCTGGCGAGCGTCCATGACAACGCCAGACGATGCGCTGAAGAACGGACGATCGATCGCCAACGCCGGACGACGGATTCGAAGTGCGCTCGTCGCAGTCGAAATTGCATTGACGGTCGCGCTCCTCATCGTCGCCGGGCTTCTGATTCGCAGCTTCGAGCGCCTGACGAACGTCGACGCCGGCTTCCGGTCGGATCGTGTGCTCCTCGCGCAGGTCAGCCTCCCTTCCTCTCGCTACAAGCCACCAGCCTGGGCATCGTTTTTCGATCGGGCGCTGTCGGAGCTCCGGGTCGTGCGAGGCGTCGAAGCCGTGGGCGCGGGCGCACCGCTGCCGCTTTCGGGCCGGCAAGGCCTGCTGCGCTTTGGTTTGAGAATCGAGGGCAGACCCGAGGCCGCTGACGGTCGGCTGGATCGCGTGTACTTGCGGTGGGCGACGACGGACTACTTCCGCGCGATGGGCATTCCTGTCCGCCAAGGGCGGACGTTCGCGGAAGGCGATCGGACTGATACCGTCCCTGTCGCAATTATCGACGAGACCCTGGCGGCTCGAGATTTCCCGGGCGAGAATCCCATCGGCAAACGTGTACGCGCCTCGAACGATCGCATCTGGCGTCAGATCGTCGGCATCGTCGGCGGCGTCCGTCAGACCCGCCTCGAGGAGCCTGCCGAGCCGCATCTCTACGTCGCAGAAGCGCAGAACCCTTCGCCGGAATTGACCTTTGTGGTCCGTACGGCGGGCGATCCGCAGGCAGTCATCTCTGCGGTGCGGGAAACACTCCGGCGCATCGATCCAGCACTGCCCGTCTTCAGCGTGCGCACGCTCGAAGATGTCGTGTCGGGGGCGGTCGCGCCCCGCCGGTTCAACATGCTTCTCCTCGTGCTCTTCGCGGTGCTTGCCGCCACGCTGACGGTCGTAGGCATCTGCGGTGTCGTAAACCATTGGGTCAGCGAATCGCGGAGAGAGATCGGCGTCCGGATGGCGCTCGGCGCCTCCGGCGCCGAGATCGTGCGGCTGGTGCTCGGACGAAGTCTGAGGCTGACAGCAGCCGGCGTCCTCACCGGGGTGGGCATTGCGGCGGCGAGCAGCGAGGTGCTGACGAACCTGCTCTATGGCACGAAGGCGACCGATCCGATCACGTTCGTGGGCGCGACAGCGCTCACATTCTCAGTCGCCACTGTAGCCAGCCTGATTCCGGCGCTTCGGGCGCTGGCAATCGATCCGGCCGAGTCTCTGCGCGCCGAGTAGCGCTCAGCGCGGGGCGCGCTTGTCGACAACCACCTTGCCGTCCTTCATGACCCAGCGAACCCCGCCGAAGAGCGCGTCGATCGTCTGAAGCGGGTTGCCTTCGACGGCAACCAGATCGGCCGCGAATCCGGGAGCGATCTGACCGAGACGATCCTGCGCGCCGAGCAGGTCCGCCGCGATCGTCGTCGCGGATTTCAGCGCCTGCTCCGGGGACATGCCGGCCTTGACGAACCATCCGAGCTCGCGCGTGTTCTGACCGAACATCGAATAGACGGCATCCGAGCCCATCCCGATTCTGACGCCGGCCTTGACGGCGCGGCGAGTTGACTCGAGGTTGCGCTGGATATAGTCCTCGAGCGGCGCGATCGCTTCCGCCTTGAACCCGTACTCGTCCTTCGCGTCCACGTAGTAGCGATTGTGATCGATGGTGGGCACCCACACCGTGCCGCGCTTCACCATCTCCGCGAGCGTCTCGTCGTCGAGGTCCACGCCGTGTTCGACCGAGTCAGCGCCGGCGCGGACGGCGTCCTTAGCGCCCGATGCGCCATACGAGTGGATTGCCACCTTGTGCTGCAGGCCGTGCGCGGTGTCGACGATGGCTTTCATTTCGTCGAAGCTGACGGTTTGCGTCGTGTCGACGCTGTCGAAGCTCCCGCGCGAGCCATAGACCTTGATCCAATCGGATCCGGCTTTCACGCGATCCTCGACCGTCTTACGCCACGTATCGGCGTCCTGAGATTGCCCCTGACGGGCAGAGAGTCCCTGTCCCGCGACGAACATCCGTGGGCCGACCATCGCGCCCATGCCGATCAGGTCGCGCATCGAGTAGTCAGTGTCGTTCGAGGCACCCAGGTCACGAACCGTCGTGACTCCGGTTTCGAGCGTTCGACGGGCGTTCTCCTGCGCGAGGAAGACCGTGACCGCAGGGCGGCGGCGCTGGCCGAGCGGTCGCGTACCGGGCTGCCTGTCCCAGTAGTAGGTCATGTGCGTGTGGAGATCGATCAGCCCGGGCAGGCCGGTGAAGCGCCGCAGGTCGACGGTTTCTGCCCCGGCTGGCACTCCAGCCTCGCCAGTGGCGACCCGCACGATCCGATCGCCTTCGATGACGACGACGGCATCAGCGATGACGCGTGTTCCGTCCCACAGCTGGCCGAAACGGATCGCCTTTGTTTGCGCTGTGGCGGGGAGTGCGAGCAGAAGCAGCGAAGCCGCGAGGGTCAGCGCGCGCACCCGCTGAGTCATCTGGCGTTCTGACACGGCGGTCCGGTGAGGATCGAGAGCATGACCAGCGGAGTACGGCTGCGTCGAGTCAGCGAGTGGGCCATGGTGCGGGGGATCACTGAAAACGTTCCGGGGTTCAGCGGAAGCTCACGGCCACCGAGCCGCTCCGTGCCTTCACCCGCCACGACGTAGATCATCTCGTCGGCGTCCATGTGCGTGTGCTCCGCCAGAGGGTCGCGGATCTGCACCAGCGTCGCGGTCGAGGTGCCCGTACAGCCGACACTCGACGTCTTCGACGCCGCGTTGCCGATGTAGTTCTTCTCGAAGAACGCGGGAATGTCGATCGACGACGGCTGGGCCACGAATGTGGCTGGTGTGGGCGGCGGCGGGGCAGGTTCTGGTTCCGGCTTCGGCGCCGGCGGTGGCGGCGGTGGCGGTGGCGCCGCAGTCAGCGCGGCTTGAGTCTTGAGCGGCCGCCCCGCCTGAACCGTGATATCGCGTTCCAGCGTCACGAACTCCTTGTGCTCGAATCGCAGCCGGTAAGTACCAGCGTTCACGTTCCGCAACACGAGGGTCCCCTCCGCATCGGTGGTTCCGTCGCGCTCGGCGGGACCCGTCGCCTTCACCACCGCGTCGGCAATGGGCTTGCCGGATCGATCCGTGACCAGCACCGTCACGGTCGTTCGTGCGGCGGGCTGAGCCGCTGGCTTGGGTGCAGGTGCGACTTGCTTGACCGTCGGATCCTGCGCTTCCGCGGGCTTCTGAGGATTGGCCGAGACGACGACGGCAGAGATGGCTAAGAACGCTAGAGCGGTTCGCATGTTCCTATCACATGGTGCCAGGCGGCTTCACGTCAAGTTGGACCTGACGATGCCACATGCAAAGGCAAAACCGCAAAGAGTCGCTACCGCGACGCGCTCGTCTGCCGTTGAGGTCTCCATCGACTCTCGTCCTGGGATCCCGCTGGCCCCATTTTGCCTTTGGCGGATTCGATGAGCTCCGCGGCATCGTACAACTGCCCGGCTTTCATCACGAGGTGCACGTTTCGGGTGGTACGGATGTCCTGGAGCGGGTTGCCGCGGACGACGAAGAGATTAGCCAGCTTCCCGGCTTCGAGAGTGCCGAGCTTGCTGGCGACATTCAGTGCCCGCGCGCCGTTGATGGTTGCGATCTTCAGCGCGGCCGCCGCGGGGATGCCCGACAGAACGAGTGCGTGCAGCTCGCGATGCGATCCGAACCCCGACAGGAAGTGACGCCGTTGGCAAGGAAGACCAGCGGGTTCACCGTGTGCTCATCGATTCGGCCCTCGCCGTACAGGTCCATGGCGTAGTGCGCGTGGAGATCGAAGAGACCGGGGAGGATCGTTTCAGTGGCCGGAAGGTCGATGACGCGGGCCGGCGCGAGGTCGCGGTCTGTCAGGTCGGCGTTGACCTCGAGGAGCGTGCCGTTCCGCACGATCAGCCCGGTATTCGGGACTGCATCGTCACGCACCGAATCGAAGATCAGGCCACCCCGGATGACGATGTCGCCGGACTGGAGAGGAATGGCGGCCGGGCGTGTCTGTGCCGTGACCAGCAGCGCGGACGTCAGCGCGAGCGCGACGACGAGGACGGCATTGGGTCTCATTGTCCTTGAGACGTCGTCGTCTTCGAGGGTTCCCCCTTGAGGTACTGATTCCACCATCGAAGCTCGTTGACCATCCGGTGAATGTTGTTCCAATGGCCACCGATTCCGTGCGGCTGCCCGGCGTACTGGATCATCTTGGCCGGAATGCCGCGACGCTTCAGCGCGAAGTACATCTGCTCGCCTTCCTCGTAGGGCACGCGCTGATCGACCTCGCCGTGGATGAAAAGCGTCGGCGTCTTCACGCTGCCGGCGTAGGTCAGGGGCGATTGTTTGATCATCCGGTCGCGCGCCTCCTTGTCCCACGGTGTGCCGTAGAACTCGGTTTCCTTCGTTCGGTAGATGTCGGCGGTGCCGTAGTCGCTGACCCAATTGGTGATTCCGGCGCCGGTAATCGCGGCGGCGAAGCGGTCCGGATACTGCGTGATCAGCCAGTTGGTCATGAACCCGCCGTAGGAGTGACCGGTGTGGCCGACGCGTTTCGCATCGATGGGGTAGCGCTTCAGCACGTAGTCGATGCCGGAGACGACGTCCTCACCGTCCTTCTTGCCCCATTCACCCCACGTGGCCCACTTGAACGCCTCGCCGTAGCCGGTCGAGCTGCGGAAATTCGTGTCGAAGATGAAGTAGCCGTTCGCGGCGAAGTACTGGTCCTTGAAGTCGAAGGCATAGCCGGTTGCCGCGTGGGGGCCGCCATGGCTCGTGACGATCATCGGGTAGGGACCCTTCTGCGGGTCGTAGCCGTAGGGGAATGTCAGCCAGCCTTCGATCTGGGTGCCGTCGTAGCTCTTCCAGATGAGCCGCTCGGCCTTGCTGAACGCGATCTCCGACGCGATCGCCTTCTGGACGTCGGTAAGCTTCCGTTCATTCGTGCCGTCGATGTTGGCGACGTAGATCTCCGATGGAGCCTCGATGACGCCGACGGTGTAGGCGATCTTCGTCATGGCCTTGTCATACGTGATACCGCCGATTCGGCGCGGCCCCTTGGTGACCTGCTCGACCTTGCCACCAGGCACGGACGCGCGGAACAGGTGACTCTCTCCACCGATTCCCGCGGAGAAGTAGATGAAGCGGCCATCCGGTGACCACTTCGTCGGTCCCGGCTCGAGATCCCAGTCGCCCGTGAGGTTGATCGCCTGTCCGCCTGACGTGGGGCGGATAAACAGATCGCTCGGCCCGCCATGATTGAGCTTCTGCTCGATGATCATGTCGGTTCCCGGATCGCGGACGTACGAAATGTACTTGCCGTCAGGAGAGAAGCCGGGATCGCTGTAGACGTACCCGTCATCCGTCAGACGTGTGACTTTTCCGTCGGTCGTCACCATCCACAGATCGGGACTCTCGTACTTCAGCTCGTTGCGCCAATCCGGATCGGCGATGAAGACCAAAGCGGTGCTGTCGGGCGACCACGTCACGTCGACGGGCCTGATGTCGGCTTCGGTCAGCGCTTTTCGTTCACCGCCGGCCGCGGGCGCGAGCATGATCTGCTGCGCCGGTCGTGCGCGAAGATTCGGGGCGGGGAATGGCTGCCCGTCGCGCTGGAAGTCCTTCCAATCGAAGATGACGCCCTTGAAGCGCTCCTCGTGGCGCCGTTCGAAGTCGCTTGCGGCTGACTGCGGCGGTCTATTCTGGGCGACGTCGACGAGGGTCGCGATCCACTTTCCATCCGGGCTCGGAACCCCTGGCGAGTCCTGCCCGGCCGGGGCAGCGCCGCCCCCACGTCCGCCTCGACCTCCACGGTCGCCTCCGGCGGCAGCCCGCTGACTCGTGCTCTTTGCCGGGGGCGCCGCCGGGTTGTTCGGATCGATGGTCCACTGCAGACGATCGGCGACGTACTCGAGGCGATTGTCGGGCGTCCAGCGAGGTCCTGCGATGTCGCGGCCGTAGTGCAGGACGCGCCACGGCTTCGCTGAGGCGTCCGACGGTACGAGCCAGAACTCGAGACGCGTCTGCTGGTCTTCTTCTATCCGCGTCGAGATGCTGTAGTTGACCCACTTGCCGTCAGGCGAGATGAGCGGGTTCCCGACGGTCTGGATGCGGTAGTAGTCCTCGATCGTCAACGCACGCCCGGTTGCGGGTTGAACGGCGCTGGGCCGCGATGAGGTCAGCAGCGCAATCGCGGCAACGATCGGGAAGCCTGGGCGCAGGAGCCGCGGCATCGAATCACCTCCAAGGGGCCGCAACGCGGGACGGGCCCGAACGGAGGGCATCTTAGCAAACAAGGGGACCTTAGGTACTGACACTGTCGGTGCCAAAGGTGCCTGGGTGCCTAGGGTGCTAGGGTGCCTAAGGTGCGAGGGTGCGAGGGTGCGAGGGTGCGAGGGTGCAAGGGTGCCAGGGTGCCAGGTACGAAGTGCTCACGGTTGTTTTTAGCCGCACTTCACCTTGGGCAGTTTCGACTTCAGGAGTTTGCTTGTCGCCGCCATTGCGCGGTTTGAGATGGTTGTAGCTTGCTGGATCTGTTCGGGAGTGAAGTAGCGTTGCCGCCGGCCAAATTCGAGGTGGTTCTGGACCTCGCCGATCTCACCTCTCGCCATCCGGAGGTACCTGACGAATTCGGCTGGCGTGTAGCGCAGAAAGCCCTCGGCGATCAGGGCCGGTGCTTTCTTGGCGGCGCGTCGAATCTGTTCGCGGAACTCCTGATCGCTGGCCGCGCGACCGTTCTCGGTGATGGCGACGATCACATCACACTGCTCGACACAGAGCTGCCAGGCCACCAGATCCTGAAAGCGCCGTACACCAGCCACGCCGGACTGTGAGCACGAAGCGATCTGCGGGGGAATCCGAATGAAAGGCAGCAATCACCGTCGCACTACGCAAAAACCAGCTAGTCCGAGCCTTTACACAAACGCAAATTCTGCCAGCCGTTCATGAGGCCTTCGCGGCGCACCTTGGGCACCCTAGCACCTTGGCACCCTGGCACCCCAAGCACCTTAGGCACCCTCGCACCCTAGGCACCCAGGCACCTTTGGCACCGACACCTATCTCCCATTCGACATCGATCCCAGGAAGTCCGCATTGCTCTTCGTCTTCCCCATCTTCGAGAGCAGGAGCTCCATCGCCTCGACGGGGGACAGCGGCGTGAGGACTTTGCGCAGCACCCAGACGCGGCTGAGATCCTCTTTTGGCAGCAGCATCTCTTCCTTGCGCGTGCCGCTCTTCTGGATGTCAATCGACGGAAACACGCGGCGGTCGGTGAGCTTGCGATCGAGGTGGATCTCGAGGTTGCCGGTGCCCTTGAACTCCTCGAAGATCACTTCGTCCATGCGCGAGCCGGTGTCGATGAGCGCGGTGGCGATGATCGTCAGGGATCCGCCTTCTTCGATGTTGCGCGCGGCGCCGAAGAAGCGCTTCGGGCGCTGCAAGGCGTTACTGTCCACGCCGCCCGAGAGGACCTTGCCCGACGGCGGCACGATCGTGTTGTAGGCGCGGGCAAGACGCGTGATCGAGTCGAGCAGGATGACCACATCCTTTTTGTGCTCGACCAGGCGCTTCGCTTTTTCAATCACCATCTCGGCGACCTGCACGTGGCGCGTCGCCGGCTCGTCGAAGGTCGATGACACCACCTCGCCCTTCACCGAACGTTGCATGTCGGTGACCTCTTCGGGCCGCTCGTCGATGAGCAGCACGATCAGGTACACCTCGGGATGGTTCGTGGTGATGCTGTTCGCGAGGTTCTGAAGCAGCATCGTCTTGCCGGTCCGCGGCGGGGCGACGATGAGGCCGCGCTGACCCTTGCCGATGGGGACCATCAGGTCCATGACCCGCGCGGACAGGTTGTCGGAGGTCGTCTCGAGCGCGATCCGCTTCTGCGGATAGAGCGGCGTCAGATTCTCGAAAAAGATCTTCTCGCGCGCGCGTTCCGGCGGCTCGAAGTTGACCGCCTCGACTTTGATCAGCGCGAAGTAGCGTTCGCCCTCCTTCGGCTGCCGCACCTGGCCGGATACCGTGTCGCCGGTGTGCAGATCGAACTTGCGGATCTGCGACGGCGAGACGTAGATGTCGTCAGGGCCAGGGAGGTAGTTGTAGTCGGGGGCGCGGAGAAAGCCAAAGCCGTCGGGAAGCGTTTCCAGCACGCCTTCAGAGAACAGCATGCCGCTCTTCTCGGCGCGCGATCGCAGGATCTGAAAGATCAGCTCCTGCTTGCGCATGCCCGTTGCTCCGGGCACGTCGAGTTGCTTGGCAATCTTGGTGAGCTCGGTCACGCCCATGTCTTTGAGCGTGGTGAACTCGAGGGCCGGCGCTTCGGGCGCCGGAGCCGTGGCTACCGTTTTCGAGCCAGGGTCGCGATCATCTGCCACAGGTCATCCAATCCTTCGCCGCTCAGCGCCGAGACTGGCGTGGCGGCCGTTCCGTATGTAGTCTCCAGGGTCTTCAGGTTGCGCGCGCGCTCCGCGCGCGTGAGTTTGTCGATCTTCGTTGCGACGATTCGGGTCTCCACGCCGAGGCTCGACAGCCAGCCCGCGGCCTCGACATCCGACTCGAGCTCCGGGTGCCGCGAGTCGACGAGGAGAAAGACCATCGTTGGCGTCCCAGGGCCACGCTTTCTCTGCTCGCGCTGGGTCCCCACCCCCGGCGCGCGCCCCGTCGCGCTCTCGCGTTCCGCGGCGGCCGAAGGCTGTCGCTCGCTCCCGCTCGGGGGCGCCGCCGCGTGGCGATTCCCTCCGGTGGGCCATCGCAAGTCGGCTGCCGCGTTAGGGACCCCGGCGTGTCGCTCGGGCCGCGGGCGCTCCCGCGTGAAGTATCGTTCGGCCACGCCTGCCAGCTCCGATGCCGCGGACGCTCCGCCTCGCGCGTACCCGAATCCAGGCAGATCGACGAGATACACGCTCCAGCGGCCGGGGCCGCCAGGGCCGGCCTCGAGCGCCACGCGATAGACGTTCGCCAGGCGCGTCTTGCCGGGTGCGGCGCTCGTCCGCGCGATCTTCGTCCGGGCCAGCGCGTTGATCAGGCTCGACTTGCCGACGTTCGAGCGGCCGACGAACGCGATCTGCGGCAGGCCGTCGCGCGGGACCTCTCCGGCCACCGCGCTGGTGACGAATTCGGCGCTGAGAAGCTTCAAACGATTCGCACCGGCACGTGGAACGCCCGACCTTCGGGTCGGGCGGGGCCGAACGCGCTGGTTCCTGGCTAGAGGCACGCCCGACCGGAAAGGTCGGGCCTACATCGCGGTGTGGTGGTAGCCAGCAACAAGCGAATCCGTGGCGTGCCCCGAGCGCATCAATGCGTAATGGTGTCGTCCGAGATGGCGGGCTGTTCTTCCGCGTCCGCGGTCGTTGCCGCGGCGGCGAACGACGGCAGCGGTTCTGCCAGCGCGATCTTCAGCACTTCGTCCATCGTCTCGACCATGTAGATGTCGAGCGCGTCGAGGACGTTCTTGGGAATGTCCGCCAGGTCCTTCTCGTTGTCCTTCGGCACGATGATGCTCTTCAACCCGGCGCGGTGCGCGGCGAGCACCTTTTCCTTCACGCCGCCGATCGGCAGGACCTTGCCGCGCAGCGTGATCTCGCCGGTCATCGCGACATCCTTGCGGGTGGGGACGCGGGCGATCGCTGAGACGAGCGCCGTGGCCAGCGTGATCCCGGCTGACGGCCCGTCCTTCGGGATCGCTCCCTCGGGCACGTGCACGTGGACGTCCGTCTTTCGGCTGAAGTCCTTCGGGATGCCGAACTCGTCCGACTTCGAGCGGACGTAGCTCATGGCCGCCTGCGCGGACTCCTGCATCACGTCCCCCAGCTTGCCGGTGAGCGTGAGGTGTCCCTTGCCGGGCATGAGGGTCGCTTCGGTGACGAGGATCTCACCGCCGACCTCGGTCCACGCCAGCCCCGTCGCCACCCCGACTTCGTTCGACTCTTCGGCCAGCGTCGGCCGGAACCGCGGGACGCCGAGGTATTCGGTGACCTTCGCGGAGGTGATTTCCTCGCTGAACGTCTTGCCCTCGACGACGACCTTGCGCGCGATCTTGCGACAGATCGACGAGATCTCGCGCTCGAGGTTGCGGACGCCCGCTTCGCGGGTGTAGCGCTGGATGATCGCCTGGAACGCTTCGTCGAGCAGCGTGATATTGGTCGTCGTGAGGCCCGCGCCCTCGATGGCTTTCGGCGCGAGGAACTTGCGCGCGATCTCGATCTTCTCCTGCTCGGTGTAGCCGGCGAGCTGCAGCACTTCCATGCGATCGCGCAGCGCCTGCGGAATCGTGTGGAGCACGTTCGCCGTGCAGATGAACATCACATGAGAGAGGTCGTACTCGACGTCGAGGTAGTGATCGAGGAACGAGTTGTTCTGCTCCGGGTCGAGAACTTCGAGCAGCGCCGCTGACGGGTCGCCGCGGAAGTCCATGGACATCTTGTCCACTTCGTCGAGCAGGAAGACCGGGTTCTGCGTGCCGGCCTTCTTCATCATCTGGATGATCTGGCCGGGGAACGCCCCGATGTAGGTGCGGCGATGGCCGCGAATCTCCGCCTCGTCGCGCACGCCGCCGAGCGACAGGCGGACGAACTTGCGGTTCATCGCGCGCGCGATTGACTTCGCGAGCGAGGTCTTGCCGACTCCGGGAGGCCCGGAGAAGGTGAGGATCGTCGCCTTCGGCTTCTTGATGAGCGCGCGAACGGCCAGGAACTCGAGGATCCGGTCCTTGATCTTCTCGAGGCCGTAGTGGTCCTCGTTCAGAATCTGCTCGGCGCGCCTGAGATCCCGGCTTTCCTTGGTCTTCTTGAACCAGGGAACCGCAATCAGCCAGTCGAGGTAGTTCCGCGAAACGGTCGCCTCGGCCGACATCGGGGGCATCGCCTCCAGGCGCTTCAGCTCCTGGATGGCCTTCTCCTCGACCTCGTCGGGCATCTTCGACTGTTCGATCTTCTTTCGCAGTTCTTCGACCTCGTTCCCCTTGTCGTCCTTCCGCCCCAGCTCCTTCTGGATCGCCTTCATCTTCTCGTTGAGGTAGTACTCCTTCTGCGCCTTCTCCATCTGCTTCTTCACGCGAGACTGGATACGGCGGTCGACCTGGAGCTTGTCCACCTCGGCTTCGAGGACGCCGGCGATACGGTTGAGCCGTTCGAGCGGGGAGATGATTTCGAGCAGGTTCTGCTTTTCATCGACGCCGACGAGCAGGTGCGCGGCGATCGTGTCGGCCAGCTTGCCGGGATCGTCGACGCGGACGGCGGCGATCATCGCGTCGTAATGCAGGTTGTTCGAGAGCTTCACGTACTGCTCGAAGAGCGACACCACGCGGCTCATCGTGCTTTCCGCGTCCCCGCCGGTCTCCTTGTGCTTCGGGATGATCTTCACGACAACCCGGTAGAAACCCTTGTCTTCCTTCCATTCGACCGCACGGGCGCGCTCGATGCCCTCGACCAGTACCTTGATGTTGCCGTCCGGCAGCTTCAGGCTCTGAACGATGTTCGCGACGCAGCCCATCGTGTAGATGTCGGAGGGCTGCGGATCGTCCACCGACGCGTCGTGCTGCGCCGCGAGGAAGATGCGCTTGTCCTTCAGCAGTGCGTGCTCCAGCGCCCGGGTGGACGAGGGACGCCCGATGACGAACGGCATCATCATGTGCGGAAAGACGACGACGTCGCGAAGGGGGACGATCGGAAGGGTTTCGTAGAGTTCCATGAAGTTAGACTGCCAAGATCGCCGGGATTGCCAGAATCGCCGGAATTGTCAGGATGGATCGCGGCAATTCCGGCCGTCCTGGCAATTGTGGCAACGC
>DATAEK010000338.1:0-28399 GCA_036258055.1 Vicinamibacterales bacterium
CGAGCGGGGATGTTCAGCTGTGGACGCTGCTCACGTTCCGGGACGCGGACTACGCCAATCGCACGAATACGTACCTTCAGGCAGTGGCCCGCCTCGAGCGCGACGTCACGTTCGAACGGGCGAGAGCGGAACTGTCGATGCTGGCCGATCGTCTTGGCCGTGATTACCCGGACACCAACGCCGAAACGGGCGTCAGCTTCTTCCGGATGCGCGACAACATGTCCCCGCGCTTCCGCCTGATGCTGATCACGTTGACCGGCGCGAGCCTTTGCCTGTTGCTCCTCACGTGCGCCAACCTCGCGAACCTGCTCCTGGCGCGCGCGGAATCACGGCAGAAGGAGTTTGCGGTCCGCTCGGCGCTCGGCGCGAGCCGCGCTCGCCTGCTGCGCCAATTCCTGACCGAGGGAATCCTGCTCGCGCTCGTCGGCGGCGGGCTCGGCGCCGCTATCGGGTTCGGCGGCCTGCGCGCGATGCTCGCCGCGAACCCGGACAGCCTCCCGCGTGCACACGAGATTGCGCTCGATCCGGCCGTACTGATCTTCACCGCAGCGGTTTCGGTCGTCACCGGCGCACTGTTCGGCATGGCGCCACTCCTGCACCTCCGCGAACAGGTCGTCAACATGTCGCTCAAGGAAGCGGGGCAGCGCACAACCGCCGGTTCGGCGCGGGCGCGCGTGCGCAACGGCCTCGTTATGGCGGAAGTGGCGCTGGCGGTCGTGCTGGTTGCGGGCGCGGGCCTGCTGCTCCGGAGCTTCTGGAATCTGCTCAACGTCGACGCGGGCTTCAATCGATCGCGACTGGTGACGTTTGGTCTGGTGCTGCCAGGCGCGAGCTATCGCGAGCCACAGAATGTCGTCAGTTTCTTCCAGCGGCTGAACTCGCAGCTCGCGCAGTTGCCCGGGGTGCAGGCGTCAGCGGCGATGACCGGTTTGCCGCCGCTGCGTCTGGTCAACGCGAACGACACGCATTTCGAAGGCTATACGGCGCCGAAGGAAGGCCCGATGGAGAACGTGGACTACTACCAGACGGTCACGCCCGGGTACCTGTCGACGATGGGCGTCCCGCTCGTCGCCGGCCGCGATTTCACGCCGTCCGACGCGACGGGTGCACCGGTCGTCCTGGTCAACGAAACGCTCGCGAAGGCGTTCTATCCGAACCAGAACCCGCTCGGGCGGCGGTTGAAGCCCGGGTTCAATGAGAAGATCCCGTGGTTCACGATCGTCGGAGTCGTGCGGGACGTGAAGCAGGGAGGAGTCGACAAGAAGACCGGCACCGAGCTGTACTTCCTCGCCGACCAGGGGCCCGCCGCGCTCAAATTCGCGCCGCGCAACATGAACGTCGTGGTCCGATCGTCGCTTCCATTCGAGTCCCTCTCCGGCGGCATCCAGCGCGTCGTGCAGTCGATGGATCCGACCCTGCCGATCGTCAAGCTGCGAACGATGGAGGAGGTGTTCGCGGAAACCGTGTCGCGTCCCAGATTCCTCGCCCAGCTGCTCGGGCTCTTCGCTGGTCTCGCGCTGGCGCTTTCGGCCATCGGCACCTACGGGATCCTGTCGTACACCGTGAGCGAACGGCGGCGGGAGATTGGCATTCACATGGCGCTCGGCGCGACCCGCAGCCGGGTGCTGTCGATGATGCTCGGGCAGGGCATGCGGCTGACCGTCGTGGGGCTCCTCGCCGGTGTGCTCGCCTCGTTCTGGCTGACCAGGTTCCTGCAGACACAGCTCTTCAACGTCGAGCCCTCCGATCCGCTGACGTTGACGGTGGTCATTGCCTGCATCGGCGTGGTCGCAGCCGCTGCCTGCTACATTCCGGCAAGCCGCGCGACCCGCGTCGATCCGATGGTCGTCTTGCGCGACGAATAGTTCTCGAAGGCCACCCTGGCGCGATTCCGCGGCGAAGACGCGGTAGGATGTCGTCTGCCGGGCAGGCCGCGACCCTGAGCGTCCTGCCCCGAAGCGAGGGCGCCCCGCATGTCCGATGCCGATGATATCGAGCGTCTGATTCTCGAACTCCACGCCAGTCTCGAAACGCCATCCGGCGCGGTCAGCGACGCGGGTCGTCTGGAGCAGTGGCTGCAGCAGCTCGCGTCTCGAGGCGGGAGCGATCTGCTGCTCGTCGCTGGCGCGCCGCCATGCGTGCGCGTGGATGGGCGAGTGCACCCGCTCGCCGACGGACCACTCGACGGCGTCGATGTCGAAGAGGCGGTCCTTCCTGCGCTGCCGCCACACGGTCAGCGCCAGTATCGCGACGCGCAGATCACGGACGCGTCGTTCCGCATCTCCGGCCTTGGACGGTTTCGCATCAATCTGCACCGCGAACGTGGCCGCGCGGCGGCCGCCATCCGGCTGCTGCCGACGAGAGTGCCGCGGTTTGCGACGCTCGGTCTTCCGCAAGCTGTCGAAGCGCTCGCGCAGCTGCCCCGAGGGCTCGTCCTCATCGGCGGCGCCACGGGCTCGGGCAAGACGACAACGCTGGCGGCGCTCGTGGACGAGATCAATCGCCGCGATGCGCGGCACATCGTGACGATCGAAGATCCTATCGAGTACGAACATCAGCATCAACGGAGCGTCATCGAGCAGGTAGAGATCGGCGTGGACGCGCCGGATTTTCCCACGGCGCTCCGCGCGGCCGTGAGGCAGGCGCCTGACGTCATCGTGGTTGGGGAAATGCGCGATCCGGAGACCATGCGCATTGCGCTCGCCGCCGCCGAGACCGGACATCTCGTGTTGTCGACCGTTCACACCACGGACGTCGCGTCCACCGTCTCGCGCATTGCCGATTCGTTTCCCATGGAGCGGCAGAACACGATCCGGCAGGAGCTTGGGATGGCGCTCGCGGCGCTGATGACGCAGATGCTGTTGCCGCGGACGGGGGGTGGCCTGGTCCCGGCCGCAGAGCTGCTGATGGTCGGCTACGGTGCCCGCCAACACATTCGTAAGAACGCCTTACAACATCTTCATCAGGAGATCACGATCACCCGCCGGAACGGGTCGTTCACGCTCGAGGAGTCCCTCTCGCGGCTCGTGCGTGACGGTCAGGTGGAATGGCGCGAGGCGCAGGGACGCGCCGTTCACATCGAAGACTTCGAGCAGCTCGTTCCGCGCCCTCCGCTCTGAACGCCTGAGCCAGCGATCCCTTCGCATTCTTTCTCACAACTGCTTCCTCTCCGGATCGAATGCCAGCTCGGGCATGGATGATGCACTCCGGTCCCGCTGTAGAGCTGTCCCAGTCGGGGACGAATAGGGAGGATTAGCAATGAGAATTGTTCGGCGTTCACTTGCGCTGGCGCTGGCGGTCCTGATGATGGCGCCGGCCGCGGCGCAGGCTCAGAACCACGTCATCAGCCGCACGGCACTCGATCAGGCGCTGCGTGAGCAGGTGAGCCAGGACCGCGCGGATCGCGACGCGATCGTGTCGCTGCTGCACCAATCGGAAGTGAAGGAAGTTGCGGCACGCGCGGGGCTCTCGCTGGCGAAAGCGGAGTCCGCGGTCGCGACGCTTCAGGGCGATGAGCTCCATCAGCTCGCGTCGCAGGCGCGTCAGGCCGAGAACAACCTCGCCGGCGGCGCATCAACGATCGTCATCTCGACGACGACGATCATCATCGTTCTTCTCGTCGTCATCCTCATCGTCGTTATCGCCGATTGACGTTCCGGGTACTTCACGGCCTCGTCGCCGCCGTCGCCTGTGCGGCGGCGGCCTGGGCTCCCGCGGTGCAGGCGCAGAGCGGGACAGGAGCGGTGCGTCTGCTGGACGTGCCGTATCTTGCGCAGACCGAATCGTTGTGTGGCGGCGCTGCGGCAGCGATGGTGATGCGCTTCTGGGGCGCCACCGACGTCTACCCTGAGACCTTTGGCAGCCTCGTGGATCACCGGGCGGGTGGTATTCACGGGAAAGACCTCGTCGACGCGCTGCACGCGAAAGGATGGCAGGCGACCGCTGTCAAAGGGGATGTCGCGACCGTTCGATCGCATCTCGACAAGGGACGGCCGATCGTCGCACTGATTCAGGATCGTCCCAACACGTTCCACTACGTTGTGCTCGTGGCCTGGCGTGCTGGTCGTGTGGTGCTTCACGATCCGGCGCGAGCGCCGTTCCGTGTTGTCGCGGAGCGCACGTTTCTCCGCGCCTGGGCCGCTTCCGGAAACTGGACGATGCTGGCGTTGCCTCCGCCGAACGTGTCGTCGCTCGAGAAGCCCGTGCATGCCGATGACAGCCACGCGCCCAGGCGATCTGCGGCTTCTACTGGCTGCCAGGCGATGGTCGACGAAGGCGTGCGGCTTGCCGGCGCGGGTGAACTCGACGAAGCGCGAGTGATTCTGGACGGAGCCGCCTCGAGTTGCCCTGATGCCCCGGAGCCGTGGCGGGAGCTGGCAGGGATACACGCGCTTCAACGTCAGTGGAAAGCGGCGGCTGACGATGCGCGGCAGGCGCTCGTCCGTGACGGACGCGACGAACACGCCGCCCGCATTCTGGCCACCAGTCTCTTCCTCGAGAACCAGCGCGATGAAGCTCTGGCCGTCTGGAACACGCTCGGGGAGCCGGCAATCGATCTGATAAGCATTACGGGTCTGGAGCGCACACGGCACGACGTGATGACGCGAGCCATGAGGATGCAGCGAGGGCAGCCGTTGACAGTCGCGACGCTTGCGAGAGCGCGGCGCCGTCTCGCCGATGTCCCGTCGGTGATGACCGGCCGGGTGTCGTTCACGCCGGGGGAGGACGGCCTGGCGCAGGTCGATGCCGCCGTGATTGAGCGATCGTTGATGCCGACGGGCCCCCTTTTTCTCGCGTCCGCCGGCGCCCGCGCGCTGACGGACAGAGAGCTGACGTGGTCGCTCGCCAGCCCCTCGGGTGGGGGTGAGGTTTTCACGGTCGCGTGGCGCTGGTGGGAGAAGCGGCCGCGCGTCGGATTCCGCTTCAGCGCGCCTTCCGCGACGCCTGTTCTCGGCGGCCTCTGGACCATCGACGCATTCGACGAACGTCAGACCTATGGAGCCGCCGAAAGGCTCGTTGAGCGCCGTCGCGGCGTCGTCCTCAAAGCTTCGGATTGGATCACCGGCGACCTCCGATGGGAGACAGCGCTCGGCGTTGACAATTGGGCGGCGCACGGAACCTCGTTGTCCATGTCGGCGGCGGTTGAGCAGCACCTGATTGCCGACCAAGTAGTACTGTCAGTCCGTGGGTCGGTCTTCACGCATGACGTGCGCGCGGTGACGACCGGTGCGCGCGTGCAATGGAGGTCCACTGTTCACAACGAGGGTCGCGTCTGGCTCGCGGAGACGGGGTTCGACCTCGCGACGCGCTCGTCACCGCTCGCGCTCTGGGCCGGCGCGGGCACCGGTCAGGGGCGTGACCTTCTCCTGCGAGCGCATCCGCTCCTCGACGACGGCATCATCGATGACGGGGTGTTCGGCCGGCGGCTGACGCACGCCAACGTGGAATGGCGTCACTGGCGCCACTGGCAGGGGAAGCCCGTCAGGATCGCCCCAGCGATCTTTGTCGACGCGGCGCAGGCATACCAACGGGCTTCTGGACTGTCCGACCGATTCGAGGTCGACGCCGGCGCGGGAATTCGCGTCTCCGTTCCGGGCGGCAGCGTGTTGCGAATGGATCTGGCGCGAGGCGTCCGCGACGACGCAATGGCGTTCTCGATTGGATGGACGCGATGAATCGGCGTCGTTCGCGCGAATCATCCCATCGCTCCTCCCGCGTTTCGTAACCCGAACGTCACACAATCAGTCGGCACACCATTGGTACCGCGCGTGTCGATCACGCGGAGACGGTGCCAGTCACGGGCATCGACGCGCCTGTCACATTTCTCATTTTTCCTGCGACCTGTCTGGCATGCGCGCTCGTCCAAGCGGGCATGCGTTGCCGGATGCTCGCGGTGTTATGTGCCGTCGCCTTCGCTCAACCTGCTTATGCGCTGCCGTCGCTCTTCGTGATGCTGCCACTTCAACGGACGCAGCCCCAAGTGAGAACGCCGCGGGCTCCCGCCGCCGAACTCTTCGCGGCCGCCCGCGATCGATCGGCAACGGTTCGACGCTTGCTCGAGGAGATCGCGGCGACGGATGTGATCGTGTACGTGGAAGTCGCGCGCGATCCGCGCGTGCCCCGCGCACGCACCGCGCTCCTGAGCACCGAGGCGGCGCGCCGCTTCCTGCTCGTCACGCTGAATCCCGCGTTCAATCAGCCCACGCTCATTTCGCTGCTCGGTCACGAACTGCAGCACGTGGTCGAGATCGGTCGGGCGCGCGACGTCTTCGATCAGGACTCGCTCCGGCGGCTCTACCAGCGCATCGGCCGCGACGCTGCGGCACGCGATCAGTTCGAGACGACGGAAGCGGATCTGGCGGGGCGGCAGGTGTTCCGCGAAGTAGCCGACAGCTTCAAGAACCACGCGGACGTGGTGACGGTATCGGCAGGGAAGGCCAATCCGGTTCTAGCGAACCGGTAAGGGGCTACAGCGGACGTCCGATGCGATCCTGGAGCTTTTCGCGATAGCCGCGGCTCAGCGTCAGCCGCGTACCGTTGCGCAGGAATACGACGTACTCGCCGTTGAACCAGGGTTGCAGTTCCTTCACGCGCTCGATGTTGACGATATGACAGCGGTGGATCCGGAAGAACGTGTCCGGATCGAGCTGCGTCTCCAGCGCGTTCATCGTCTCGCGGAAGAGGTGGGCCTCGGTGCCAACGTGTAACTTCACGTAATTGCCGGCGGCCTCAATCCAGTCGATTTCGTCCGCCCGCACGAAGAACACCCGCCCGCCGGACTTGATGACGAAGCGCTCGAGCCGGTGCGCCGCCGGCTTCAGGTCCTGGACCAGCTCCAGCAGGCGTCGTTCGAAGTCACCGTTGGTGCGCCGCTCGAGCTGTTCGCGCGCCCGTGCCAGAGCCTGCTCGAATCGTTCGCGGTCGAAGGGCTTCAACAGATAGTCGAGCGCGTGTACGTCGAACGCGCGCAGCGCGTACTTGTCGAAGGCCGTCACGAAGATCACCAGCGGCATCCGCTCGGGACCAATGGCGTCGATGACCTCGAAGCCGTCCGAGCCGGGCATCTGCACGTCGAGGAACACCAGATCAGGATGAAGGCGCGTGACGGCGTCGACCGCTTCGCTGCCGTTCTGACACTCGGCAACGACTTGTACCCAGGTTTGATCGGCCAGCAGCGTGCGCAGCCGCTCGCGGGCCAGGGGCTCGTCATCGGCGATCACGACGCGCGCCGGCGACTTGAGATCGGTCATGCCACGCGGGGCGCCGCCGCATCAGCTCCTGACGGTGCACTGTGGAACGGGATCTCGATGCGCACGGCGAGCCCATTGGCCCCTTCGGAGAAGTCCAGGCGGTGTCGCGCACCGTACAGACACTCGAGGCGATCTCGCGTGTTCGAGAGACCAACGCCGGCGTTGAGCCGGCTGCGCGCGGCCGTCGTCAGACCTACGCCATCATCTCTAACCTCGAGCCAGAGCGCGTCACCCTGACGTTGGGCAGCGATTTGTACCAGGCCAGGGCCACTGCGAGGGGAGACGCCGTGCTTGATCGCGTTCTCGACGAGCGGCTGCAGAATGAGGCGCGGCACTTCGGCGTCGAGCGCATCGGGCGCGATGTCGAAACGGACGGAGAGCCGATCCTGAAAACGCGTCTGTTCGATTTCGAGATACTTCTGGAGAAACTCGAGCTCTTCCTGGAGCGAGACACCGGCCGCCCCGGATCGATCGAAGGTCAGCCGGAGCAGATCGCTCAGCCGGCTGATCATCCGATCGGCTGCATCGGGCTTGCTGTGAATGAGCGTCGAGATCGCGTGCAGGGTGTTGAAGAGAAAGTGTGGATGCAGCTCGGCCTGCAGTGTTTGGAGCCGTGCTTCGACGAGTCGGGTTTCGAGCTGTACAGCCTTGATCGCCCGGCCCTGCGACTCACGGTTGAACGCGAGGGCGTAGCTCATGCCGACAATTGCGGCGTAGGTCATGAGCAGCCAGTCGAGGTTCGTCAGGTACATGCGCTGGACGAACGTGGAGTAGGGCACCGAGGGCGCCTTGCCCGCGTCGGCCCAAAACATCGTTCGCACGACGAGCATCGCTCCCAAGTGCACGAACGAAAAAACAAACGCCGCCAGGGTGTGAACGAGGACCGGCTTCACCCAGTTCTGCGCGCTCGCCCTGAACTTGTGCGCCAACCGGAAGACCGGCGACGTCAGGAGTGCCGGGACGTACCAGAACACCAGATTGAGAATCAGCAGATGGCCGACCTCGATGCTGGCGCCATCCTTCATGCTCAGCATCATCAGCCGGTATGCCTGGAGTGTCGAAAACAGACCGAGGACGGTCGCCGCGAGGAAAACCCAGCGGACCGGAGGGGTCCATGCCCTTTCCATTAAGAGTCACTATCCGGCGTCGGAAGGCATCCGTCAAGAGCTCTATCCGCACACGGAGACCTTCGTGCCCGTAGCTGGCCGACCGGAATCGTCAGTTGGTCACGCCGACGTCGGCGTTCGTCACGCGGGAAAGAATTTCGTCCCTAAAGTCCTTTCTATGCCTTTATTCGGCGGCCATCACAATTAATGTCGCGTCGTCCTGAAAACGGCCGCCAGTGAAGTCCGCGACCGCCTGCGCGAGCCTCGCCTGCAGCGCGGGCGCGCTGCAGACGCGATTCTCGACGGCCAGTGCGATCAGTTGCTCCTCGCCGAATTCCAGGTCCTGCGCGTTGCGTGCTTCGGTGATGCCATCGGTGAACAGGATCAGGCGATCGCCGCAGCCCACCGTCACTCGTCCCTGCTCGTAGGCACCATCCGGAAAGATGCCGAGTACGGCACCGCCGGAGTCGAGCCGTTCGACGTCGCCGTTCGCGCGGACGAGGATCGGCGCGTAGTGCCCTGCGTTCGAGAAAGTCAGAGTGCCGAGGTCCGCGTCGACCACGCAGTAGAAGAAGCTGATGAAGCGTCCTTCGGCGATGTGTCCACAGAGGATGCGATTGACCTGCTGGCACAACTCCGACGGCTGCGCCGCGTCAGTCGCAAAGGCGCGCACCGCGGCCTGCAGGTTCGACATCAGGAGCGCCGCAGGAATTCCCTTGCCCACCACGTCCGCGATCGAGAGAGCGAGGCGATTCTCGCCGAACGACAAGGCATCGAAGCAGTCACCGCCGACGCCCGACGCGGGCTGCCACCAGCTCGCGATCTCCCATCCGTCGATCTGCGGCATCGTCGACGGAAGGAGCTTGCGCTGAATGCGACGCGCCTCTTCGAGCTCACGCTGCTCGAGCTCGGCACGATGACGTCGCGCCCGTCCGTCCTCGATTTCCGCCCGCAACGTGGCGACGAGTTGACCGTTGTCCCACGGCTTCTGCACGAAGTCCCGGACGCCGCGCCGCATCGCCTCGACGGCCAGGTCGACCGATCCCCAGCCGGTCATGACGACGACTGGTAGCATGCCGTCAATGGCCTGCACGCGCGCGAGCAGATCGATGCCTTCCCGCCCCGAGGTCGTGTCACCCGTGTAGTTGAGGTCCATGAGCAGGAGGTCGAAGGTGCGGGTGCCGACCGCCGTGAGGACGGCCTCCGGCGACATTACCGCCTCCATCTCGATGCCTTCGCCCTTGAGCAGCAGTTGCAGCGCGTCGAGAAGATCCGGCTGATCGTCAGCGATGAGGACGCGAGGTTGAACCGCACAGGTGGTGCTCATGATCGGCGGCCATAGTCCAAGAGATATGCCACGGATGGTTGGACGGTCCGGACCGCTAAAAGGTGCACTTTTCTTCGACTTCGGGCCAAAAATCGCATGGTCTGGATCCGTCGCCGCTGTTCGCTTTCGAACAGCGTGGTCCCAGAAGTGAGTGTGAAACGGAGATTCGATGACGTGGATCACGCGACGTTCGCCGATTTCGCAGTACGCGCCGTGGTGTGGTTCTTGCCACTGCTCCCCGGACTCTCGCGGAGACAATATGGACGGACTGGGACAGGACATTCGGTTCGCGCTGCGCAGTCTCGGGAAGGCTCCGGGTTTCGTCGCGATTGCCATCGCGACTTTGGCGCTCGGCGTCGGCGTGAACAGCGCGATCTTCACCATCGTCAACGCCGTGGTGCTCCGGCCGCTGCCGTACGCGCACGCCGATCGGCTGGTGCGCGTGACGGCGGATGTGGCCGGGAACGCGCCGGACATCGGCATGTCGCCGCCGGAGCTCTTCGACTACCGCGATCGCGCGGACCTCTTCGATGACATCGCCGGCATCTGGCCGATCGACGCGAACGTCACGGAGATCGATCAGCCTGAGCGCGTGGAAGTCCTCCTCGCGAGCCCGTCGTATTTCTCGGTGCTCGGTGCGCACCCGGCGCTCGGTCGCGTGTTCACGCCAGACGACAACGCTCCCGGGATCGCGGAGGTTGCGGTCATCAGCGATGCGATGTGGAGGCGGCGATTCGGCGGCGCGCCGGACGTGGTGGGCCGCAAGCTGCGGATCGACGGCGACTGGTACACGGTGGTCGGCGTGATGCCGCCCGAGTTCCGGCATCCAGGTCGATCGCTTCGGACCGACGTCGAGCTCTGGGTTCCAGCCGGCTTCATCTCGAAGCCGTTCGGGAAGCCCGTGCGCGGCGCCTATTTTCTGCCGGGCGCGATCGCACGACTGAAGCCGGGCATCTCAATTGCGGAAGGGCGGCAGCGCCTCGATGCGTTCGGCCGCCGCATCAAAGCCGAATTCCCCGGCGATTACTCACCGCGCGCGAACTGGACGCCGAGACTGATCCCGCTGCGCGAAGACGTCGTGGGGCAGACTGGATCGTTGCTGCTCGTTCTGCTCGGTGCCGTCGGCCTGGTGCTGCTCATCGCGTGCACGAACGTGGCGGGGCTGCTGCTGGCCCGCGCGTCCGCGCGTCAGCGTGAACTGGCAGTACGGCGTGCCCTCGGATCGGGGCGAGGCCGGCTCGTACGGCTGCTGCTCGCCGAGAGCCTGACCTTGTCGATCGCCGGCGGCATGTGTGGGTTACTGCTCGCGATCTGGGGTGTGGATCTGCTCGTGGCGCTCGTGCCCGATCGTCTTCCCCGTATGGCCGAAGTGCGGATCGACGGCGCGGTCGTCGTCTTCACTCTCGCCGTTGCCATCGTCACCGGCGTGCTCTTTGGGCTCGCGCCCGCACTCCAGTTCTCGAACCCCGACGTGCTGGCGTCTCTCAAGGACGGCCGATCGCCCGCGTCATCCGCGCGCCGGCGGGTGCGCGCCGTCCTGGTGGCGTGCGAGTTCGCGCTGGCCGTCGTGCTGCTCGTCGGCGCGACACTCCTCGTGCGCAGCTTCTGGCGCCTGCAGCAGGTGAACACCGGCGTTGACGCGAACGGCGTGCTGACGGCTCGACTCTGGCTTCCGCAACCCAACGATCCGTCACTTGGCAAGTACGCGAAGCACGAAGCGCGAGAAGCGCTCTTCGAGAACATCATGCAGCGCCTTCGGATGCTGCCCGGAGTGACCGGCGTCGCGGCGGTACAGTCGCTGCCGCTCGACGGGAATCGCGGCGGGACAACGATCACGATCGATGGCCGCGAAACCCCCGAGGCCGCAACGCAGTTCCCTGCGGTGGCAGTCAACCTCGCTTCACAGGAATACTTCGAGTTGATGCGGATCCCGGTGAGCCGAGGCCGAGGCTTCGCGGCTGAGGACTCGCCCACGTCGACGCCCGTCATCATCATCAGCCGTGAGCTGTCGCGTCAGTACTTCCCCGATCGCGATCCCATCGGGAAGCGCATTCATTTCGGCGGTCCGCGATCGACCAATCCGTGGATGACCATTGTGGGCGTCGTAGGCGATGTGCTCGGCGATCGCCTGGACGCCCCGCCCCGGGCGACGATTTACCGGCCGTTGACACAGGCATCGAGCCTGTCGATGGGACTCGTGGTGCGATCGAGCGGCGACATGTCGCGGCTCGAACAGGTGATGGGGCAGACGGTCCGCGAAGCTGATGCCGATTTGCCTGTCTACGCGGTACGAACGATGAAGGCAATCGAGGCCACCGCATCGGCGGCACGCCGTTTCTCGATGCGCATGCTGGGTGGCTTTGCGCTCCTCGCGCTCACCCTCGCCGCGATTGGGATCTACGGCGTGATGGCGCATCTCGTCAGTCAGCGCACGCGCGAGATCGGCATTCGCATGGCGCTCGGCGCGCGACCGGCGGCAGTCGTCGGCATGGTGGTCGCCCAAGCGGTCAGACTCGCGGGAGCGGGCGTTGCCCTCGGCCTCGTCGCAGCGTTCATGGTGACGCAGCTGATGTCAGGCATGCTGTTCCAGGTGAGCCCGACCGATCCGTGGACCTTCGTCGCAATCGGCGCGCTGATGACGATCACCGCGCTCATCGCTGCCGCGACTCCAGCTCGTCGGGCCGCTCGCGTCGATCCTATTGTCGCGCTTCGAACTGAGTAGGGATTATCGATAATTGACCTTGCAGGTATAGGACGCTGATGGTATAGTTCGCGCCTTCGATGGAGAGCGTTCACCGAGAACGCGACGCTCGGTCGGTGGTCGCTGACCCCAGGATCTGTCCCTGGTGCCAGGGCAAGCTGACTTTCAAGCCCGAGTACGAGAGAGACAAGCTGCTACCAGCTGACTGGACCCTTCCAGCCGCCGATGGTGTTCCGGAATGGCTGTGCCTGGTTCCAGCGTGGGTCTGTACGACACCCTCCTGCAAGTTCCGCATACCCGCCTGACTCTGATTCCACTGACAGCTTCGAGCTCTACAGTCAGTCCTGACCTGGACCGAAAAGCAGGTCGATGCTGTGGTTCTTCGCGAAGCAGGACGCGTGGTTGCACTATGAGATCCGTCGTCACGTCGATGGCGACGACTACGAGCTCGTCATTACCCACGCCGATGGCAGGCAGGACATCGAGCGATACGTTCGTTCGAGCGACGTAGTCGCGCGCTCGAGGCATCTGGAAGAATCGCTTGCGGCGGATGGTTGGCAGGTACCTGAGAACACGGGCCGGACGTCGGCACGCGACTCGACAGCGACTCCGACTTACTCCTTCGATCTGACCGTCACGCCAGGCGGCCGCAAGCGGATCGTTCCCCCGAACGATTCGAGCTCGACCTGAGCGCTGCCGGTGCCGAGCGTAAAAACAGCTCGGCGGCCCCGACGGACTTCTTCTGTGGTTTTCACCGGCAGCTCCGGCCGGAATGCGCCGTTGTAGGTGCGCACGGTGAACGTAGCGTTGGTCGTCGCCGGAACGCCCATCGTGATGTTGCCATTGTGGGTGACGAAGCTGTAACGGCCGCCGTCGACGGCGACGCCGTCGTAGATGATGTTGCCGTTGACGGTGGCGACGTCCACGCTCTTCGCGTCGACCTTCGTCAACGTAATCGAGCCGTTGGTCGTTTCGGCGACGATATCGCCGCTCGAGCCGGTGATGGTGATCTTCTCGTTCACCGAGCTCGCGTTGATTCGACCTTTCGCGTTCTCGACGATGACCTCACCTTCGATCGTCTTTGCTGTCACGAATCCTGAACCGCCCTTGATCATGATGTCGCCGCGCACGGTCTCCGCAGAGACCTCGTTCTGCGCACCGTCAACCTGGACGAACGCATAGGTGCCGTCGACCTTGACCGGCATCCACGCCGGCGCGGTGATGTCGTAATCCACGGATCCCGCGGGTCCGTTCGATGCGTCAGCGCGGACCGTGACGCCGGCCTCGGTCTGCCGGATGTTCACTTTCACGCGCGCCGAGTGACGGGCCTGCACCCGCAACGCGTCTTTCTCCCACGTGTGGATCACGACCTCGCCGGCCATGTTGTGGATCAGCAGACGTGCCCCGCGGTTGACGGAAACCGTCTGATCGGAATGGGGCGATGTGTCCTGGGGTGTCTGCGCCGCAGCTGGTGCCGCCATGAGCCCGATGACGAGCACCGCTCCTACGGCGGCGTGCCGCTGTCGCGCGGTCAGGAATGCTGTCTTCTCTGCCTGGCCCATTTGTCCATCAACTCTGCGCGTCGACGAGCGCACTGACTCGGCGGAGCAACGCGAGCTTGCGATTTCGCGCGTCCGCCAGGTGGCTGTTGAGATAGGCGTTCGCCGGATCCGCGGCAAGCGCGCGGCGGCACTGATCGATCGCGCGATCGATCGCGTCCAGGTTGTCCTGCAGGACGCGGACGGTTTCCGGATCCAGCTTGTCGCGCCCCGACTCGAGCGCCTTCTCGAGATCCGCGATGGCTTCGTCGTAGTGCGGATCGGAGAAATTGGCCGGTGTGATCTCGACAACCGGCGCGGCAGCCAGCGGGTAGAGCTCCGTCTGCGATCCACCGTGGCGCACGATCCACACGGCACCGCCAGACAGCACCATGAGCGCGAGGCTTGCGGCCACGAGCTGAGGAAGCGTGAACGAGAATCGCCGCTGCGGTGTCAGTTTGCGAAACGGAAGGACCGGCGGAGCCGGCGGCAGGTCGAGCCGCTGTTGCACGCCCGCCCAGAGATCCGCATCGGGCGCGGTATCGGTCAGCGCGGCCGCTTGCTGTTTCACGGCGCGCAGCTCGAGCAGCGTCGCGCGGCACTCGGCGCACGTCTCGAGGTGCGACGCGATCTCGCGGCGCTCGGCGTCGCCCAGATCTTCGTCGTCGAGATAATCGGACAGGCGATCGGTGAATGCGTCGTGCGTAGCCATGGTGCCCTCTATCGGCTGTCCTCACTCCGACCCAACGTCAGGTGACGACGCAGCATCATGCGCGCGCGATGGAGCTGCGCTTTCGACGTGCCGGCGGAAATCTCGAGCATGGTCGCGATCTCGTGATGCTTGTAGCCTTCGATGTCGTGCAGCACGAAGATCTCGCGCGCGCCGTCGGGCAGCTTCATGAGCGACGTCTCGAAGTCCATCGAGAAATCCCGCGATCGCAGGGGCGCCGCGATCCGATCGAAGATCGCGTCGCCGTCGACAAGCCGCTGCCGCCGCGTGGCCTCGCTCCGAAAACGCTCGATGAGCACGTTCACCGTGAGCCGATGGAGCCAGGTACCGAAAGCCGAATCTCCACGGAACGTTTTGAGCTTCTGCCAGACCCGAACGAAGACATCCTGCGTGAGCTCGTCGGTGTCGCGCCCGCCGGCCATCCGCCGCACGAGGCTGTGCACCCGCGGGAGATGCGTGCGATACAGCTGCTCGAACGCGCGCACGTCGCCCGCCGCGGCCTGAGCCACGTAACCATCCGCGTCGGTCAGGACGGGACCCCGATCGCGTTCAGACCACAGTGGTGATGCTCCCGTTTCGGACAGCCAACCCCGGGGCGCCTCGGTTCCGGGCAGCAGGGCCAATGCGGCCTGCGTTGCCTCCATCGCTCGCAAGCTCCTCTCCTGCACCAGCTTGGACGGCCCTGGAGGCCAGAAAGGTTGGAACGGGTCAGCGGAGGATGTCGTACGGGTCGATCGCGGTACCTTCCCACCAGTGTTTCTCGGCGGTCAGACGAAATACGGCGAAGTGGAGATGCGGCGTGTCTTTGGGGGCATTGCCAGAAGTCCCAACGTATCCCAGCACTTGCCCCTTCTGAACCGTTTGGCCCTCGCGCAAGCCTTCGGCGTAGCGCTCCAGGTGGGCGTAATAGTAGCAATAGCGCTGCGACGGGTCGAACTGATAGACCGTGATGCCCCCGGCCTTGCTGAAGAACAACCGTGCTATCGAGCCGTCCTCCACAGCCCGCACCGGCGTGTTCCGGGGCGCGAGGATGTCGATAGCCTCGTGCTCTCGGGTTCCGCCGCGAGGGTCAGTGAATTGCCGTGTCAGCTGGTCGGGACTGATCCCGTCGACCGGCATGCCCAGTCGCCGATCGCGCAGCTCCGAGGGGCTGTCGGCTGGCGGACCGACCGAGGGGATGGCCGAGTCGGCAGGCACTGTCGCTGTCGCACCGCTGGTTCCCTGTGGACGGTCGTGCGCCGCCTCAATCACCGCCGCACCCGCATCGTCGAGGCCGTCTTTCCAGCGGTCGACCGCTGCGGGCGCGTTCGCGACACGCTGCAGGCTCGCGGCGCGCGATCCGATCACGTTGCCGTATTGCCAGACGATCAGGCACACGACGAACGCGCCGCCGAGAAATCCGCACGCGGCTCCGGCCGCGAATGTGCGCGCGTCGCGCTTCAGCGCGTGGCGTCGAGTAGTCATTCGGTGAAAATGACGGGGGTTCCGGGCTTGACCAGGCTCGCCAGCTTGATCGCATCCCAGTTCGTCAGCCGGACGCAGCCGTGTGACTCGACGTGCCCGATGGCTTCCGGTTCCGGCGTCCCATGCAGGCCGTAGTGCGGCTTGGAGATGTCGATCCAGACAACGCCCACCGGATTGTTGGGGCCCGCCGCGATCTCAGCCTTCGAATGCGACGGATTTGCGTCCCAGAACAGATCGGGATTGTAGTGGAACTTCGGGTTGTACTGCACGCCGTTGACTTTCCACTCTCCAATTGGCAGCGGATCGTGTTCGCTCCCGGTGGTCACCGGTGCGTAGAGCAGCATCTTGCCGTCGGCATCCTTCACGGTGAGCGACGACGAGGATTTGCTGACCGTGACGACGACGTCAGGCTTCGCAGGGGTGGCGGCCTTGGTTCCAGGTGCGTCGCTTCGGCCTGACGTCGCGGCAGGCTTCGGTGCGGCCGTGCCACTCGAATCGGTCGCGGCTCTGGGACGCTCGACTGGCAGCACGAACGGCTCGACGTTCGGAACGCTGATCTCTTCACCTTCGTTGAATTTTGCAGACGGGTTCAGCCGCTGCAGCAGCTTGGGCGTCGTGTGGAAGCGCTCGGCGATGGCTTCGATCGGCGAACGGTACGCGAGGGCCGGCAACTTCGACTGCGCCATCAAGTCAGTTGGCAGCGCCGGCTCGTACTGTCCGTTCACGTCTTCGGCGGTGATGGCGTACTTCGTGACGGCATCCTGCGGAACCGCGGCGGGGTCGCCACCCTGACTCTTGTACTGCTCGAGGGCTTGCTGCGTGTTCCGGCCCATCTGTCCATCAATCGCACCTGGTGAGAAGCCCGCGCGGTCGAGCATCACCTGAATAGGCAGTGCATCGCCCGCAGGCGGTTTCGTATGGGCAGTCTGCGCCGCGAGGACCAGAGTCAACGTAAGGGTCAGCAACATTCAGGCTCCTGTTGATGCGCGCTCAACCGTCCGTCTCTCCGATCCAGAGCGGCGATCGCTTGGATCTCCCGCCGGCGGAACCGCCCGATCGATCTGGATCACACGAAATGGACGTTCGGGAAACACATCGCGCATGAGTGACATCGACACGTTGTAGACGGGGGCGTTGGTTCGCGTACGGCCTTCGGGCTTTCCGTGATGTGCGTGTCCGTGGAACACAGCGGTGACGGGATAACGCGTCAGCGGCTCTTCGAGACGGCTGCACCCGAGGAACGGAAAGATCTCCGGCGGCTCGCCTTCGACCGTGGCCTGAATGGGGGAGTAGTGCAGGATGGCGATCAAGTGATCGTTCCGAAGCCTGGCGAGCGCGGTCTCCAGCTTCAGCGCTTCAGCAACCGCTTCGTGCACGAATTTCTTGATGATGTCTTCGCCCCACGGGCCCAGGGCACGCCTGCCGAAGCCACCGGCGAAACCCTTGATCCCGGCAAACCCGATCCCCAGAATCTCGGTCGTGCCGCCGTCGAGCGTTACGACGCCGGCATCTTTCATGATGCGGCAGATTTCATCCTGCTGGCCGGCCTCGTAGTCATGGTTGCCGAGCACGCCGACGACAGGAATCTTCACGCTCGCCGTCAGTTCCTTTGCGAGTGCGCGCGCTTCCTCGGCGAGACCGTAGTCGGTCAAATCGCCGCAGATGATCAGGATGTCAGCCGACTCGGTGATGCTGGAGAGGAGCGGCTGCAACGCCCCCGGCGTCGCCGCTTTTCCGTAATGCAGGTCGCCGATCGCCGCGATGCGCACGGTGTCGCTCGGGACAGCCATGCAGGCGAAGGAAGCAAGAGATGTTCCTTCGCCTAGCCGAGCTTGGCGAGCTGTTCGTCGATGGCCTGAAGGGCCTGTTCGAGCATGCGGCGGTGATGTGGCGAAGTGGCCTTTTGGAGGTCGTCGCTGGCACGGGCGCGGGACAGCTCGAGCGTTTTGCGACGCTCCGCATCGGCGCGCTGCTGTTCGGTAAGCGGGGGGCGCACGGTGCGCGCGCGCGCGGCCTCGTCCTGCTGCGCCTCAATTGACTTCGATTCCCAGCCTCTTGCCATCATTCGCTCCAGACGCGCAAGGCGTGCGCACGACACCACTTCGCGGAACGCGTGAGCCGCGTTCTCGGTCTATATAATAACGACAGATGCCTCTCGCTTCCGGCTTGCGGCGCGGTCAGTCAGCTCCCGCCGCGGCATTCGTGGTGATCGCGGCCCTTCTGGCCTTCTCTTGCAGCAGAAAACAGGACACGGCTGGAGGCGTTGAGCCGGCTGCCGCGGCGCCGGCGCCAGCCGCCGCCGCTGACCCGAACACGCCGTCGCGACCGAAGATCGTCATCCTCGGCGACAGCCTCACGGCCGGATACGGGCTGCTCGAGAGCCAGTCGTTCCCGTCGGTTCTGCAGCAGAAACTCGATTCTGAAGGCTACCAGTTCGAAGTCGAGAACGCCGGCGTATCGGGCGACACGACCGCCGGCGGCCTGCGGCGTCTCGACTGGGCGATGCAGGGGAACGTGCGCATTCTGGTCGTCGCGCTTGGCGGCAATGACGGCCTGCGCGGGCTTTCCGTGGCCGAGATGCAGGCGAACCTGACGGAGATCATCACGAAGGGCCGCGAGCGCGGGGTGATGGTCATTCTGGCCGGCATGGAAGCGCCCCCCAACTACGGGACCGAGTACGCCGCGTCGTTCCGCCGCGTCTACCGCGAGATCGCGCGGCAGCAGCGCGTGCTGCTCATGCCGTTTCTCCTCGATGGTGTCGCGGGCCACGCCGACTTGAACCAGGCAGACGGCATCCATCCGAACGAGCGCGGCGCGCAAATCGTTGCCGACCACGTCTGGGCGGTCCTCAGGCCCGTGCTGGATCAGATTCCGACATCATGATCGAACTGCGCGGAGTGTCCAAACGCGTGCCGAGTGGCGACGGCACGCTCGTCATCCTGCATCCACTCGATTTGATTATTCCGCCTGGGCAAGTGGCCGCGATTACGGGACCATCCGGGAGCGGCAAATCCACTCTGCTCGGTCTCGTCGCCGGTCTCGATGCGCCGAGTGACGGCCACGTGCTCATCGACAACGTGGACATCACGACCCTCGACGAGGATGCTCTTGCCAAGCTGCGCGGCCGCCGGATCGGTTTCGTGTTTCAGTTCTTCCATCTGCTCCCCTCGTTGACCGCGCTCGAGAACGTGCTCGTGCCGATGGAAATCGCAGGCGAGAAGGACGCCGTGAGGCGGGCCAACGCGCTGTTGGCCGAAGTGGGTCTGACCGACAGGCGGCACCACTATCCGTCGCAGCTGTCAGGAGGAGAGCAACAGCGTGTGGCGATTGCGCGCGCGCTCGCCAATGATCCGCCGATCCTTCTGGCCGACGAGCCGACCGGAAACCTCGACAGCACCACCGGCCATCAGATTATCGAACTGCTCTTGAACGTCAACCGCGCGCGCAAGACCACGCTCGTGCTCGTGACCCATGATCCCGAGCTCGCGGCGCTGGCGGACGTGACGATCGCGCTCAAGGACGGACGTGTCGCCAGGATCACAGAGGCATCGCGTGGAGGCGCCGCGCCGCCGCGCGAGGTCGCCGCCGAGGTCAGAGCCGACGCATGATCTTCGTCCTCCGCATGGCGATGCGCGAGCTGCGGGCCTCGTGGCGGCGCCTGCTGTTCTTCTTCGTCTGCGTCGCCATCGGCGTCGGCGCCATCGTCGCGCTCCGCTCGATCGTGCAGAACGTGCGCAACGGCTTGACGCGGGAAGCGCGCTCGCTCATCGCCGCCGACGTCCTCGTGCAGACGAACCGTCCGTGGAACCCCAACACCCGCGAGCGCCTCGAGTCGCAGCTTGCGGAGCTTCCGATCGTGGATCGTACGGAGTCGATCGAAACGGCGACGATGGTCAGGCCCCAGGACGGTGCGGCGGTCGCGCGCATGGTGGAGCTGCGTGCCGTCCAGGACAAGTTTCCCTTCTACGGTCAGATCGTGCTCGACGGCGGGCGCACGTTCTCGCACGACCTGCTGCGCGGGCACGGGGTGCTCGTGCGGCCCGAGCTCCTGACGCAGCTCGACGTCAAGGAAGGCGAGGCAGTGGTGATCGGCGGGCAGCCGTTCACGATCCGCGGCGTGATTCGGCAGGAGCCGGGACGCAGAGCCGGTGCGTTCAGTCTCGGATCGCGGGTGATGGTCGACTACGGCGATCTGATTGGAACCGGATTGCTGTCGTTCGGGAGCCGCGGCTCGTACCAGGTCCTGTTGCGTGTGCGTGAGCCGGATGTCGAACGGGTGGCCCGCGATCTCCGCCGGAACCTGCGCGACGATTTCGTCAACGTTCGCTCGTTCCGATCGACCGAGGATCAGATCGGCGAGGACCTTCAGCGCGCGGAGAACTACCTGAGCCTGGTCGGCTTCGTGATCGTGGTGCTCGGCGGCATCGGCGTCTGGAGCGTGACACGCGTGTTCGTGCGTCAGAAGATCCGAAGCGTCGCCATCCTGAAGTGCGTCGGCGCGACGACGCGTCAGGTCCTCGCGACCTACGTGCTGCAGGTGCTCCTGCTCGGACTGAGCGGCAGCGCGCTCGGCGTCTTATTGGCTGGCCTGGGTCTGTCGGCGATCCCGAAATCGGTCACGGACGCCTTCGGCGGTCTTCCCTACGGCTTGACGGCCTCGGCGGTCGTTCAGGGGATGGGCGTGGGCCTGATGGTTTCGCTGCTCTTTGCGCTGGTACCGCTGCTGGAGGTCCGACACGTCAAACCGCTGCTCCTCATCCGCGGGCTGGCGCCGGCTGCGGTCACGCGATGGAGCTGGCGGGCCATCGATTGGACCAGCATCATCACGGCGGTGGCCGTCTCGGTCGCGCTGGTCGCCCTGGCCTCCTGGCAGGCGGCCTCACTGCGAGTGGGGCTGGTCGTCTCGATCGGCTTCGCCGGCGTCGCGCTGGTTCTGCACCTGGCTGGAATGGGACTCGTGCGCGCGGTCCGGCCGCTGGCGTCAGCCTCGTGGTTCCCGCTTCGACACGCGGTCAACGGCTTGCGCCGTCCGGGGAACCAGACGCGGGTGATTCTGCTGGCGGTCGGCCTGGGCAGCTTCTTCGTCCTCGGCATCCGGGCACTCGAATCGAATCTCCTGTCGCAATTCTCCTTTCAGTTGAAGCGTGGCGGCGCGGACATGTTCCTGATCGACATCCAGGAAGATCAGGTGCCCGGCATGCGGACGTTCCTGGGCCAGCGGGCGGGCTCGTATGCGCTGATCCCCGTGCTTCGCGCGCGCGTGACGGCCGTGAAGGGACGCGACATCAACCTCGACACCTACCAGGACGTGCGGGGGCGAGGCTCGCTGGCGCGCGAGTACACCATCACGTATCGCGACCATCTCGAAGCCAACGAACGGCTGCTTCAGGGCAACTTCTGGAACGGGCAACCGGCACTTTCCGCCGACGCCGCCGAGCTCGAGGTGTCGATCGAGAAGAGCATCCACGAGCGGTTCCGGATCAACATCGGCGATCGCATGCGCTTCGACATCCTGGGCCGGTCGATTCAGGCCCGGGTGACGAGCGTGCGCGAAGTGAATTGGGAGGACTCGCGGAACGGCGGGTTCATGTTCGTGTTCAGGCCGGGGCAGCTCGAGCACGCCCCGCACTGGTACATCGGCGCCTTGCGCGCACCCGAGGATCAGCTCGAACGGGCCCGGTTCCAGCGTGACCTTGTGGCCGGCTTCCCGAACGTCTCCGCGATCGACGTGCGTGAAGTGTTCGCGACGATTCAGCGGGTCCTCGACAACGTGACGCTCGCGATCTCGATCGTCGGCGGCGTGGCACTCGCGAGCGGCGCGCTCATCTTGATCGGCGCGGTGGCGATGACGAAGTTCCAGCGCGTCTACGAGGCCGCGATCCTGCGGACCCTCGGGGCCAGCACCCGACTCCTCGCGGCAATGCTCGCGCTCGAGTACAGCGCGCTCGGTCTCCTCGCAGGAATCATCGGCGCGGCCGGGGCGCTGGCCCTCAGCTGGGCGGTGTGCCGGTTCGTCTTCGAGATCGATTGGCACCCCGCGCCTCTCGTCTTGACGGCCGGTGCGGTCCTGACGGCCCTTCTCGTCGGTACGATCGGTGTCGTCGCAAGCGCGGATGTCTTGAGGAAGAAGCCGCTGGCTACGTTGCGCGCGGAGTAACCACAACACCCCGGACAGTTTTCCCAGGAGCGAATCGAATGGTCACATTCGAGATCATTGGCGACGACATGCAGGCGGTGATCCTGTCGCTGGCGGCAGGCGATGAAGTGCGCGCCGAAGCGGGCGCCATGATGTACATGACCGATAGCATCGAGATGGACGCCAAGATGGAAGGCGGGCTCCTTGGCGGCCTCAAACGCAGGTTCCTCGCAGGGGAGAGCTTCTTCATCACCTACTTCCGAGCCCCGGTCACGGCGGGCAAGGTAGCGTTTGCGGGTCCGTACCCGGGCAAGATCATCCAGGTCGATCTCCAGAACCAGCAGCTGCTCTGCCAGAAGGACTCGTTCCTCTGTGCCGTCGGCCCCGTCGATCTGAGCATCGCGTTTACCAAGCGGATCGGCGCGGGGTTCTTCGGTGGGGAGGGGTTCATCCTCCAGAAGATGGAAGGATCGGGAAAGCTGTTCATCCACAGCGGCGGAACCATCGTGGCGATGCAGCTCGGCTCGGGTGAACGCCTCAAGGTCGACACCGGCTGTCTCGTCGCGCTCGATCCCACAGTCGACTACGACATCATCCGCGTGGGCGGGATCAAGACGTCGCTCTTCGGCGGTGAAGGCTTGTTCTTCGCATCCCTGACCGGCCCCGGCCGCGTCTGGCTTCAGACGCTGCCGTTCTCGCGGTTGGCCGATCGCATCCACGCCGCCTATAAGGGTGATCGCGAAGATGTGAAGCGTGACCTCGGCGGAATGTTCGGGGGTCTCGGCGATCTGATCGGCGGCGACCGGTAAGCCGCCCGGCGGCGGGAGGCGAGTCGCATGCGAATCGTACTGTTGGCGGTCTGGGCGGCGATCGCGACGTTCCAGGCCACGCCTCAATTGCCGCAACCGGCCCCGTCCACGATCAGGGTGACGCTCCTCGGGACCGGAAATCCCCGGCCGTCCGCCGATCGATTCGGGCCGAGCATCCTCGTCGAGGCGGGGACCGAGCGGCTGCTCGTGGACGCGGGGCGTGGCAGCACCATCCGGCTCTTCGAAGTAGGGAGCGCGCCGCTCCTGTCCGGAATCACCGCGGTCCTGCTCACACATCTCCATTCGGATCACGTCGTCGGTCTGCCCGATCTCTGGCTGACCGGATGGCTCTTCGGCCGGACGACGCCGCTCGACATCTACGGACCGGCGGGCACTCGTGAGATGGCCAGCGGTTTCGAACGCGCCTTCGCCTTCGACGTGCGGATGCGCCGCGATATCGACGAACATCTGCCCGCCTCTGGCGTGGAAATGCGGCCCAACGACGTGACTCCTGGCGTCATCCTCGAGCGTGGTGGCGTCCGGGTTCTCGCGTTTGCCGTTGATCATGGCCCGGTGAACCCGGCGCTGGGTTACCGGATTGATTACGGTACCCGTTCGGTGGTGCTCTCCGGCGACACCCGGTATTCGACGTCGCTCATCGAGGCGGCCCGCGGCGCGGACGTCCTCATCCACGAGGTACTGTCGCCGGAGGTCGAACGACGACGCGGGCTGGTCGACGCAGCCGCCATGGACCGCATCATCGCCCATCACGTAACGCCGGAGGAGGCCGGAAAGGTCTTCACGGCGGTTTCGCCGCGGCTGGCGGTGTATTCCCACATCGTTCCCTCCCCGGCGACCGCAGGCGATCTGGTGGCCCCCACGCGCCGTACCTACAAAGGCCGCCTGGCTGTGGGCTACGACCTGATGGAGATCCTGATAGGGGACGCCATCGTCGTCCGCAAGCGCGCCGCAATCCCGGAGTAGCCCCTCCCAAGCGCCCATCCGCAGCGTCCTCCACGGCTGCCCGGACCCATCTAGATCTGCTAAGATTAAGTTTTGCCGGGGAGGCGAAAGAGCCCGCCAAGTGGAGAACCTACAGCATGGACGACCAGTCCCCGTATAAGGAAGCGTTACTGCGTAAGCGCGGCGAGATTCTTGCGGCCGGTGGCGGTGTCAAGCCCCTGCAGACCTCTATGGACACCAATTCGCGCCAGGGCGACCTGGCCGACCAGGCGAGCGGGAACAACGAAGTCCACATTCAGCTGAAACTGAAACAGACCGACGCCAAGATCCTGCAGGCCATCGAAGAAGCGCTCTGGCGGATGGAAAAGGGGACCTACGGCGTCTGCCGCGACTGCGGTGAGGTCATCGCGCCGGCGCGGTTGAATGCCATCCCGTGGACCCGGGTCTGCATCACCTGCAAGGAAAAGCAAAGCGCGTGAAGTCGACCGAACTGCTCGAGCTCCTGTCGGAGTTCTACGCCAACAAGCTGGCCGTGCGCCAGCGGCACGATGCGGCCGCGCGCTACGTTGCCGATTACGATTTCAACAACACCTACCAGTACGTGATCGCGCGAGAGGACCTTCAGCTCAACTGGCTGCGCGACGCGATCACGGACATGGGCGGGACGTTGACAGACGTCGTGGAGCCCGAGTTACGCATCAGCGGCAAGGGAGCCGACCTGCAGCGATCGCTCATCAGCACCGATCGTGACGACGCTCAGGCCTTCGTCGATAAGTGGCGGCCCCGACTGTCGACGCTGACCCACGCGCGTCATCGGAACATGCTGAATGTGATTCTCGGCGAGACGCTCGAACACAAGCGATTCTTCGAGCAGGCTCTGGCAGGCCGCTCCGATCTCCTCGGTCGGCGCGCCGACGGCGCGGGCACTGGCGGCGGCGTCCTGTCGACGCGCTGGGTCGAATAAGGTCCCCGTGCCCGATCGCCGGGTGGCGGTCGCCCTGGGCAGCAACCTCGGCGACCGTCGCGCCGCCCTCGCTTTCGCCGTCGATCGCCTCGGCGTCCTGCTGAGCGACCCTACTGTCTCCGATTTCATCGAAACCGAACCAGAAGGGGAGGGGCTCCAGGATCAGCCGCCCTATCTGAACGCCATCGTCGTCGGCCATACCACGCTCGAGGCGCGCGATCTGCTTCAGGTACTCCTCGACATCGAGCGCGAGTTCGGCCGCGAACGTCCCTACCGCGGCGCGCCAAGGACGCTCGATCTCGATCTGGTTCTGCTCGGCGATGAAGTGATCGATGAGCCAGGCCTGCAGGTCCCGCATCCCCGGTTCCGCAGCCGCTTCTTCGTGCTCGGCCCGCTGAGCGAGGTGGCCGCGGACCTTCGCGATCCGGTCACCGGCCTGCGCGTGGGGGAGCTGTTGCGCGATCTGCTGCGCGATCAGACGCGATAAAAAAAGGCCGGAAGCGTCGCTCCCGGCCCTCTCCTCTTCTTGCTACTTTCTACTGTCCAACCCGCCGTTCCTACGTGGTCTTCTTGTAAGTCGTCTTGCTCGGACCACGACCACCTGTGCGCTCGATGACCAGGTTTCCACCTTCCATCGACCACGTCTGCGTCGCATCACCCTGATCCGTCTTCGTGGTGATGACGAGCTTGCTGCCGTCCCACTTCGCGGTCGAGACCATGTCGGCGCCGCCGCGTCCCGGATTCTTGCTCTCCGAGCCGTCGAGCTTGTAGGTCGTCGTCATTGCGCCGTTCTGGCCCTGCCGCTCGATGCTCAGCGTGTCGGCCGTCTGCTTGACGGTCATTGGGCCGCCGCCGCCGCGCATTCCAGCGCCGCCACCACCGCCGCCAGTTGGCGCGGCTGCTGGTTCCGCCGTCCATGTGCCCGAGAAGTCCGGCTTCTGCGCGAACGCCACCGTCGCCACCGCCAGGATGGCGGCTGCGATCAATCCGATTCTTGCCCGCTGCATGCGATGCTCCTTTGAATGATGAGACTGACGAACACCCCGTCTATCGATCGACCCCGACTAATCTCCAGCGACTGACCCGTCATTCGAAGCGCAGAGCTTCGATTGGATCCAGTCGCGCGGCCTTCAAGGCCGGATAAAACCCGAAGAATACGCCAGTGACGGCGGCGAATCCAAATGCCATGCCGATGGCTTCCGGCGGGATCGTCGTCGGCCACTGGAGGAACCTCTCGGCAGCGCCAGAGAGGCCGTAGCCCATTCCGATACCCAGAAGCCCGCCGAACAGGCTGAGGACGACTGCTTCAACCAGGAACTGCATCAGAACGTCCCTGCCGCGCGCACCGATGGCCATGCGCAGTCCGATCTCACGCGTCCGTTCGGTGACGGACACGAGCATGATGTTCATGATGCCGATGCCGCCGACGATCAGCGAGACGCCGGCGATGGCAGCGAGGAGCGTGGTCATCGTACGCGTCGTCTCGGTCCGGACCGCCGCCATCTCCTCGAGCGTGCGCACCATGAAGTCGTCAGGATCCGATCCGATGAGCTTGTGACGCTGTCTCAGTGTGTCAGTTATGGACTGCGCCACGGGTGCGGTGTCGGCGGTCACGGCGGACACGTCGATCTTGTTGATGTGCTGTATCCCCTGCAGTTTCTTCTGGACGGTCGTGTACGGCGCAAAAATGGCGTCGTCCTGATCCTGGCCCATGCTCGACGTGCCCTTGCTCATCATCACGCCAATGACTTTGAAGGGCTGGTTGCGGATGCGGATGATCTGACCTGTCGGATCGGTGTCCGGTCCGAACAGGGTGTCGGAGACAACCGTGCCGAGGACCGCGACCTTCGCCGCGCTGTTGACGTCCTGCTGGGTGAAGAACGAGCCGTATTTCGTCGGCCAGCTTCGAATCAGCGGGAAATCGACCTCCGTACCCTGAATCTGAGTCGACCAGTTCTGGTTTCCTGCGATGACCTGGGCGCGGCTGTTGACGCCTGCAGCGACGTACTGGACGCCGGGGAGCTGACGGATCGCATTCGCATCGTCGGGCACCAGCGTCGTCGAGTTGCCCTGGCCTTGCCGCACCCCGCCCTGGGAGAAGTTGCCGGCGTTGATGGTGATCATGTTGGTGCCGGCCGCCTTGACCTGCTCCTCGATCGTGGTCTGCGCGCCGCGGCCGAGCGCCACCATCGTGATGACCGCCCCGACACCAATGATCATGCCGAGCATCGTCAGGATGGTGCGCATCTTGTTGCGATTCAGCGCCTTCAGCGCGATCCGCAGCGTCATGAGAATCGACATGGCTTAGTCTGTGGCTCGTTCAAACCGTGCGAAATGGGTTTTCACTCTTCCCTGTGCATTTCTCAGGGCTCGCGGGGCCCCACCCCCGCTCGCGGCAGCCTCGCACCTTCGTGCTCGGCTGCGGCCGCAGGCGCTTGTCCGCGTCACGCGACTCCGCCGTGTTCCGCGGGCGCCGGGTCCGATTTCGGGGGCGGCGCGTCGTCGGTGTCATCGGGCGGCGGAAGCGCGGCCAATTCCTTCGCGGCGTCGCGCCGCTTCGCGATCGGTTGATCAACCTGGATCCTGCCGTCGCGAAAGCGCACGAGCCGTGTGCCGTACTCGGCGATGTCCACCTCGTGCGTGATCAGGATGATGGTGATCCCCCGTTCGGCGTTGAGGCGCTGAAAGATCCCCATGACCTCGATGCTCGTGCGCGTATCGAGGTTGCCCGTGGGCTCGTCGGCCAGGATGATCGATGGTTCGCTGATGAGCGCGCGGGCGATCGCGACGCGCTGCTGCTGGCCGCCCGAGAGCTGGTTGGGATAGTGGTGAAACCGCTCGGCCAGGCCGACCGCTGTGAGTGCCGCTATGGCGCGTCGGTGCCGCTCGGCGGCCTTCATCCGGCTGCCGCCGTTGTAGAGCAGGGGCAGCTCGACGTTGTCGAGCGCCGTCGTTCGCGAGAGCAGGTTGAATCCCTGGAACACAAAACCGATCTTCTGGTTGCGGACGCGCGCGAGCTCGTCCTTCGACATCTTTGAGACGTCTTTGCCGTCGAGGTGGTACTGCCCGCTCGTCGGCCGATCGAGACAGCCGAGAATGTGCATGAGCGTCGACTTCCCGGACCCGGATGGCCCGGTGACCGCGACGAACTCGCCGGCGTTCACATCCATGTTCGCGCCGCGCAGCGCACGCACGGTGACCTCGCCCACGTGGTAGGTCTTGACAAGGTCACGGACTGAGATGACGGGCATTCTGCAATTCTTGTCTATTGAAGATTGGGGATTGATGATTGCGGATCGCTGATTGTGGATTGTCGGGATTGAGGATTGACGATCGCTGGATTGTGGATTGTCGATTGAGAATTGTTGATTGTTGATTGAGGATTGGTATCCGTACGCGATGGACGCGAGT
>DATAEK010000304.1:0-6861 GCA_036258055.1 Vicinamibacterales bacterium
CATTTTCCAACTGAATGGCAGCTCTCCGAGTCCTACGAGGCTGATCTCCAAACCGGACACGAGCACACCCTCAACGAGTACCGCGACAAACGCGACGCACGAGGGCGCGCCGTGTTCGTGACGGCCGAGTACCAGCCGCCGCTCGAGACGACGGATGAACAGTTCCCGACGATCGCGATCAGCGGTCGTCAGGCGTACCATTGGCACACGCGAACAAAAACAGGGAAAGCGCCGCAGCTCCACGAAGCTGCCCCGGCTGTCTTCGTGGCCATCAACGCCGCCGACGCCAATCAACGCGGCATTCTCGATGGCGACCGTGTCCGCGTCGTCTCGCGTCGTGGATCCGTCGTCGCTCCGGCGAAGGTGGGTGACGTCGTGCCGCCCGGAGTGGTGTTCGTGCCGTTCCATTACGGCGACCTCGGAGAGGAGCACGCAGCGAATAGCCTCACGCCCGACGTATCGGATCCCGTGTCGAAGCAGCCGGTACAGAAAGTCGCAGCCGTTCGCATCGAGCGAATGGAAACGACCACGAGTCGGGCGTGGTGGCAGGCGGAGGAGTCGCGATGAGGGTCACGGAAGCGAGCCGCACAGCGCTCGAACGGCAACTAGAGCCGCTCGTAACGCGTGAGATATCCGGAATCGCCGCCATCGACACGGCCGTTGCGCATGAAACAGCGCCCGATTACGTGGTGATGTTCCAGGATGCCAAGAACGGCAAACAGGCGAATGTTGAGCAAATGGCCACGTTGATCCGAATGCTGGGGGGTACTCCCGACGAACGGAGTGGCGTGCGCAGGACGTTCGCGAAGACACAAGCGAGCATCGTGTCTCGCTTCAGCACAACGAAAACGCTACAGACGATGCGCGTAGCCGAAATCGAGTTGATCACGCTGTATGCCGAATCCGTCGCCCGAGTCGACGGTCTCGCTAAGCGGGCGCTTCGAAAAGCGCTGGGACGCGCATTGGTTCAGAGTCACCTTCTGACGGCGCACATTGCCAAACGAACCGGCAGCGCCGCAGAAGCCCAACTGCTGCCGGCACCAATCAACGACTACTTCGCCGGCGCCGATCCGCGTGCCTGTATGCGTTGTCATCTCGATCGGTCCGGAAGATCCGGCGCGTTGGAACGCACGGATCCCCACCCCTACACCTACCTCTGCGCGGCGTGTCATGACGAAGTGCTCGCGGAATTTCCGCCCGACCTTGCGTCGCAAGTGGATCGATGGCCGCACGAGGGGCGCGAAGCGAAGGTGCTGCAGCAGGGCCTGGGACGAGTGTCACGACTGAACGCTGTGGGTCGCGTCCTCCATCCCATGGCCGGCTTGGAGCCAGAATTTCCAGTGCCCGCGGCCGAACGCGCCGTAATCGTCCCCGCTATGACGCCGACTCCTGGGCCTGCAGCAGCCGAACGGCCTGGCGTGCTGACAATCGATAGGGGCGAAGGACTCGAAGGCGAGTATACCGACCAGCTCTTCGCCGCCGGTCCGGTGTGGAAAACCTGGTGAACAACTTCCTGGTAAGAGTATGCAGCGCAGATATCAAGTCGAGGCCTCAGGAGCTTCGGATGGCCCACGTGATCGTCGGCAGCGCGATCTCCAACAGATGCAGTCGCCGGTTCGATAAACCGATGTAGAGACTGTCCCTGAAACTGTCCCTTCCAGCTACCAAGACGGGGTCTCGGGAGCCAACAGCAGCCAACCCGGTCGTTCGAGGAAGTGGTTGAAACGCGAGAATTTGCGAGGAAAAACGGGATGGCCGAAATGCTGATCGGCGTTTAGCAAACCGTTACACAGGCCGATTTCGAAGCAGTCTCAACATTTCGATTCAGCAGGATTGACGCGCGTCGGTCATTTCGCTGAGGGAGCAGTAATGCCGCGGCTATACTGGAAAAGCCCGTAAGTGATCGCGGCACATTGGAGGACCTATCACAATCGGCAGAATCCTGATCGTGGCGCGTCCGTAAGTTGTTGATTCTAAATGGAGAGATGTCAGAGTGGTCGATTGAGCACGCTTGAAAGCGTGTGTAGGGGAACTCTACCGTGGGTTCGAATCCCACTCTCTCGCCATCCTCCTTCGCTCGCGTCTGATTCGGCGCGAGCTACGCCGGGATGGCGTCGCCGACGTGATGAGATCCCGCCGTAGCCTTTGCGAAGGCGGACGAATCCCACTCTCTCCGCCAGCCTTCGCTCATGACCCGCGCGAAGGCTAAGAGCACCCGCCCCCCTCGTCACACCGTTCGTATCAAGTCTTTTCCGGATCGCTAAACTGTTTCGGACCGCCCGCCGTCTAAGTACGCGTTTGTAGAACAAACATGGCCAAGGGGGATTTCGTCGGCGAATTCGAGCTCTACGTGATGCTCGCGCTGGCGCACCAGGGCGACGTTGCGTACGGCGTCACGATCCGGCGCGAGATCGAAGCGCGCACCGGCCGAACAGTGGCGATCGGCGCTGTCTATGCGACGCTTGCCCGGCTCGAGGAGAAGGGGCTCGTGCGGTTCCGCGTGTCCGATCCGCAGCCGGTGCAAGGCGGACGCGCCAGAAAATATTTCAGCCTCACCGGAGCCGGGGCTCGAGCGCTCCGGCATTCGACCGCGATGCTTGCCCGCATGATGGCCGGACTGTCGCCGGATTTACGGGGCGGCCGGTCATGAGCAAACCAGGCGCGCCGTTGCCGCCACCGCTCGCGCAGGCGCTGGTCCGCATACTGGCGGCGGCAGAGAACCGCGCTTTCCTCGCCGGGGATCTGTCGGAGGAATTCGACGAACTGGCCGCGACCGTCGGCGCCGCGGCAGCGCGCCGCTGGTATTGGAAACAGGCCTGTCTGTCCGCGCCGCCCCTCATTCGGCAGCGTGTCACCACTCTGATCGCATCGCGAATGATGTCGGCCGCGCCCGATCGGCGCACGGGGAGAACGTTCATGGGCTTGATCACGGATCTGCGGTACGCGTGGCGTATGAGCCGCCGCGCTCCGGTCGTCACGCTCTCCGTCACGCTTGCCATCGCCCTGGGCATCGCCGCCAGCACCGCGATCTTCAGCGTGATGGAGGGCGTGTTCCTCCGTCCCCTGCCCTTCCCCGCGCCCGATCGGCTGGTCCGCTTCAGCACGACGGTCCAGAATCTCGGACGCGCGCCGGAGGTGAATTACCTCGACGCGCAGGACTGGAAGGCGACGTCGGCGCAACTCGAAACCATCGGCGTGTATGACGTCGCGCCCGGAACGGTGCGTGTGCAAGAGGACGCGCCTGCCTTCTCCGCCACGCTGATGCTCGCCACCGAGGAGGTGATCCCGGTGCTCGGCATCCGGCCGCTGATCGGACGCGCGCTGCAGGCGGAGGAGTACCGCTTCGGCGCGGCGCCGGCGGTCATGCTGGGATACACATTCTGGAAGTCGCATTTTGCCGGCGATCCTTCCGCCGTCGGCCGCACGCTGCAGGTTGGCGCCGTGCGCCACACGATCGTGGGTGTGCTCCCTCCTGAGGCCGATCGGTTCCCAGCGGGCGGTGCCGATGTGTGGACCGCGCTCACGTTTCCTCCATCCTCGTTTCTGAACCAGCGCGGATCGATCGCGCTGTCCGCAATCGGGCGGCTGCGCGCCGGCGCCACGATGGCGGCAGCCAGGAGCGAGATCTCGACGATTGCCGCCCGGCTGGCCGTTACATATCCGGACACCAACCGCGATCGCTCCATACTCCTCGACGGACTGCAGGACGCGATGGTCGGGCCGATCAAACCGGTGATGGTGCTGCTCGCGCTGTCAGTCGCGATGCTGCTGGCCGTCGCCTGCGCGAACATCGCCAACCTGCTCCTCGCCCAGGCGCACGCGCGCACCCTGGAGTTTGGCATCCGCGGCGCCGTCGGCGCATCGCCTCGACGCCTGGCCCGTCAGCTGTGGACGGAAAGCCTCGCGCTCTTCGGCGTCGCCGGCGCAATCGGCGTCGCGCTCGCGCAGCCGCTCGCCCTGTGGCTCGTCTCGCGCTACCCCGGCACCCTTCCACTCGCGGCCGACGTAACGCTCGACGGTCGCGTCCTGGCAATTGCCGCCGCCTGCACGCTCGGCGCGGCGCTTCTCACGGGCTTCCCGCGGACCCGTCGTCTTCGCGACACGCAGGTCGGCGCCGATCTGCGCGGCGATGCGCGCAGCGGCCTGACCATTGGGCACCGCCGCATGACGAACATCTTCGTCGCCGCGCAGGTCTCGGTGTCGATTGTCCTGCTGTTCGGCGGGATACTTCTGCTCCGAACGTTCCTCAACCTCACGTCTACGAAACCGGGGTTCGATCCTGAGAGCGTGATAACCATCCGGGCGTCGATCCCGCCAATTCCGCACGGTGAGCCCTCACAGACCGTGGCATTGCAGGACCGCCTGCGCGACGCCGCCGCATCGCTGCCCGGCGTGACCGCCGCGGCGCACGCGATGTTCATCCCGTTTACGGCCGGTTCGTGGGGAGACGGGTACCGGCGCACGGGAACGGCCGATGCGGCGCCGCGCGGGCCGATGGCGCACTTCTTCATGGTGAGCCCGGAGTACTTCGAGGTGATGCGCATTCCGGTTCTTCGGGGACGCCGTTTGTCCGCTTCGGATCGCGCCGGCGCGCCGCCCGTGGTCATGGTGAGCGAGACGTTTGCGAAGACCGCGTTTCCCGGCCAGGACGCCGTCGGCCGCCGTATCGAGTGGAACGATGGCACCTGGGAGATCGTGGGGGTCACGGGCGACATCCGCCACGCGGCGCTCAGCGATCCCTTCGACGCCGACGTCTATGTCCCGCGCCGCCAAGTTGTGCGCGACAATACCTGGCTTCTGCTCAAGACCGACCGTCCGGCTGCTGCGGTTCTGGCCGAATTGCAGGAGCGCACGAAGTCGATCGATGCCGACGTCGCGTTGACCGACACGGCGACGATGGAGGCGCGGCTGGCGGAGAGCGCCGCTCCCGAGCGGTTTCGCGCGATCGTCACAGGCACGCTCGCCGCTCTGACGCTCCTGCTCGCCATCGTCGGTCTGCACGGCGTCGTCTCCTACGCGGTGACGCAGCGGACGCGGGAGATTGGCGTTCGACTCGCGCTCGGTCAACGGCCGGCCGATGTGCTGCGTGTCGTGTTACTCGAGACGCTCCGGAGCGTCTCGACCGGCGCGGTGCCAGGGGTCCTTTGCTCCGTCTATGCGGGCCGGTGGCTGTCGTCGGTGGTGATGGTGAACGCGGACCAGACCGCCACACTGAGCGGTGTTGTGGCAATCTTCGTGACCGCGGCGCTCGCCGCCGCCGCAGGCCCCGCTTGGCGGGCGAGCCGCGTGGATCCTATCGTCGCGTTGCGAACCTCTTGAATACATCTCCTTTCGGAGGCGCGACTTCCCCGTAATCTCGCCGTAGACACTCCGGAGGATCCGGGAAACATCAGAACCTGCCGCATGCTGGCGATCGGGAGAGGCGGGACTTCAGGCGCGCCGCGATTGACTTCGTACGAACTCCTGGACACATCGAATCCACGTTTCGCCGAAGTTCGGTGCTGAAAGCCCGATTCGCGGCTCGACGCCCGAGGAACGGGAATTGCACCGGACTCAGATCACGCCTGCTGACTGTCTCCGTTGGAGTTCGATGAAAACATTCCTCGTCGCGGGTGTCATGACGCTGATGGCATCCCAGGCGTTCGCGCAAACGCCTGATTCGATCGCGCAGTCCAGTGGCTCATCCGCCACCGTCGAGGCCGGTCTGGCAACACCGACCGGGCACGACGTGAGCGCGGGCGTGGCCAGCTATACGTATCGCGAGCCTGGCGACCAGGCCATCTCGATCCACGGCGCCAAGTTCGTGTTCGATTACACCGGCACGCTGTCGCTCAACAAGGGGCGTCACTGGTTCGCCCAGGCGGACGTGCGCGGCACGGTCGGAAACACCGCCTACGACGGCTGGTGCTATTCCTTCGTGATCACGCCGGACAGCGCGTCGCCGAACGGCTATGCGCTCGATGTGGGTACGGCGTCGCCGTGCAACGAGACCGGCGACGAGGACTGGTATGTCGAAGGCCGCGCCCTCGCCGGCAAGGACCTGATCGGTCAGCAATGGGGATGGTCGCCGTATACCGGCCTCGGTCTGCGTCATTTGTCGAACGGCACGAGCGGCGTGCCGGGATATCGCACCGACGATTATCTCTACCTGCCTCTCGGTCTGACGGCGCGCACCAATGTCGGTTCGCATGCGGCGCCGGCGCTGAGCCTCAACGTGGAATACGATCTCCTGCTCCACGGCTGGCAACACACTCGCGATTCGGACTTGGGCGGTGGGTTTGTTCCGGCGACGCCAACGGCGCCTGCGTTTACCGTCGATGGCTTTACGGATATCTCGTTCTCCCAGTCTGGCGGATGGGCGCTGCGTGCCAGTGCGAAGATTCCGATGACGAGGCACTGGTCGGTGGAACCGTACTACGTGGGCTGGCACGTCAGCGCCTCGCCGGTGAATTCTGAAACCGCGACGTTCACGGTCAACAATGTGACCGCACCGGAGCAGCTTGGCGCCTACGAACCGGTCAACGTCACGAGCGAGTTTGGCGTCAGGCTGGGTGTCCATTTCTGAGGGATCCTGCGCTCACGCGATTGACGCGGCCTCGCCATGGGCGTGGTAGCCGAGGCTTCGAAGTTCTCGGATCATCTTCCGCACCCGTGCTTTCTTCGCGCTTCGCTGACGGGACGAAGACCAATTCTCGACGGCGTCACCGTCAGAGCGTCTTGATCAACCCTCCGTCGATGACGAAGTCTGCTCCTGTGATATTGCCTGAACGATCGCTGGCCAGGAACAGCACGAGGTCAGCCACTTCATCGGGACGGGTGAAGCGCCCTGTTGCGAACCCACCCTGCGATGCGACGATCTGC
>DATAEK010000343.1:0-6563 GCA_036258055.1 Vicinamibacterales bacterium
CATGTTCACCGGCATGGTGCTCGCGCTGCAATCCGGGTTCACGCTCGATCAATTCGGCGCCCGTTCGATGGTCGGACGCCTGGTAAGCGCGTCGATGGTGAAGGAGCTCGGCCCGGTGCTCACCGGCCTCATGGTTGCCGGACGCGTGGGGTCAGGCATCGCCGCCGAGCTCGGATCGATGATGGTGACGGACCAGATCGCGGCACTGCGAGCGCTCGGGACCGATCCGATTCGAAAGCTGATCCTCCCGCGCATTCTGGCCGGCCTGCTGATGATGCCCATCCTGACGGTGATCGCTGGCGGCGTGGGCATGGTCGGCGGATGGATCGTGACCGCCTCGCTGCTCCGCGTGGCTTCGTCGGTCTACTGGAACGCGGTCGTGACGGGTCTCTACATCCAGGACGTCTGGATGGGCCTGATCAAGCCGTTCTTTCTCGGGTTTGCGATCGTCAGTATTGGCTGTCACGTCGGACTGCGGACGCGGGGCGGCACGCAGGGGGTCGGCCGCGCGACGACGAACGCCGTTGTCGCGAGTTCCGTCGCGGTTATCGCAGTCGACTACCTCGTCACGCAACTCCTCATTGCGTTGATGTACTGATGGCGACCAACCAGACCAACGCCCGGCCGGCGCTCCTCGACGAGGCACTCGGATTCGGCGGCCCGATCATCGTCTTTGACGGCGTTCACCTGGCGTTCGACGAGAAGGTCATTCTCGAGAACGTCAGCTTCACGCTGCAAACCGGGCACACGAAGATCTTCCTGGGCGCGAGCGGCGCCGGGAAGTCGACGATTCTGCGCCTCATCCTGGGCCTGCTTCAGCCGGACAAGGGGCAGATCTTCGTCAACGGCGAGCGCATCGACAACATGACCGAGGATCAGTTGATGGTGGTCCGCGCCGATCTCGGCATGGTGTTCCAGGAAGGTGCACTTTTCGACTCCCTCACCGTGAAGGAGAACGTGGGCTACAAGTTGTTCGAGGAGCTGAACTGGCCGGTGGACAAGGCTACGCGGAGAGTCGAGGAGGTCCTGGGGTTCATCGGGCTCGCGGAGTTCATCGACCGCATGCCGTCGGAGCTCTCGGGCGGGCAGCGTCGCCGCGTGGCAATCGCCCGAGCGATGGCGGCGAAGCCGCGCATTCTGTTGTACGACGAGCCGACGACTGGGCTCGACCCGATCACCGCCCTGACGGTCGACGAGGAGATCATCAAGCTGCGCGACCTCGAGGGCGTCAGCTCGATCCTCGTGACGCATCAGCTCCGGGACGCGTTCTTCGTCGCCGAGCACACGGCGGTAAAGCGGGGGCAGCAGCTGGAATTCGACCGCGCCGAAGGCCACAAGGCGGACGAGGCCGAGTTCATCATGTTGAAGGACGGCTCGATTCATTTCGAAGGGAACGCGACGGAGCTGCGGGCGATCGCGGACCGCGATTCGTACATCCACGCATTCCTGAACTGAGGAACGCCGTCGACTGACTATCGACTGACTACCGACTCAAGACTGACTATCGACTCACGACTGACTATCGACTCACGACTGCCGACTACCGACTACAAGGATCACTGATATGCCCCGCACACGTTCACTGGCCTGGTCGGAATTGAAGATTGGGATTCTCGCGGTGGCCGCCATGGCGCTGGCCGTCATGCTGATCGTGGCGGTCGGCGGCCAGTCCGGATTCTTCTGGGAGCAGTACAACTTGAAGACGCGATTTGGCGATGTGCAGGGTCTGAAGACCGGCGCCGTCGTGCGCGTCGCGGGAGTCGAAGTGGGGAAGGTCGACACCATCAAGTTCTCCGGATCGGACGTCGAGGTCGGTCTGAAGATCAAGAAGGAGATGCAGTCGCGTATCACGAACGAGTCTCGCGCGACCATCGGATCGTTGAGCCTGCTCGGTGAGCCGGTCATCGACATCATCGCGTCGATGAAGGGGACGCCGTTGAACGACGGCGACTTCCTGCCGTCAGGCCGTACCCGCGGCCAGCTCGGGGATGTGGCCGAGGGAGCAACCCAGAGCCTCGAACAGCTGAACGGGATGTTGAAGGACCTTCGCGCCGGTAAGGGCACCGCCGGCAAGCTCTTCACCGACGATCAGCTGTACTCCGAGATCAATCGGTTCGTGGATTCCGCTGAGATCGTTACGGGAATGCTGAGCCGCGGCGAAGGGACCCTTGGCGGCCTGCTCAAGGATCCAGCTGCCTACAAGAACCTGAACGCCGCCCTGGCCGACCTGCAGGCCGTCACCAAGCGGATCAACGCCGGCGAGGGGAGCCTGGGCCGGCTTCTGAACGACGAGGCGCTCGCGAAATCGCTGACCTCTGCATCTGCCAACGTTGACCAGGCTACAGGCCGTCTCAATCGCGGCGAGGGGACGCTCGGCAAGCTCCTGACCGAGAGAGAGCTCTACGACCGTTTCAATTCGCTGGCGGACCGCGTGGATCGTCTGGTCGGACAGCTCGAAAAGGGTGAGGGAACGGCAGGACAACTGCTGCACGATAAGCAGTTGTATGACAATATTAATTCAGCCGCGAGCGAGATGCGCGCGCTGCTCGGCGACATCAGGAAGGACCCGAAAAAGTACCTCAACGTCAGGGTCAGCATCTTCTGAAACGAAGCATCTCCTGACCCTCGGGCCGCGGCGGCGGGCGGCCACGAGATGTGATTCGCGCCGACAGGAGCGTGCACATGGCGAGAGACGATGGCGGGGCAGGGGTTGTCGTCGTGGCGTTCGTGCTGGGCGCGGTAACCGGCGCGGCCGTTGCGCTGCTGCTGGCGCCGGCCTCTGGTGACGAGGTCCGGCGGATCCTCGGCGAAAAGGCGCGTGACGGACGCGAGCGCGCGACCGAGGCCGCCCGGCAGGGCCGCGAGTTCATCAACCGTCAGCGCGACACGATTGCGTCGGCGATCGATCGCGGCCGGGAAGCCTACGAGCAGGCGCGAACTGGCGCCGGCGTTCCACCGCCCGAGGGAGAAAGAACTCTGTGAACTGGAGTGAGATATTCCTCGGGGTGATCGCACTGGCGACGCTCGTGATGGCGCTCATCCAGGTGGGCGCCGTCGTCGCGCTTGCGCGCATCGCCCGTCAGGCGCAGCAGGCGCTGACGTCGCTGCAACAGGACGTGCGGCCGCTCATGGGGAAGATCCACACGATCGCCGACGAGGCGTCGCGCACGGCGGTCATCGCCACGGCGCAGGCGGAGAAAGTCGATCGGCTCGTGACGGATCTGTCACGCCGGGTCGACGAGACCGCGGGGATCGTCCAGCAGGCGATCATTACCCCTGCGCGCGAGGGCATGGCCATCGTGGCGGCGCTGCGCGCGGGCGTGAGCGCATTGCGACGGGCCCGGCCGGCGCGCCACGGACGGCAGGCCGAAGAAGAAGACCCCCTGTTCATCGGCTGACGCCTGGCGCCACCCGTCGTGCCCGCGAGATGCCCCCGGGCCTCTCGGACCGGTGACATTGACCTACCAGCATGCGGGATGGTAGAAGGGAGCCACATTTACATGAGGTTCCCATGCGCACGTCGAGCACCCGCTCCAATTGCGTTGCAGCGGCCCTGTCGATCGCCGCAGCCGTCTGCCTCTCGTCGACTATCCTTCTCCAGGCGTTCCAGACCGCCAAATCAGCAGCCGCGGCAAAAGAGCTTGCGCAGGCGCTCGATGGCGCGAAGCTCGAGGCCATCGCGGCCGCCGATCCTGCGGAGCCGGGCACGTTCGTCGCCGCCCTTTACTTTCCGGGCAGCCAGATCCTCGTCGTATCCGCCAAGTACGCAGCACCGGCCCTCCTGACTGACAAGATTGCAAAGCAGAATTACCGCGACGTGTACATCGATCTGAACTCCGCGTCCGTCGCGGGCAGCAAGGTGTTCGTGATCGACACGAACGTGGATGGGCTCGTCGCGAAACCCGAGGACGGTCAGGGCGCCGATCAGTGGGAGCAGGGCAAGACCCAGGTCACCTTCGACGGTCAGTGGAAGAAGGCCAAGATGAGCGAGGAGGAGTACATGAAGGCCTTCGCCACCGCGGACGAGCGCTACGCGCACATCCTCCAGGTGCTCACCACACAGGCCAAAGGTAAGGGAACCGGGTTCTGACCGGCTTTCAGATCAGGACAAGGCAGTCAGCAGCCGGTCGACGTCCGCCAGTTCGTTGTAAACGGACGGCGAAAGCCTGATGAAGTGGGGGCCGAGTCTCGCGTTGATGCTGGCCTTCTCCAGCCGCCGCCGTACATCAGCGGCATCCTTGACGACGAACGTGATGAGCGCTGACTTCGTGCCCGGCGGCGTGGCGATCTCGAAGCCGAGCCGCGGCATTTCCTGTCGAAGCCGCTCGAGCAGCGGCTGACGATCCAGATCGATCGCCTGCTGAAAGTACTCGATGGCTTTCTTCGATCCTCCCGGGCTCTTGTCCAGGAAGTAGCGGCCCTTCAGGTCGGCTTCGTAGACGTCCGGGCTCACGCGCGGTCGGTCGGGCACCGGACGGCCGGCGGCGCGTTCGACCGTCACTTCGATGGCGCTCGCAATCGTGCGCGCGACTTCGGTTTGAAGAGCCAGCACGTCGCGCAGGTCGCGCTCGTAGCTCTGTGCCCACACGCGCGCCTGGTCGCGGACCCGTACGAGTTGCGCCGTGATCCTGACGCGGGAATCCGCGCGCAGCACGCTTCCTTCGAGGAGGTAGTCGGCGCCAAGCTCCGCGCCGATCTGGTCGATCTTCTTGGTGCTTCGCTTGTACTGCATCACGGACGTGCGGGCGATCACCCGGAGCCTTGCCGGTTCCAGCTTGCCGACCTGCGCGATCATCTCGTCGGTGAAGCCGTCGCTGAAGAATTCCTGCTCCGGGTCCGCGCTGAGATTCTGAAACGGCAGGACCGCGAGTCCGAGCATCGGCGGAGACGGTCGCGCCCCCAAACGCAGTGAATCCCGGCCGATGGCCGCCGCGAGCGCGACCACCATCACCGCGGTTCGTGTCGGCCATCGGGGAGCAGACTGCGCAGCCGCGAGTGACGTCAGAGCTGGCAACAGCGACGAAGGTGCTTCCTGAGCCGTCTCCGCGTTGATCACCGGCGCGATGAAGCGATAGCCACGCGGCAGAGTCTCGACGAAGCGGGGGCTCGCCGCCGAGTCGCCGAGTGCGTCGCGCAGCTTGTTGATGGCGGAGTTCAGACCGTGATCGAAATCGACGAACACGTCGTCGGGCCAGAGCGTTCTCCGCAGGTCGTCACGCGTGACCGGCTCGCCCGGCTGCTGGAGCAGCCGCTCGAGAATACGCAGCGGCTTGTCCTGAATGCGGATCCGTACCCCGTGCTTCCGGAGCTCACCGGATCGTGAATCGAGCTCGAAGACACCGAACCGTACGCCGGCCCGCTCGGGCGGCGACGACGCCGAGGGTCTGACACGGTTGGCGGAGGACACCGGAGGAACCTCTGTGGGACGTAACGGACGTGATGATTACAGCATTGCCGGGGGGTGTCAATCGCGTTGGACACGTGTTCGCGCCGTTCGCTGTGCGCGCGTTCCTGTGACGAGTGGTGAACCGCGGGAGGAGGTCTGACGCTTTAGGGTTGCTAAACCGGTGGGTGGGTAAGGTATTCTGAGAGCGACAGTTGGGCGCTTGGCTCAGCGGTAGAGCACCGCCTTCACACGGCGGGGGTCAGTGGTTCGAATCCACTAGCGCCCACCAACTTCTTCCTCAGAGAAACGTTCGCGGTCAGCGCTCGATCCCGCGCTCAGCCTGCGGCTTTGGATCGGGTTTGCGCGGTGCAAATCGATCCGGCGGAACGTACCCGGCAGGCTTCGGCGCGTACTTCCATAGCGTCTGATAGACGACGCGTTGGAGGGCACGCGCCTCGTCCCAATGCGTTGCCACAATCGCCAGCTCCGAAACCACGATGACTGCGCCCAGCCAGATCTTCGCGTGATGCGTCATCGAATCAAGCGCGTAATCTTCAGAAAGGTCTCCGGGCCGGCGGAGCCGGACGCGCCTCGCGCTTCTCCCGGGTACGGCATCAGTCGTCCGACGACCGTTTGACTCGGCTGATTCCCGCACCAGGTGGGCGGGGTCGCGAACACTTCATCGCACATTCCCTCTAAAAAGAAGCCCAACAGGTTCGTGACACGCGCCACGCAGGGATTGCCATTACACGACGTGGCCGCATAAGCAACAGGATCGAACAGCGCCAACGGAATGACTCGCGGACTGAGTGGCGTCCCGAGCGGATTGACGCTCACGCAATCGCCCGCCGCGGTGCAGCCGCCAACGACCTTGTTCTGCGTAGTGTCCCACGATGCGCCGCTGTCCAATCCGACCAAGTAATCGACGCCTTGTTTACTCGTAGGCCCTTGACGGACACCCGTGCGAACGGCCAGACAGCCGGCTACGGGATTCGCATCAACCGTCGAATCGCAGACCGTGCCAGTTTTGTACAATCCGACCGTCGGCACGTAGGAGGGGCATCCTTGGATTTCATTTCGATACGGCGCCGCGCCGTTGCCGCCACCTAATTCGATCTCAAGCGACCAGCCCGAGCTCCAATCGTGGCCGTCTCCTTTCAGCATCAATTGCATCCCG
>DATAEK010000362.1:0-8033 GCA_036258055.1 Vicinamibacterales bacterium
GAAGCGTTCTACCGCATGGCGATCCTGCAGCCCCAACCCCAGCGGCAGCCGCAGACGCAGGCGCAGGCGCACGCCTCGTTGCGGGGCGCCGAGGCGATCGACCGGATGGCCGACGAGTTGCGGACCCTGGGCGTCTCCAACTCGCAGCTCAGAGAGATGGGCAGCCGCCGCGAACTCGTGCAGGACATCCGCGTAGAGTCGCCCGTGGACGGCGTCGTGCTGAAGCGCAGCGTCGCGCCCGGCCTCCGGTTCGATCGCGGCTTCGAGTTCTACCGGATCGCGGATCTCAACCGCGTGTGGATTCTGGCCGACGTGTACCGCCACCAGCTGCCGTTCATCCGCCGCGGCGCCTCCGCGCGGATCACCTCGGCCGGAGAGAGCCGCGCAGTGTCGGCGACGGTGAGTCCGTCGGAGCCGATCTTCGACGAGGCGACGCTGACGCTGAAGGTGCGGCTCGATGCGGCGAACCCGCGTTCGGTGCTCGCGCCCGGCATGTTCGTTGACGTGGAGTTCCCGGTCGACCGTCCCCCGACGCTCGTCGTGCCCGCGGATGCGATCGTGGATTCGGGGCTGCGCAAGACGGTGTTCGTCGACCGCGGAAACGGATCCTTCGAGCCGCGGCTGGTCGAGACGGGATGGCGCGCCGGCGACGACGTCGAGGTGACGAAAGGGCTCACGGCTGGCGAGCGGATCGTGGTCTCGGGCACGTTCTTCATCGATTCCGAGAGCCGCATGAAGGCGAAGCGATGATCGACCGCATCATCGACTGGTCGGTCAGGAACAAGTTCCTCGTCCTGCTGTTCGTGGCCGCCGCCGCGCTCGCCGGCGCGGTCGCACTGCGGCACGTGCCGCTCGACGCGATCCCCGACCTGGGAGACACGCAGGTCATCGTCTACTCGCGGTGGGATCGCAGCCCCGACCTCATCGAGGCGCAGGTCACGTATCCGATCGTGACGGCGCTGCTTGGCGCGCCGCGCGTGAAAGCGGTCCGCGGCGTCTCCGATTTTGGCTACTCGTTCGTCTACGTCATCTTTGAGGACGGCACCGACACCTACTGGGCGCGCACGCGGACGTTGGAGTACCTCTCGGGCGTGCTGTCGCGGCTGCCACCCGATGCGCGGACCGAGCTCGGGCCCGACGCCACCGGGCTTGGCTGGGTGTTCCAGTACGTGCTCGTCGACCGATCCGGCAGACACAGCCTGGCGGATCTGCGGTCGTACCAGGACTGGTCCCTGCGCTACTACCTGAAGGCGGTGCCCGGCGTGTCGGAGGTGGCCTCGATCGGCGGCTTCGGCCGGCAGTATCAGGTGAACGTCGACCCGAACCGGCTGCGCAACTACGGCCTGTCGATACAGCGTGTCGTCGAGGCGGTGCGCGGCGGCAACACGGAGACTGCCGGCCGGCTCATCGAGTTCGGCGGCACCGAGTACATGGTGCGGGGCCGCGGCTACGCGAAGTCGGTCGCCGACTTCGAGAACATCGTCGTGTCGGCCAGCGAGAGCGGCACGCCGATCCGGATCCGCGACATCGGCCACGTGACGGTCGGTCCTGATCTGCGGCGGGGGGTGGCGGATCTGGATGGCGCCGGCGAAGTGGTGTCGGGGATCGTCGTGATGCGCCAGGGAGAGAACGCGGTCGACGTGATCGATCGCGTCAAGGCGCGCATCCGCGAGATCGAGCCGGGCTTGCCGTCGGGGATGGAGATCGTTCCGATCTACGACCGCTCGGTGTTGATCCGCCGCGCGATCGACAACGCGAGCGTGACGCTCGTCGAGGTGCTGCTCACCGTGGTCATCATCGTGCTGCTGTTCCTGCGGCACGTGCCGAGCGCGCTCATACCGCTCATCACCCTTCCGATTGCCGTGCTCGTCGCGTTCATCCCGTTCCGGGTCCTGGGGATCACGGCGAACATCATGTCGCTCGGCGGCATCGCGATCGCGATGGGCGAGCTGGTGGACGCGGCGATCGTCGTCGTGGAACAGACCCATAAGAAGCTGGAGCAGGCGCAGCGCGACGGATCGACGCGCGACTATCACAAGGTCGTCCTGGACGCGGTCCGGGAAGTAGCGCCGGCGAGCTTCTTCGCGCTGCTCGTGATCGCCGTGTCGTTTCTCCCGGTGCTGGCGCTCGAGTCGCAGGAAGGGCGGCTGTTCAAGCCGCTCGCCTACACCAAGACGCTCACGATGCTCGTGGCGGCGGGCCTCGTGATCACACTCGTTCCCGCGCTGCGAATGCTCTTCACGCGCGTGCGGCACTTCGAGTTCCGGCCCGCGTGGCTCTGTCGGGCGGCCAACGCGGTGCTCGTCGGCCGCATCCGCTCCGAGGAGTCGCATCCGATCAGCCGCTGCCTCACGAAGATGTACGAGCCGGTCGTCCGCTGGTCGCTGCGGTGGAAGTGGTCGGTCATCGGCGGCGCCGCGGCCCTCGTGGTCGTCACGGTGCCGGTGTTCACGCGCCTCGGATCCGAGTTCATGCCGCCGCTCTACGAGGGATCGCTTTTGTACATGCCGACGACGATGCCCGGGATCGCGATCGGCGAGGCGCAGAAGCTGCTGCAGGTGAGCGACCGCGCACTCAAGCAGTTCCCCGAGGTCGACCGTGTGCTCGGCAAGGCGGGCCGCGCCGACACGAGCACCGATCCCGCGCCGCTCTCCATGCTCGAGACGGTGGTCACGCTCAAGCCGACATCCGAGTGGCGCCGGGTCGAGACGTGGTACTCCGGGTGGGCGCCGGAGTGGATCAAGCGCGTGCTCAGGCACGTCACGCCCGATCACATCTCGGAAGAACAGCTGGTCGAGGAGATGAACGCGGCCGTGACGTATCCCGGCGTCTCGAATGCGTGGACGATGCCGATCAAGGGGCGGATCGACATGCTGACGACCGGTCTCCGCACGCCGGTCGGGCTGAAGATCTCGGGGGCAGACTTCGCCGAGATCGAGAAGATCGGCACGGCGATCGAGGCGGCACTCCCCTCCGTGAGCGGCACGCGCAATGTGTTCGCGGAGCGCACCGCCAGCGGCTTCTTCCTCGACATCGAGTGGAACCGTGACGCGCTCGCGCGCTACGGTCTCAGCGTCGAGGCGGCGCAGGGCGTCGTGCAGAACGCCATCGGCGGCGAGAACGTGACCACCACGATCGAGGGCCGCGAGCGGTATCCGGTGAACGTCCGCTACATGCGCGATTTCCGGTCTGACACCGACGCGATCGCGCGCGTGCTCGTGCCGGCCTCGGATGGGCAGCGGCAGATCCCGCTTGGCGAGCTGGCGCAGGTGAAGGTCGCGACAGGACCTGCGATGATCCGCAACGAGGACGGACTGCTCACCGGATACGTGTTCGTGGACGTCGCCGGCCGCGACATCAGCAGCTACGTGGACGAGGCGAGCCGCGTGGTGCGCGAGCAGGTCAAGCTGCCGCCGGGCTACGCGGTGCTCTGGAGCGGCCAGTACGAAGCGATGGCCCGCGTGCGCGCGCGTCTCGCCTACATCATTCCGCTGACGCTGCTGCTCGTGTGCGTGCTGCTGTACCTGAACACGCGGTCCCTCGTGAAGACGGCGATCGTATTGCTGGCCGTGCCATTCTCGGCCGTCGGCGCGGTCTGGTACCTGTACCTGCTCGGCTACAACATGAGCATCGCCGTCTGGGTCGGGCTGATCGCACTGCTCGGCGTCGACGCCCAGACCGGCGTCTTCATGCTGCTGTATCTCGACCTCGCCTACGAGAAGGCGTCACGCGAAGGACGCCTGCAGACGCTCGCCGATCTCCAGGCGACGATCGTGGAAGGCGCCGCAAAGCGACTGCGCCCGAAGTTCATGACCATGGCGACGACGTTTATCGGCCTGATCCCGATCATGTGGGCCACCGGCACTGGGTCCGACGTGTGGAAGCGGATCGCCGCCCCGATGGTTGGTGGCATCTTCACATCGTTCGTCCTCGAGCTCGTCGTCTACCCGGCGATCTACGAAATCTGGAAATGGCATTTCGAGATGAAGCGCGCCCGCGCCGAAGCGCAGCCCGCCCTGCTCGCCGCCCTGCCGTCGGCCGAGGCGGCGCCATGACAGCGGATCGACATCCATGGATCGAGCTGGCGCCGGGTATCAGCCGCCTGCGCGCTCTTGCCGTAGCGCACGCGACGGGGGGACGCCCGGTGAGAGCGGAGAGCGCCACGGAGAGAGGGAGAAACAGCTACCAGGAGCATCGGTGTCGGATCGACGGGACCGTTTCATTCGCCATCCGCAAGTTATGGCGCAGGCCACACCGTGCTTAAGGCATAAGGACGAAGACATGAGTGACTATAACGAACAGACCCTGATGGAAGCGGTTATCAAACGCGTTGCCGCAATGCCCGACCCGCGTCTGCGGCAGATTATGACCAGTCTGGTCAAGCATCTGCACGGGTGTGTGCGCGAGGTACGGCCAACCTGGGAGGAATTGCTGGCCGGTATCCAGTTCCTCACCGCGGTGCGGCCGGTGAGCTATGGGATACCAACCGACGGGCCAGTGGGCGCCATGCTGCAGGCCACCAAGCGGCATAACATGCGCTCCGCCCATTTGCATTTCATGATCAGCGCCCCGGGGCACGAGCGTCTGGTGACACAGTTGTTCCTCAAAGGCGATCAATACCTCGATTCGGATGTGGTGTTTGCGGTGAAAGAATCGTTGGTGGTCGACCCTGAGCGCGTCAAGTCGCGTGAAGAAGCGGCGAAATACCAGGTCGAAGCGCCGTTTTATCGTATGCACTACGACTTTGTGCTCAAGCCTGCCCAGGCATGACGCGGCGGCATGACGATGCTCGACCCGAACGGATGCCCCGAGCACCGCGGCAGCCACTGCGAGGCTGATCAGGCGCCCCCAAGTCACGCATCGCATCCCGGGCTTGAACGAGCAGGGCCACGACGCGATCGAGCATCACAATCCGTGATAGCGCAAGAGGTACCAACGTGAAAAAGGAACTGCGGGGAGTCAAACGAATGCAATCATATCTTGGTGCGGCGAGTCTGCTCGCGTTCGTCTCGTTCGCACCAATGGCTACCGCACAGGAGCCTCAGTCAGCCCCGCAAAGCGAACTCGCCGAGATCGGCAGGAAGCTTTCGAACCCCATCGGGGACGTATGGGCATTATTCGCCCGTTTCGACCTCAACTTCGCGGACGGGGAGGTGAATCTGGGCGACCCGAAGATCGGGAGCAAATTGATCTTCCAGCCCATCCTGCCGTTCCCCCTGTACGGCACGGGGGCCAACAGGTGGAACTTCATCACGCGACCCACCATCCCGGTCCTATTCAGTGCGTCCGTTCCGACGGGTTTCAACAGCTTCGACCGCAAGGGGGGGTTGGGGGACATCCAGCTGCCGATGGTGATCTCGCCGCCGACCGGGAAGTTGCTCCTCGGCGCGGGGCCCGCCTTCCTGTTGCCAACCGCCAGCGACGATGCGTTCGGTCGCAACCAGTGGGGCGCCGGTCCGGCCCTGGTCGTGGGCTACCTGACAGAGAAGGCGACCTTCGTGGTGTTTGGTCAGTACTACTGGGGAATCGGATGGCAAGGCGACCGCGAGCCAGGCGAGCGCGACGCAAGCTATCTAAGCCTGCTCTACTTGATGTACGTCAACCTGCCTGACGCCTGGCAGTTCGGCTTCAGCCCGACCATCACCTACGACCACCGGCCAGCTCCGGCAACAAGTGGAACGTGCCCGTGGGCCTCATGGTCACGAAAACAACCCTGGTCGGCAAAATGCCAGTCAAGTTCCAGTTCGGCGTCGAGTACTCGGTTGTCAGCCAGGACGCATACGGAGAACAGGCGAAGTTGGTGCTCGAGGTGATCCCGGTGATTCCGGCATTGATCCGCCGCTCGATTCTGGGCGGTAAGTGAACACTGGCTTCTCGATGAGGGGCCGGGAGGCCGTGTGGTCGGACTAATCACGTCGTGATCGTCGGCTGCGGATTCGGCCCCATGCGCAGCAAGAGGAGGCAAGATGCTACAAAGGATCGCGTACTGGGGAGCGACGGCTCTAGTGGGGATCGCGACGCTGTTCGCCGCCTTCAGCTATCTGACCGCCGCCCCCGAGGCGGTCGAGAACTTCCGGCATGTGGGATATCCCCAGCAGTTGCGTGTCTTGCTCGGCATCGGCAAGCTGGCCGGAGCCATCGTGCTGCTCCTGCCACGGCTGCAAACTTTGAAGGAATGGGCCTACGCCGGCTTTACCTTCATGTGGATCGCGGCAGTCGTGGCGCACTATCTGGCGGCCGACGGAAAGTCGTGGTTACCGGTCGTGTTGCTCGGGTTGCTGGCGGTTTCGTACTTCACGCGCCCGGCGAATCGCAGCGGTTCCGCAAAGGCGGTGCTGGCGTAGCGGGGCAAACGAGTATGCATCCGATTGAGTTCGGAGCAGCAGCTCCCGCGAACGCTCAGAACCGGCGGGGCCAAGTCTTGCCGCTGCGTCGGCCCGACGGCGCACCGCGATCGGCGCTGAGTCGCCGAGCCGCGCAAATGCGGCTTCCGCGTGCCTGCCTCGCGCTGGCGCTCGTGTTCGCCTTGCTGACATCGGTCAGGCCGGCGGCCGCCCAGGATGCGCCGCCGCCGCCGCCCGCGCCGCCCGTGCCTCCGATCGAGCGTTTCTTCGCTCCTCTCAGGGAGGCGATGAAGGATCTCCCGCCATTCTTGCGGGACACCGACCTGAAGCTTCATTGGCGTAGCTACTACTTCGGCCGCGAAAATCCCGAAGGCGGCCCCATCAACGAGGCCTGGACGTTCGGGGGCTGGGCCAGCTACAAGTCCGGCTGGCTCTTCGACGTGTTCGGGATCGGTGCGACCTTCTTCGGCTCGGTGCCGCTCTACGCGCCGGACGACAGGCTCGGGACGCTCCTCCTCAAGCCGGGGCAGAGAGGCTACTCCGTCTTCGGCGAGGCGTACGCCGCGGTCCGGTACCACGATTACGCGTTCGTGCAGGGCTACCGGCAGGTGGTCAACCAGGCCTACATCAACGCCATTGACAACCGGATGACCCCGAACACGTTCGAAGGCATCACCGCCGGCGGCAAGGTCGATACCGTCCAGTACTTCGCCGGCTATCTCTCGAAGATCAAGCCCCGGAACCAGGACAAGTTCATCTTCATGTCGCAGCAGGCCGGCGCCGTGGGGAGCGACGACGGCGTCATCCTGGGCTCGGTTCGTGTGACACCCCTGGCGGGGCTGCAAATCGACGCCGCGGAGCAATACGGCATCAACACCTTCAACACGGCGTACCTGGAAGGCGCCTACCTCCTGCCGCTCGACGCGAACTGGAAGCTCCGCCTCGGCGCCCAGTTCACGGACCAGCGCGCGGTGGGCGACAAGCTCGTGGCCAACGCGGCGAAAACGGACTGGAGCACGCACCAGGAAGGCGTGCGGGTCCAGGCGCTCTATCGGGAGAAGGTGCTCACGCTCACCTCCGCCTTCTCGATCACGGACTCGGGGAACTCCATCCAGTCTCCCTGGGGCTACACCCCGAACTACCTCTTGATGATGGATCGGGACTTCAACCGCGCCAACGAGAAGGCCGTGCTGTTCGGGGCAGCCTGCGACTTGTCGACGCTGGTTGCCCAGGGGCTCAGCGGCAACTTCAGCGTCGCCGCGGGCTGGGACGCCATCGATCCCAGGACTGGGGCGAGCGCGCCGGACCAGCGTGAGTACGACGCCACCTTTGACTACCGCCCGCCCTGGCCCCGGCCCGCGTTCGTCCAGGGTTGGTGGCTCCGCGTGCGCGGCGGCATCCTCGATCAAGACGGAGCCCGGCTCGGCTGGCAGGTGCGCCTGCTTCTCAACTGGGACCGAGACCTCTTCTGAAGCACCTCTGCAGAACGACGAGCCGCTCTAGCGGCTGCGCCAGAGCTTGGTCGTCACGATGCTGTTGTCATTGAGGGTCATTTCGACGTTCAGCACGAGATCGCCGGCGGGATTTCTCTGCAACGTTCCCGTGCCGCGCCCTCTCCTGCCCTCCACGAGGAGGCGTCCGTCGCTCACGACGATCTTGCCGGTTCCGGTCGACGTGCCGTCCGGCAGG
>DATAEK010000308.1:0-12249 GCA_036258055.1 Vicinamibacterales bacterium
ACGGCAACCACGGATCGCCCGGCGCTGCTTCGCGTGATGGGTCGATGGGACCTGACTGCCACGGGCGTCAATCAGGTCATCGGCGGCGCCATCTTCGCGGTCCCGGCGATCCTGGCCGCAGCGGTCGGCGCCTGGAGCCCGTGGCTCACGATCGTCGTCGGCTTCACGTCGCTCCTGATCGCGGCCTCGATCGCGGAGGTGGCCAGCCGCTTCGAAGGCACCGGAGGACCGTATCTCTACACGCGCGCGGCGTTCGGACGGTTCGCGGCATTCGAAGTCGGGTGGCTGTCGTGGGTGACGCGCGTCGCGAGCTGGGCCTCGATTCTGCAAGTCTTCATCGCGACACTTGGGTTCTACTGGCCGTGGGCCACATCGGGGCTGCCGCGGGCGGTCCTGATGATTGCGGTCGTCGGTCTGATCACGGCGATCAACTATCGGGGCATTCGTCAGAGCAGCCTCGCGGTCAATCTCTTTACGGTGGGAAAACTCACGCCTCTCCTGATCTTCATCGTGGTTGGCGTCTGGTTCGTGGATCCCGTGCGGGTGGTCCCAGCCGGCGTCCCGGAATTCGCGGCGCTCTCATCAACCGCGCTGACGCTCGTATTCGCCTTCGGCGGCTACGAGAACATTCCGATACCTGCTGGTGAGGCACGCGACCCGCGCCGCAACATGCCGTTCGCGTTGATCCTGACGCTGGTCATCGTCACGGTTGTGTTCGCGTTGGTTCAGATCGTCGCGCTCGGAACCCTGCCGACGCTGGCGGCGTCGTCGACGCCGCTCGCCGACTCGGCGGCCGTGTTCCTCGGTGCGGGCGGCGCCGCGCTGATGACTGCTGCCGCCCTCATTTCTGTGGCCGGCAACAACCTTGGAGGCGCGCTCGCGGGTTCGCGCATCCTCTTCGCGCTCGCCGAGCAGGGCGACGTGCCGGCGCTCTTCTCGCGGATCCACCCGAGGTTTCGAACTCCCGGGCCTGCTGTGCTCACCACGTCCGCGGTGACGCTGACGCTGGGTCTGACCGGTACCTTCGCCGTGCTCGCGCAGGTGAGCGCGATCAGTCGCCTCATCGTCTACGTCGCGACCTGCAGCGCGACGCTGCGTCTCAGAGATCCGCGATTCAAAACCGTCGTTCCCGCCGCGGCCTTTGTCACGCCCATGGGCGCGGTCGTGCCGGTCGCGGCTATGTTGTGCGCGCTCGCGATTCTCGCCGGCGCGACGCGGCTGAACCTGCTGGCCGCGGGCGCCGGGCTCGCCGTCGGGGCGGTGATTTACGGCGTCTTCGCCAGGGAGGCCCACCTCCAGGTGACGCTAGAACAGAAATAACTTTACAATGCAAAGAAGAAGGTATAAATGGCCGTATGCTGAAGCACCTCCTCCTCGGGCTCTGTGGTCTGACCGCCCTCGCCGTCGCCTACCTGACCGCGTCGGTGCTCGTACTGCGGCCGCCCCGCGCGAATCTCGCGGCCTGGCTGCCGTTGGCCACGCTCCTGATCGCGCAGTGCGTGCTGACGTTTGTCGCGGCCGCCCGGCCGCTGGTCTGGTTGCGGCTGCTCGTGGCGGCCGGCGGGGCAGGGTTGATCGTGATTGGTGTCTGGATGGTGCACGGCACGCTGACCTCGGATCACTTCGAGGGCTACGCGCTCGTGCTGGGTGCGATGCTCGCCGTGCAGGGCGCGCTGACCGTTGCGGCCTTCTTCAAGATCCACGATGTCGCGCACGGCATTAGCTGACGGTTGCTGTTCCGGCACTCTCCAGGCGGCCTCGCTCTCCCTAAGCGATCGACCGATCGGTCGCCACGTCGCAGCCAGGTCCGCTGACGTCTGATCCGAATCGACCCATTCCATAATGTCTGTTGGTGTCCGCCTGCCGGTTGCGGCGGCACGCGGACCTTCCGACATGCCAAAAGCCTGCTGGCTCTTTCGACGCGCTGAAGTTGCCCGCGAACGAATCGCATGACGCCAACGGTCGCCATCGCCGGCGCCGGGATCGGCGGTCTCACGCTCGCCATCGCCCTGCGCCGCCGCGGTGTTCCCGTCACCGTTCTCGAACGTGCGTCCGAGCTGAAGCCCGCAGGCGCCGGCATCGCGCTCGGCCCGAACGCGATCGTGGCGCTCGAGCGACTGGGTCTTCGAAGCGCCATCGTCGGCGCCGGCGCATCGATTGGCCGCTCGGCGATTCTCGATTCGGACGGACGCGTGCTTGGCGCCGAACTGGATGTCGCGGCACTCGAGCGTGAGGTTGGCGCGCCGGTCGTCGCGCTGCAGCGCACGCGACTCCATGACGTGCTCGTCGACGCCGCCGGTCCGGGGGTCGTGCGGCTAGGCTTCACCGTTCTCGAGTACGAAAATTTGGGCGATCGCGTCCGCGTCATTTCGACCGAGGGCGATCGCGTGGAAGCCGATTTGCTGGTTGGAGCGGACGGGCTGAATTCGTCCGTTCGTGCACAGCTCGTGAGCGACGGCGCCCCGAAGTACTCGGGCTATACCAGCTGGCGTGGAGTCACACCGGCCGGCGCCGTTGCTCCACCGCAGCGCATGACCGAAAGCTGGGGTCGCGGCGAGCGATTCGGCATCGTGAACATCGGTTCCGGAGAGATTTATTGGTTCGCCGTCGCCAATGCCAAGGCGGGCGGCACTGACGCCGACGTGCGCGAGGAGCTGCTGGCGCGATTCGGCGGCTGGCACGAACCGGTTGCCGCGATTGTTCGCGCGACACCTGCCGCTCGAATCCTGCGCACCGACATCAGCGATCGCGACCCCATCGACTGCTGGCATCGCGGCCCCGTCGTCCTCCTCGGCGACGCGGCGCATCCGATGACGCCGAACCTGGGTCAGGGCGCGGGGCAGGCCATCGAGGATGCCGTCGTCCTCGATCAGTGTCTATCGGCCGGCCCCACGATCGATGCAGCCGTTCGGCGTTACGAAGTCCGGCGCGTGTCGCGCGCCAACCGGCTGGTCCTCGCCTCGCGACGGGTCGGTGCAATTGCGCAATGGCAGAACGCTGCAGCCGTCTGGCTGCGGGATACGGGGATGCGTCTGACGCCGGCATCCGTCGCGATCTCGCAGGCACGAAGGATCATGCAGGCTGAGATATGAGCGAGGCGGGCGGAGCGGCGGGACGCCGGCAGTCGATGTCTACGGTCGTGACGGCTTCTCGCTGTGCCCGTCGTCGCGCCGGTGGTGGAAGCTGCTGATCGCCTGCACGACGTCGGCGGCGATGGGCGCGAGCATGCCGCGGAGTCGCTGCACGGGCGCAGAGTCCAGCGCTCCCTGAACGACGCGGATTCGCAGCAGCGCCCGGCGCAGTGATCGGGCTTCCGCTGTCATCTGGCGGCGGGTCGGCGGCGCGATCGTAATCGGCAGTTCTCCAAGCCCCACGTTCGGGACGTCGATCGCCCGCAGCGCATCGAGGAACTGCGTGTGGAACGCCACGCGCGTGACCTCCATCATCGCCCGGAAGCGTTCGTGCATCTCGACGCGAGGGTGACGGTCCGATCGGGTCAGTGTCGGGTTGGTGTTGATCTCCCAGACCTGCGGGACACCGTCGACAATCCCATAGTCGATCCGGCCGAATTCGATTCGGGCGATCCGGAACACCTCCCACAGCCACGCATCGTGCGGCCGCTCGTCGAAATACCGGCGCTCCTCGTTGATCGTGTCCTCGTTGACGAGGCTATTGCCCGATTTGCTCACCCAGAAATCGCTGACGTGGACGTGGCGCGGCAGCATCCGCTCGCCGATCCGAAGCGCCGAGTACTTGCGGTACAACCCGTCGGCGCCTCGCGGATCACAGAATTCGACGACGAGCAGATCGGTCCGGCGGTAGCCGCGCAGCACGTACTCGGTGAGCGCACGCCGGAGCGACTGGGCGTCAGGCAGGATGCCGCTCAACCCGCCGTCGTGGCGATGTTCCTGCCGTACGAAGACGGGATACCGAAGCCCGGTGAGCGATTCCGATGCACGGCGCGCACGAAACCGGTTGATCCCCGCCGCGTGGAGGGCTTCGAGGAGATCGTAACGGCACAGCACGCGCTCCGGGTCGTTGAACACCGTCAGGCCACGGTGCTGCAGGCGGTGACCGATGGCCGAGGCGACGGCGCGTCCGGTCGGCCCGATCTGATCGACGGCGGCGAAGATGGCGCTCGACGCAGGGATGGCTTTCATCGACGGCAGGAGCTCGTACTCGACGATCTTGACCGTGTCGGCGATCGACACGCCGCGATAGCGCAGATAGGAGCGCATGCCGTGCGCGCCCTCGTGATCCACGAAGAACTGGATCATGCGCGCTTCTCCGAATCCTCGCTGTGAGGCCGCGCCTCGTGTGTGGACGGTCGCAGCGCCTGTGCTTCCCACAACTGGCGGTACAGCGTGCACCGCAGCAGCAGATCGTCGTGTCGATCGAGGCCCATCACGCGGCCGCGATCGAGGACGAGGATCCGCGAGGCGTTGCGGAGCGTCGACAACCGATGCGCCACCACGAATGTTGTCCGTCCGCGCATCAGCGTCGTCAGCGCGCGCTGCACGCGCGCTTCGGCAATCGAATCCAGGCTCGACGTCGCCTCGTCGAGGATCAGGATCGGCGCGTTCTTGAGAATCGCACGGGCGACGTTGACGCGCTGGACCTGGCCGCCGGAGAGCATTCTGCCCGCCATGCCGACGACCGTGTCGTAGCCCTGCGGCAGCCGCACGATGTCATCGTGGATCTCGGCGGCTCGTGCGGCCTGTTCGACCTCGCCGTCGGAGCTGTCGGGGCGACCACACCGGATGTTCTCCCGGACGGTCGTCGCGAACAGGAACGGCTCCTGCGTCACGATCGCGATCAGGCGGTGCAGGTCGGCCAGCCGATAGGCACGCACGTCGCGGCCGTTGACGCGGACCTGGCCACTCGACGGATCGTAGAACCGCGCCACCAGATTCAGGAGCGTCGTCTTGCCGGATCCCGACGGTCCGACGATACCGAGGACGTCGCCGGCGGCGAGATCGAACGAGACCTCACACAACACGGTTGCCGATCCGTCGTAGCTGAACGCGACGCGGTCGAACGAGACACCCTCGACGTGCGCGAGTGGCAGTGGTTGCGGTGGATCGGTCACACCGGGCTGCTCCGCGAGCAATTCCTCGATCCGCTTGAGCGACGCGCCGTAGCGCTGAATCTGCAGGTACTGAGCGTTCAGCTGGTAGAGCGGTCCGTGCGCCGTACGCACGGCCATGATGAACGCCAGCAGTGCCGGCCATGTCAGCCGGCCGTCCATGACCTGAAACCCGCCCAGGATCGTGATGATGACCAGGCTCAGGCCGCCGAGCGAGTCGAGGGCCACCTGGCCGAGCGCCGTGATCCGGGTGATCCGGATCAGCTCCTCGAAGTAGACCCGTGTCCGGCGCACGGCCTCGCGCGCCTCCCCCTCCTCGCCCTGATAGATCTTGATGATCCGGATCCCGCGGAGCATCTGCAGAATCGTGTCGAAGAGCACGTATCCTTTGCGCCGCAGCCCGACCGAGCGCTTTCGGATCCGCTTGGCGGTCGCGAGGACAGGCGCCGCGGCGATGCCAAACACGGCAAGGCTCATGAGCGCGAGATCGGGGCTCATCCACGTGGCCGTCGCGAGGAGACCTATCGCCGTCACGCCCTGCAGGCTCATTTCAGCTGCCGCGATCACGACGAGGCGCAGGCGCCCCACGTCTTCGCGCACCGCTTCGATCACGTCGCCGTGGCTTTGTCGATCGAAGAACGCGACCGAGAGTCTGAGCAGGTGACGAATCAGCCGCTCCATCACGCCGATCTCGATCGATCGGATGATGCGCTGCTGCACGATCGTGTTGTCGTAGCCGAGCGCCGCCGCACCGAGGAACGCCGTCAGCAGCAGCCCGGCGACGACCCAAAGGCCACCGCGCGGTCCCAGCATGGCGCTGAATGCGCCGGACACGCCGTGCGGCTGTCCGAGCGCCCCGCCGAGAAACGCACGAATCAGCAGGATGGCCGCCATCAGGAGGATGGTCCGGCCGATCGTCGTCACGGCGAAACGCGCCAGCAGCCGCTTCTCGCGAAGCAGCAGCCCGACGACATAATGCGAGCGAATCATGGCGGCCTCAGGACAACGCGGCAACCTGCTCGCCGGCGGGGGCCCGCTCGGCGTCAGCAGCCGCGGCCGCGGGCGAGAACCTCGCGACGATCGACGCCGCGGTCATGTCGCCCGTGACGTTCAGGACCGTCTTGAGCACGTCCGTCACGCTGTCGACGGCTTCGAAGAGGAGGATGCCCTCGAGCGGCACGCCGGCCGCGAGATAGAGCGGCAGCGTCTGCGTGGATCCGCTGCTCGGAATGCCGGCCGTCGAGAAACTGAGGATCAGCGCGCTCAGCGCGAAGGTGGCAAGCTGCGGAAGCGACAGCGGGATGCCGTAGAGATAGGCCATGAACATGACCTTCGCCGGGGCCGAGATCGTGCGGTTCACTTTGAACGTCGAGACGGCGAGCGGCAGCACGAATCCGCTGACGACCGGCGACATGACGAGCCGGCGCTCAGCGCCCTGGAGAAGCGCGGGCAGCGAGGCGAGCGACGATCGCGTCGAGACGCCGACGATCTGCGATGGGAGCGCCGCAGCGGCGAACCTTCGCAGCGGCACTCCGCCGACGATTGCGGCAATCGGATACAGCGCGAGGTTGAAGGCCACCAGGAGGATCGCCAGCACCGCGACGAACCCGACGAGCGCACCGGCCGCCTTCATCCCGATCTCGGTCGCCAGCGACAAGCCGAGCGCGAACACCCCGATCGGTGCCACGCGCATAATCCAGCCGACGAGCGTGAGCATCGCCTCGGCGATAGCCTGGCAGGCGGCAGTGACCACGACGCGCCCTTCGGCGCGCGATCGCGACAGCGCGAGCGCGAACAGGATCGTAAAGAAGAGGAGCGGCAGCAGATCGTCCTGGACGGCCGACTTCAGCGGATTCGTCGGAACGAATGCCACGAGCCAGTCGCCCGGCGACGTTGCCGCCAGGGGCCCGGTCGGCTGCGTGGTCGCGGGTTTGAGCGCCCCGAGGGTTCCGGGAGGCGGTGCCAGCAGTGAGATGAGCAGCGGCGCCGCGACGATGGTGAACGCCGCAGCCGTGACGAGCAGTCCGACGAACGACGCGAGCGCGAGCCCTCCCATCCGGCCAACCGCACGCCCTCGCGCGGACACCACGGCGACGGTCAGTTGGGTGACGACGAGCGGGATCACCGTCATCCGGAGCGCGTTGACCCACGCGCGGCCCACGGGGGAGGCAATCTTCACGAGCCATGCGATCGCGGTCCCGGGATGGGTATGGATCCAGATGCCGAGGCTGATCCCGGCGGCCAGGCAGACCAGTGAACCCAATGTGAGGAGCCACGTCGTGCGGCGGCGGGGGAGCGGCTGCGATCCCTGCATGTATAAGCGAGAGACGCCCGGGTGCAAGAAGGCCGCCGCGGGCGCGAGCGAAGACGATAGCACCTTTGAGGGCCTCTCCGCTCGTGAGGTCGCTCCCGCGGTGAGGAATGTCTACCTCCGGGTAGCCCTTTTCGTGCGTCTTCGTTACTTTAGAGGGGACCGTCCGCCATCCCATCCGTAAACGGTCGCTGTGCAGCCGTCCCCCGCGCTGCACGTTTCGACCCTTTGGGGTTCTCGCGGCGACTGTCGCGGTGTAGGAGAAAATGGAAGTACTGGATCCGGACGTGCCGGCGTAACGTCTGATGTGACGTCGACGGACATCACCAATCGCACGATCGCCGTGCACCAGGAGGACACATGATGACGCTGCTGCTGACACTGACGACGGCGCTGGCGGGCGGGATGCCGCAGGCCACCAACCCTTCGATCGCCAGCATCAAAGCGACCCACGATCAGGTGAAGGGATACATCGTCGCCGCTGCGGCGAAGGTTCCCGAGGATGTCTATGCGTTCAAGCCCACACCGGAAGTGCGATCGATGGGACAGCTCTTTGGACACATAGCGGACGCGAATTTCGGTATCTGCAGTGCGGCCAGCGGTCAGAAGCCGCCGATGACCGACGTCGAGAAGACCAAGACGACCAAGGCGGATCTGCAGGCGGCGGTGGCCGAGTCGTTCAAGTTCTGTGACGCGGCGTACGCGAGCCTCACCGACACCAGCGCCAACGAAACCGTGAAGTTCTTCCTTCCCGGCACCAATACGCGCCTCGGTGTGCTCGGGTTCAACAACGCCCACGCCTTCGAGCACTACGGCAATATCGTCACCTACATGCGGCTGAAGGGGATGGTGCCTCCGTCGTCGCAGGGCGGACAGTAGACGTGTGCGGTTCTCGGGTTCTGCAGGTTCCGGCCATTGAAGCCGCAAACCTGTAGAACCCTCGGAACCTCAGAATCGCCTCGCCCTTCGTGCGAGGTCCCCGAGCGCCCGTGCCGCGATGGCGTTGCCGGGGTTGAGACGGTGCACTTCCTTGAACTCCCGTTCCGCGTCGTCGAGTTGATCGACGTTGACGAACGCGATCGCGAGGTTCAGGTGCGCGACCTCGAAGTCGGGGTTGAGACGGACGGCCTCGGAGAAGTGGGGAATCGAGTCGCGCATGCGTCCGTTCTGCGCGAGCAGCGCACCGAGGCTGTTCTGCGTCTCGGCCAGGTTGGGATCCAGCCGCACCGCCTCCGTGTACTGCTCAATGGCCTGATCGTTCTTTCCTTGTTTCAAGAAGGCGAGCCCGAGATCCGCGTGCGCGGCCGCTGATTGCGGAGCGAGTCTGATCGCTTCCACGAACGCAGTCGCCGCCTCGTCTATCCGCCCTTGACTCGCGAGTGCCAGCCCCAGCTTGTGCCTGGCCTCCACCGAGTCAGGCTTGAGGCGCGCTGCCTCCGTGAAGTGTCCGATCGCTTCACTCGCGCGGCCCTGCGTGCTGAGCACGTCGCCGAGCGACAGGTGCGCGCGGTAGCTGTCGACATTCAGCGTGAGCTCGGTCGCGCGCGTCCACAACGTCACGCTATCTTTCCAGTACGACAACTGATGCCGCGCCACTGCGGCATAAGCCGCCACGACGGCGACCGCTATCCCAGCGAGCACCGCGCGTGAAACCCGAAGGTTGTCGGGCACCGACCAGACCGCTGCGATGAAGATGCCGATGAGCGGGATGTACGTGAAGCGGTCGGCCATCGACTGCACGCCGACCTGCACCAGGCCGATCGCCGGCACGAACGTGATCAGGAACCAGAGCCACCCGACCAGCACGGCCGGCTGTCTGCGAAATGCCCGGACGGCAACAATCGAGATGGCCACGAGCAGGAGTGCCGCACCCACACCCGTCCAGGCGGGAATCGAATCGGGATGCGAGTAGAAAACGGAGAGGTCCATCGGCCAGACGGTTTTGCGGAGGTAGGTGACGTACGACACGAGCGCGTTCGAGATGCGAAGGCCGACTGAATAGACCTCCAGGTTGCTGACCGCGCCGGCCTGTTCCTGAGCGAAGTACGCCACTGCGCTTCCGACAAGCGCGATCGCCATCAGCGGCACCTTTTCGACGAGGAGCGATTGCAGGCTCTGAGTTGGATACCGTCGAAGCGGCCAGACATCGAGCAGCACGAGCGCGAAGGGCAGCGTGACGACCATAGGCTTTGCGAGCAGCCCTGCGACGAAGCACAGCGTCAGCAGTGCGTACCGCCACAGCCGACGCTCCCGCACGAACGCCGTGTAGACGGCCATCGCCAGGAGCCAGAAGCACGCGCTCACCACGTCCTTCCGTTCGGTGATCCAGGCGACGGACTCGACGTGCAGTGGATGCACCGCGAAGAGCGCGGCTACCAGCCCGCTGCGCCAGGCCGCGCCGGTCATCCGCAGGAGTACCCAGAACAGCAGCAGCGTGTTGAGCAGATGAAACCCGACGTTGGTCGAGTGATGGCCGCCCGGACCAGGGCCGAACGCGGTGACGTCCAGCATGTACGACATCCACACCAACGGGATCCAGTAGCCTCCATGTCTGTTCGTCCAGGCCCACGCGACGTTCTGAGCCGTCAGCCCAGCCACATGCGGGTTCTCGCTCACATACAGCGGATCGTCGAGCGCAACGAAGTCGTAGTGTCGCGCCGGCGCGTAGACGGCGAGTGTGACGATCGCGAGGAGCACCGCGATGACCAGTTGCTCCGCCATCCGCGGCTGTGGAGCGGCCGCGACGGCGAGTCGAGTTGGACTGGTAGGGATTGTCACGGGGGACGGTCCCGCCGAACGGTTGCGTCGACGATGGGCACCCATGCGGTCGCTGTTGCGCGCGATTGTACGTCCCCGGGAGAGCCGCCCACGAAAAGGGGATTCGGGCTCACTCGAGATGCAGAATCGCACGCGCGATCACAATCCCGGCACCGCCCTGCCGCTGAAAACCTCGGTACTGCAACGGTTTTGCAGTTCCGCGCTCTGGTACCTGGCTTGCTGGCGGCACGTGGGCGGTACGGGCGACGTGTGTCTGCTTCGCCGGTGTGTGGAGGGCAGAGAGATGAGTGACGGATTGCGGTTTGGTGGCGGGCTGACCTTGCTCGGGCTGGCGTCACTGACCGCGGTGCCCGCACCCACGCATCTCCTTTGGGCGATGAGCGTCATGTCCACGGAGTGGGGATACTGGCTCGCGATCGCCGCCATCATTCCTCTCATTCCCTGGCGCAACTCCACGAAGCTTGGACGTCTCGGCGCGATCTTCAGCGTTGGCGCCATCGCGCTGTTCATCGTTCCCGTGCTGCGCGCGCACGAGATGAACAACGATCTGCCGGCCGCGTTTACCGAACGGTTCGGTGCGGAGCGTCGCGAACGGACGCATTACTCGGAATCCACGCGGCAGGCGCCGCTCGTGCTCCGCGACCTGCTGAAGCCTGTCCCACTGCCCGCGGTCCGTTTCGAAGAACGCGTGTTCGGCAAACGTGACGGCGCATCGCTGACTCTGGATATCTACCAGCCGGGCTACGACCACGGCCCCCTTCCCGGCGTCATCGTCGTCCACGGCGGCGACTGGCAGAGCGGCGGGAACGCCGAGTTCCTCGCGCTGAACGCCTATCTGGCCGGACGCGACTACGTTGTCGCCGCAATCAACTACCGCTTTGCCGCCCGTTTTCCTTTTCCAGCCGGACGCGACGACGTGCTTGCGGCGATCGCCTATCTGAAGGTGTACGCGTCCGAGATTGGCGTCGACCCCACGCGCCTCGTGCTCCTGGGACGGTCCTCGGGTGCGCAGCTCGCGCTGCTGACCGCGTACACTGCGAACGAGCCGGCGATCAAGGGAGCGATTTCGCTGTACGGTCCGACCGACATGCGAGCCCAGTACGACCAGCCTGGCTTCAAGGGCGTCTTCGATACGCGGCACGCACTCGAGACCTACCTGGGGGGGCCGCCGTCGAAGGCTGACGACGCGTACTTCGCCGCGTCTCCAGTCAACTTCGTGACGTCGACGTCACCGGCAACACTCCTGATTCACGGCATGCGGGACACGATCGTGCCGGTCGATCAAAGCGCCGAGCTCGACGGCAAGCTGGAACAGGCGGGCGTCAAGCACCTCTTCATCAAGCTGCCGTGGGCGACGCACGGATGCGACAAGACATTCGGTGGTCCCTGTGGCCAGGTGGCCACCTACGCCGTCGAGCGGTTCCTCGATGCCGTGACGATCGACGAGACACCGGAGCCTCCTGCCCCGCCGGTCAAGCAGGCCAAGACCAGGGCGCAGCGCACGCCGAAGACGATGGCCGCGAAGTAGTGCGGTTCGTTCACGCTGATCGTCTGTCGCAGCCGCTGGTGAGCTCGCCCGTGCCCGTAGTATCCTCGTTCTTTACTCCGGGCCTCCTGCATGTCGTTCGACCAGTTCCACCCTGCCGTTTCCCGCTGGTTCACTGACACACTCGGCGAGCCGACGTCCGCGCAGCGTCTCGGCTGGACCGCGATCCGTAAGCGTCAGCACACGCTCATTGCCGCGCCGACGGGGTCGGGCAAGACGCTCGCGGGGTTTCTCACCGCACTGGACGACCTCGTCTGCGAGGGGCTCGAGCGTCCGCTGCCCGACGAAGTCCGCGTCGTCTATGTCTCGCCGCTGAAGGCGCTGAGCGCCGACATCCACAAGAATCTCGCGGAGCCGCGCCGCGGCCTGCGGCGCGCGGCTGAGGCGCGCGGCTTGAGCGCCCCGGCGATAACGGCGGCTGTTCGGACCGGCGACACGCCGCAGGGCGAGCGCGCGTCGATGCTGCGGACGCCGCCACACATCCTGGTCACGACGCCCGAGTCGCTGTATCTCCTGCTCACCGCCGAA
>DATAEK010000393.1:0-59464 GCA_036258055.1 Vicinamibacterales bacterium
GATCCTCGAGCACCGCTGCACCGTTCTCCACGATCACCTGCGCGTGCCGCCGTGAAACGCCCGGGACGTCGAGCCACACCGTGGCATCGGGATCGCGGCCGATCACGTTCGCGCCATTCTTCAGCGGAATCCGTCGCGGGCCGACGACCAGCCAATGCGTGGCGACCGGCACTGCTTGCGGTGGCGCGCTCGCGTCCGTCGAGCCCGTAAAGGCAAAGCCCACGCGATGCGCAGTCCGGATGATCGCGCCTGCGCGGTCGTCGCCCAGCGCGCGTCGAACCTCCTTGACCAATCCAGCCAGAGTGGCATCCGACACGAACGTCCCGGGCCACAGATGCGCGTGAATCTCTTCCCTCTTCACGACGGCGGGAGCGCGCGCGATCAGCAGCCCGAGAAGATCGAATGCCTTTGGCGTCAGGTGGACCTCTGCGCCGTCGTGCAGGAGCTGACGGCGATCGGCAAGGAACTCGAAGGTTCCGAAGCGCACGCTCACGATCGATCCCCCGGAATTCCCCCGGTTCTCCCCTTCCACGCCCCCGACTTCGCAGGCGGTCGGACCGCACCATCGCGACACGTCCGATGTGGACGCGAATGCGGGGCGCGCGATGGCTGGATGGATCTTTCTGGCACTGTGGACGTCGACGAATTCTATCGCCGTTCAGCCCACGACCTTCAAGCACGTGCGGTCTGCGGAAGCACGAATTCGTGAGCGGGTCGCCGACGGCTACACACGGTCGGCGACGTTCAAGACGATCGTCGACGCAGTCGAGAAACTATCGTGCGTGGTTTACCTCTCCAGCACTGTGAAGCTGTCGGGCGGCATGCGCGGAGCGCTGTTGCATTGGCCCGCGGCCGATCCCGAGATGCCGGTGCTCCGGGTGCTGCTGAAAGCGAACCTCTCTCGCAACGAGACGATCGCGGTCATCGGACACGAACTGCAGCATGTCATCGAAGCGGTCCGAGACAGCCGGTCAACGGACACATTCGACATGACCGCCACGTTCGATAGGCTGGAACCCGCCGTGCGCGGAAGCAACACTCACAGATACGAGACCGACGAGGCCATCGGTGTCACCGCGAAGATCTTGGAGGAATTGAAGCGAGGCGGGCCCTCACCTGCCTCGCGCGTGCCGCCAGCGCCTTGCTGCCGGAACGTTCGAAGTCACCCAGGGCCGCACGCACGATTGGCAGGAGCCGCGCATCCCGTTCCGCGAACGTCGCAAGACTGTCGAGCGCCCACGCGCGCACGAATGTCTGAGGGTAATCGAGGTTCTCACGCAGAATCGCGACGACGCGAGCGCGTTCGCGGAGCGTCCATTTCAGCAGCGGCAAGGCGCGTACGACCTGAAGCCGCACTTCCCACTTGTCGCTCTCTGCAGCGGCACCGATGAACAGCCGCTTGTGCGGCTGCACCAGCTCGGCCTGGTCGTGGGCGATCTTCTCGAGCAGATCGAACGCCCGCATCGACACCAGCCAATCGGAATCCGTCGCCAGTTCCGCGAGCTCCTGGACCCGCTTCGGTTGCACTGACACGAGCGTACGTGCCTGGTTCGAGCGCGCGATCGATCGGCGGTCGCCGCCAGAGAGCAATCGCCGAAGCGACTGCGATTGCGGTGTCGTCGCGGCGGTCCGGCTTTTGCGATTCAGCTTCCTCGCCAAGGGCGCCAAGTATAACCCCGGCGCCAACACGGAGCGTGGACCGCGGATCGCGGACAGCGGACAGCGGACAGCGGACAGCGGACAGCGGACAGCGGACAGCGAACTATCGCCCTAGAAATAACTCAACCACCACTCCCGGCGCCGCGCTCGCAACCGCGCGAACCACAGACACACCGGATAGAGAAGTGCGACCACCACGGCAGTGACCGCGTAGACGACCCACAGATTCCACCCGTAGTCAGGCGGAAACACGTCTCGTGGTGTGCCGAGTGTCGGCGGAGGCAGGAAGAGAAACGGCGCGGCGCCGTAGCGGAGCCACGTGAGCCCGATGGCAAGTGCGTGGATGAGCGGGATGTGCAGCACGAAATACAGGAGCGGCGTGCGGCCGAAGACGATGAGCGGGTTGCGATCGCTCGGGCGCGCGCCGTCGGCCAGGCCGAGAAAGACGATCGCAGGGCCAAGCGTCATCAACAGAAACGACAGCGACGCGGGATACTTCGTGCAATTCAAAAACGAGAGCACCGTAAAGCCGGGACGGCTCTGAATCGTCCACGGCCGCGGATCCCCGTAGAGGTTCGCGGCTCGAATGATCACAAACGCCGCCGTCAAGGCCAGGCCAAGACCGATCAGTACCACCCGCCGCCGCTCTGGCGGCAGGCGATAGAGCTTCCCGAAGCAAAAGCCGGCGGCCATCACGCCGATCCACGGCACGAGTGGATAGGCGACCAGCACGGTCGGTGGACCCGGTGCAACGAGACCCGGCTGATGGAGGATCTGCCACAGCCAACCGAAGGCACCGAATCGCGCGGGAGCAATACCGTCGAGGAGGTTGTGCAACACGATCGTCCCGATGCTGACCGCGAGAACCGCGCGATACGGCAGGCGGATCAGAACGGCCAGTGCGATCATGCTCATCCCCAACGCCCAGAAGACGAGGAAGATGATCAGGCGGTACTCGAGGCTGAAGAAGAACCCGAGGTGGACCAGCGTGAATTCGAGCACGACGAGCCACAGGCCGCGGGTCCAGAGAAATCTCGAGAGCTCCCCGACGCTGCTGCCGCGCTCGAGCCGGAACCAGGCGCCCAGACCCGCGCAGAACATGAACGTCGGCGCGCAGAAGTGCGTGATCCAGCGCGTGAGAAAGATGGGCACGGTGGTGCGCGCCAGATCTTCTGGTGGAAACGCCATCGCGGCGGAGTGCACGAAGTCCCGCGTGTGGTCGATCGCCATGATGATCATGACCAGCCCACGCAGGAGATCGACGGACAGTACCCGGCCCGTTGCCACGTTCCGCGCTGGACCGGCCGCCTGATTCAGGTTTTGAGCACTGACCGCGAAGTGGGATGTTTCCATGCTCTAACCGGACACGCTACATCGGCGGGGGAAGAACAGAAAGATCCAGACGCGAGGGCTTGAATAGATCCACCGCACCCGGGTCAGCGGCGCTTCATGCTCGCGCGTAGGAACAGCATGTTGCGCCGGTAGTCGATCATGACGATGTGTGAATCGAGCGGAGCCGATCCAATGACGCCGTCCAGCTGTGCGATTGGGCCGGCGCCTACCGGCTCGGCGCCGGGTCCCATTCGCGGGGACGCCACGACCGGTCGTGGAAAAAGGACCGATTATCGCCGCATCTACGCCCTCCTGTTTGCTGTTCCTGCGGTCCGCTTTGAGTACAGTGTCAGTATCCGCGGCCCCGGAGATCGATTGAAGTCGGAGGGAGGCACGACATGCCGTACCAGCTCGAGCATCGCACCACGAAGACCGTCACCAAGGGCACTCATTATCCGCTCGGCGCGACCTTGACGCAGGACGGCGTCAACTTCGCCGTCTACTCGCAGCAGGCCACCGACGTGTTCCTGCTGCTGTTCGACAAAGCTGACGGCGATCCTACCGATATCATCCGATTTCAGGAGCGCGACAAGTTCGTGTGGCACGCCCACGTACAGGGGATCAAGGCTGGGCAGCTGTACGGCTACAAGGTCCGCGGCGAATATCGCCCCGAGTGGGGCCTGCGATTCAACGACGCGAAGCTCCTTCTCGATCCGTACGCGAAGGCCGTGACCGGGAAATTCCGCAACACCGACAACCTGCTGCTCGCTTACGATCCGCAGCCTGCCGCAGGCGAAGGATCGCCAGACCGACGCGACAACACCGCGATCGTGCCGAAGGCCATCGTCATCGACGATGCGTTCGACTGGCAGGGGGCGACGTCGTCCGATCTCGGGCTCGAGGAGCTCGTGATCTACGAGGTCCACGTCAAGGGATTCACCGCGCATCGCTCATCGGGCGTCAGCCACCCCGGCACGTATCTCGGGTTCATCGAAAAGATCCCGTACCTCGCGAAGCTCGGCGTCAACGCCGTGGAGCTGCTTCCGATTCACGAGTATTACGTCGACGACTTCCTCCTCCAGAAAGGTCTGACGAACTACTGGGGCTACAACTCCATCGGGTTCTTCGCGCCGGAGTCGTCGTACAGCACGGGCCGGACGCCCGGCGGCCAGGTCGCCGAGTTCAAGACGCTGGTGCGCGAGCTGCACAAGGCCGGCATCAAGGTCATCCTCGACGTCGTTTACAACCACACCGGAGAGGGAAACGAGATGGGACCGAGCCTCTCCTTCCGCGGCTTCGACAACGCCGCCTACTACAGCCTCACCGGCCCTGCCGACGCGCCGCGGCGTTACTACATGAACTACACCGGCTGCGGAAACAGCCTCAATTTCGACAGTGCTGCAGTCATCCGCCTGGTCATGGACTCGCTCCGCTACTGGGCCGACGTCATACACATCGACGGATTCCGCTTCGACCTCGCCTCGGTGCTCGGACGTGCCGGCCAGCAAGGATCCTTCGCTGCATCGGCGCCGTTCTTCGACGCCGTCTCGCAGGATCCGATCCTCAACCGCGTGATCATGGTGGCGGAGCCCTGGGACGTCGGCACCTATCAGGTCGGCAACTTCCCGGTGGATTGGTCCGAGTGGAACGGCAAGTTCCGCGACACGATGCGTTCGTTCGGCAAGGGTGACGCCGGCACGCTGGCGGATGTCGGCTGGCGGCTGACCGGGTCGGCGGATCTCTACGGCGAGGACGGCCGATCGGCATTCAACAGCATCAACTTCATCACCTGCCACGACGGCTTCACGTTGAACGACCTCGTCTCGTACAACGGCAAGCACAACGACAAGAACGGCGAGAACAACCGTGACGGGTCGGACGACAACCACTCGTGGAACTGCGGCGCCGAGGGTGAGACGAGCGATCGCGCGATTGCCGCGCTGCGCAAACAGATGATGAAGAACTTCGCCTGCTACCTGCTGTTCTCGTCGGGGACGCCGATGATCCTCGGCGGCGACGAGTTCGCGCGGACGCAGCAGGGCAACAACAACGCCTACTGTCAGGACAACGAGATCAGCTGGTTCGACTGGAGCGCCGCGGCGAAGAATCAGGACCTGACGGAATTCTTCCGCAAAGCGATCGGCCTGACGAAACGGTTTCCTGTCCTGGACCGACGGAAGTTCTTCCTCGGCAAGGATCTCGACGATGACGGCGTCGCCGATTTGACGTGGTATTCGCCGGACCTCGGGTTCCCGCGTTGGCAGGATCCGTCGGCACGCACCGTCTGCATGCAGCTCGACGCCAGCGAAGATGGAAGCGCCCTGGGCGTTGATCGCCTGTTTCTCATCTTCAATGGGCACTACGAGCCGCAGTGGGTCAAGCTCCCGCAGCTTGGTGCCGATCGCGGCTGGCATCGCTCGATCGACACGAGCCTGCCGGGAGGCGAGGACTTTCTCGACGCCGGAAAGGAGGTCGAGCTGGATCCCGCCGATCATTACGTCGTCAACCCACGGAGCACGGTCGTGCTGTTCGCGCAACAGCCGAAGGCGGTGAAGCCGCCGACGCGAGCGCAGCCGGCGGCGGCCGCCGCCGTTTCATCGTGATCGGCCTAGGGAGGATGCGGAGGGAGCGGAGCGCTACACGGAGCCGCGGAGGGCGCGGCGAAATCTAGTAACGCGTGGGCTAGACAAACGAACCGCCGCGACCCGCCGCCTGGCCTTCGAGCTGCCCGCTCAGCTGTGCGATGCGCGCGCGCACGCGCTCCGCATCGGGGGCCGACGGTGCGAGCTGAAGGTAGTCGTTGTAGGCTGCGGCGGCTTCGGTGCGCCGCTGCAGCTTCTCCAGGCTGATGGCGAGCGCCATGCGGAACGACGCGTCGTTCGGATCCAGAGCAATGGCCTTCTTGTACTCGTCAACCGCCCCCGCATCATCGCCCTTCTTGTGCAGAGCCATAGCGAGGTTGAAGGTCGTGGCGTAGTCGTTGGGGAAGAGCTGCTGTGCCTCACGATACGTGGCGACGGCTTCGTCCCACTTGCCGAGGAGGCCCTGCGCCCGCGCGAGGTTGAATCGGTAGGCCCATCGCTGCGGGATGATCTTGATCGCGCGCTCGAAATACGGAATCGCCTCGGCGGTCCGCCCAAGCTTGACCAGGAGTTGACCGAGATTGCTCAGCGACTCGGCATCATCGGGGTTCCTGGCGACGGCGGCCTGAAACTGCTCCAGCGCGGACGCGAAATTGCCGTCGGCGTAGGCGACAGCGCCAGCGCCTGATGCGTCGAGGAACGGACGCTCGGGGCCGGGCTCAGCCTCAGCCGGCGCGGGAGCATTCTGCGGCTGCGGGCGCCGGGCAGCAAACGGGTCGACCGGTCGCGCCACGCTCGTCGTCGACGGTTCTGGATCCTTCGTGATCCACACCGCGGCGACGACGACCACCGCGAGTCCCAGGGCAGCCGCCGACCACATCGCGAGCGTACGGCTTCGCTTCGCTTCGGCCACCGGATCGCGCTCCGGGGCCTGGACGAACTTGGTTCGGCAACGCGGGCAGGCAGGACGGTCCGCCCGGACCTTGGCGCCGCACGCCGTGCACTGAATCCAGCGCTCCACTATCGGATTTCCCGCCACGACAGAATCCGCACGCCAACCTGTCCGATGCCGTTGTTGAAGTCCTGCGGATCGCCGAAGGCCTCCAGGTTCGTACCCGACGCGCCGGTCGTGCCGAAGTACAAGTGCTGATCGACGATGAACGGCGCGGTCGCGCGGCCGGCGAGCGTCGCGGCAACGGGACTCTCGTTCTTGTCCATCTTGCCGTTGTTGTCGGAGTCGTACGCCGCACCTCCGGCATACGTCACGGCGTAGAGATTCGAGGTGAAATCTGCACAGGGCGTCGACGCGTTCTCGGTCGTCGCCGTGTAGAACACGATGTCACCTGCAACTGATGGGGCCGTCGACGGCCGCTCACCGCTGGCGATACCACCGGAGTTGGTGACAGTTGCCAGATCGCGTGTGAACTTCGTCGTCGCCGCAGCCGGGTAATTGTCCTTCAAGGCGTAGAGCTTGAACGTGCCGGTCCCACCGGGCGCTGTCACCGGGAGAATATCGCTGCCGGTCGCAAAGAACGTGTAGACGTCCACGCTGCCTACGAACAGGAGTGCCGACGAGGCATAGATCGGCTGCGCCGTGTCGATCATCTGCAGGGCCGTGATGACCCCTGCGGGCGTGAACGCGAAGCGCCAGTACTTCCCGTCGATGTCACCCACGTAGGCGCGATTCACAACGATGCTGCCGTTGTCGCCCGCCGCGGTCGGGTCCGCCTGGATTGCGTTCTTTCGTCCGTTCGCAATCAGGTCACCGACGTTCACGCATCCAGTCCCGCTGCCGCTGCCGCCACTCACGAGGGGACACGTGCTGCCGGAGGCGTTCCCGATCGGCACTCCGGTATCGACGTTCAGCAGGTAGAGCGCGTTGCCGGCTTTCGGCGCACTCGCGCCGCGATTCGGTATGGAGTTCTCGACGTCGGGGAAATACCCGGAACCGACGATGACCGCCGTCGTCGTGCGCGAACTGTTGAGCGTGCCGACCGCCGGGTCCGACCACGTCAACCCGACCGTCTTCTCAGCGTACGTCGCGGTCGCTTTCAGGTCCCCGTACAACTTGAACTTGCCCCCCGGCGTGCCATCCGTCACGTTGAACGTCGCGGTGTACGTCGGGTCGAAGCTCGAATAGTTGGGGTACGCCCACTTGAAGACAATCGATTCGTCCGGCGAATCGAACTTCGCCAGCATGGCGCTGACCGCCGACAGGCCATCGGCATCAGGCGCGACCCCCATGCCGGCCTCGGTGACGTCGAACGCCTGATAAAAGATGCCGCCTGGGCCTTCACCCAGGATCACGAAGCTGCGCCAGGCGCCGCCGATCTTGACCTCGGCGAGCTTCGGCGAGCTGTCGACGAAGTAATCGAACTGCTCGACTGGCTGACCGTCGAGCAGCGTCCGCAGTTTCGGCAGCAAGTTGTACGGGATGAACGCCCACACTTCGTATCCCGTTCGCGCGTCGATCGCGTGGATCATGCCGTCGTTGGCGCCCACGAAGATGAGGGCGCGGCGATCCTTGTGGTCGCCCGCAAACGTGCCTGGCGCGTCCGGCCGTCCGTAGTCGTCATCCGGCGGTGGATCCAACGAAGGCGCGTCCATGAGCCCGGGCGTCGATCCGATGATCGCGCCGAGGCCCTGGGCGCGGATCGTCGTGATCAACGTCGTCGCATTGCTGACGTTCAGGTGCGGCGCCAGCGTCGCCGCGTTGGCCGTCGTGAACGAGACGACCGATCCCCCGCCGCTCCCGTTGGGAATGTAGGTGTATATGTTCCGGTTGTTCGGATCGGCCGGTGTCCTGGCCATGCCTGCGAGCGACGGCCGCCCGTCGAGATCGGGCCACAGCCGAGTTCCGTCGTTCACGAATTTCCATCCACTCGGCTTCGTCGAGTCGGCGACCGGCCTGTAGGTTCGAAACGCCCGCAGGCGCCCGTCGAACCCTGGAAGCGAGAAGCCTGCGGTCAGCATGACGTTGCTGCGCTGTGGCAGGTGCTGCCCGCCGGGACTCGCGTTGATGTCGGTATTGGGCAACGCGCTGCCGCTGGCGTCGTTCGCACCCTCGAGGTTCACCGTGCCGACAATCGGGCTGACCGGCAGGAACTCGCTGGTCCTGCTCAGATCGAAGTCGGTCGGGCGCGCAAACCCTCGCTGAACCGCCGTGTTGATGGCGGCCGTCACTTCGGCTGCGGACGTCACTTTGTAGTACGCGCCTCCGCTGTTGGTCGCGACCAATTGCAGCTGCGCCTCGTCGGTGGCCGCAGGCTTGATGGCCACGACGATGATCGGCACACGCTTGGTCACGCCGCCGCCGGTCACACTCAGGAACGTACTCGCCGTCGTCGCAGGGTTGTGGGTCGTGGTATAGGCCGGATTGCCGTCGTCTTTACCGCCGGTCACGAGGACGACCACGGTGTTCCGGCACGCGCGATTGGCGGCCGTATCTGCTGCCATCGCCGAAACCGCCGCCGACCGCGCATCCTCGAGCGCATAGGTGATCGGTCGATCTTCGTAGCCAACACCGCCGATGCCGGCGGGGATGATGCCCGTCGCCTCATACGGCTTCTTGTTCATCAGCGTGACGATCGAGCTCGCCGTGTTCGCGGCCGGCGTCACCATGACGGTGCCGGCGGGTGCCGCGGTCTGTGCGTAGCTGGCAGCCGACACGGTTGGCGCGTACATCCCGTAGTGCCCGGAACCACCGCTCGCGTTGCAGGGATTCGTGTCGCGTAGGAGTGATTGCGTCGCATCGAACACCTGGACGGGCTCGTCGCAGTTGGGCGAGAAACGCCAGGCCGGCGATACTTGACGCAGGCGGATCAGGCCCCAGCGGAATGTGCTGCCGGAGTTTTCCGAGACGGCCGCTCCGATCCCCTGTTTGGCGATCGCATACCGCGTCGGATCCAGGAACGCGACATCGGCAGGCGCGTTCGATGTCAAGGGATCCGCCGGATCCCACAATGCTGCCGACGGCGTGATGATCTGCGCCGCGTACTTACTTGTCGACGAGTACTGGAGCGTCCGGAACACCCGGCGGTAGGTTCGAGTTGTGATCGGGTTGATGGTCGGAAACGCCGGCATGACCGCAGGATCCGCGGTCGTGGAGTAAAAGTTCGGATCGTACCAGCGGCCGGTCCCGTCCTCCAGCATCCGCATCGACGTATCCACGACGATGATGACCGTGGGGGGGACGCGCTTGATGAAGAGGAGCGGGTCGAGCTGCGCGAATGCGGTCGCCGAACCCCATAGTGTCAGGGCGAGCGCCATGACCGCGGTCGCGCCACGGCGGCGCAGAGACAGCAGACCGCTTCGCCCCGCCCGGACTGATCCCCGCCTGGATCGCCGCCGCTCGTGAACCATCCTCTTCGTCATCAATGCACCGTCAGGTTGCCCGTGCTCGTGTTCATGCCCATGCCGCTCAGAGATTTCCCTGGCGTCTGCACCGCGGCTTTACGGGCGCGCTGGTTCAACTCTTCCTGGCCGCGCTGGGCGATCTGGCCACGCTCGATTTCCGTGCCCGACGTGCGCGCGACGGTCACCTCGATGATCTTGTGGGCGCCGCCGGGCCCGACCGCCTCTGCGTGGAGGGTGATCGTGCCGTTCGAGTCCGAGGCCGGATCGTTGTCGGTCTCGGCCGGGTCGTCCGCGATCCAGAGCGCGATGTACATCGGGCTGTCGATGATCCAGTTGGGCAGCATGTCGTTGAGCGGCCCATAGGCAAAGAGCTTCCACTGCGGGTTGTTCGCTCCCCACATGTTCTGCGTGTCAGTGGTGAGCTGGAGCTGACCCGTTGCCGTGTTCGTTCCGCAGCAGAGCGTCATCGTTCCGGCGCCCGGCAGAACCTTCGGCGACGTCGCGGAGCCATCCACCCACGAGGACTTCACGCTGCCGTTGAGAATGTCGTTCCAGCGCGGGATGAGCAGCAGATCCTGCACGACGCGCTCGACTGCGGCGTCCGCGGCGTAGAGCGCTTCCTGGCTCGCCGCGTAGTTGCCGGAGATCTTGACCTCGGTATTGCTGACCATGACGACCGTGGCCGCAAGCGCGGTCAGCAGCAACATCGCCATGAGCGCGATGATGAGCGCCGTGCCCTGCTCGTTCTTCAGCCGTTGCTGCAGGCGGGGCATGATCGTCACCGCGCGAGGTTGAGGTTGCGCGGCGTCACCTCGAAGGACACCGCATAATCTGGAACGGCATGATCGCTGCCTCTGGATTTGCCCGGATTCGTCCAGAGCGTCGTATCAGTGCCGCGTAGCGCCACCTGACCGACCTGCATGCGAATCGTCGCGCGGATCTTCCTCACCCGGAGGAGATCCGAGTCGAACTGATTCACCCCGTAGCCGCAGAACGGACCATCGGTGAGGATTGCCGGCGGCAGGGCCGCGAGCGATCCGTCCGTCGACGCCAGCACAGTCGTATTGAGCAGGTTGCCGGTGGCGTCGTAGAGGCAGTTGGCGGTCCCCGCCGGCGGTTTCGGCGAGATCGGCGGGTCCGGATCGCCGAAGTAGCTGAATTGGAGATCGACGACGTTGTCGACGAGTGCGACGTCGTGGCTGCCGCCGTCGTACATCTTCAGTTGATTGGTGTTGCGATCGAGGTAGTAGGTCGCCGCGTGAGCCTGTGTCACCGTCGCACCGGTATCGTACGGATAGCTGAGATCCTGACCGCGGTGCTGGAGGTGCGCCGCGTCGTCCTGCACCTGCGTCACCTCGAACACATCGAAGTGTCCGCTGGTGTCGAAGATGATGACCTCCATCCCCTCTGTGAACCCGCACAGCTCCTGACCGCTCGGGCAGTTCGCCTGCTCGGTGACCTTCAGCTCCGCCGACACGTTCGGCATGGGCTGACTGATCGTCGTCTGCGAGTAGGTGTTGGGGATGTACATGATCGTGATCGCGTCCGGCCTGAAGACCGTGGCGTCGTCGGGCGACAGGCGTCCCCAACGCCGGGGAAGGATGGGCGCGAAGAAGAAGTTCAGTGAGCCGGTCACCGACCCCTGATACGTGCCCGCTCCGACCATCACGAGTTCCCTGAACAGCGTCTCGGAGCCTACCCGCATGCGCTGCTGCAGATCCGCGACCTCGGGTTGGACCTGCGCCGTGCCCTGCGACGGATTCATCAGGCTGAAGATCGCGCCGGTCACGGTCAGCATGATCGCCGCCGAGACAAGCAGCTCGATGAGCGAGTAGCCCGCTTCCGACTCGAGACGCGTCGCGGCGCTCATGACGCCTTCCTCGTTTTCACCGTGATGAGCAGCGCGTCGCCGGCCATCCGCGTCCGCGTCCACTGAGACGCAACGCGCGCGTTCTCGTTCGAGATCGGCGTCACCAGCACCTCGACGACCAGCGTGTTGTTCGGATTTGAAGGCAGCGGCTGAATCAACCACCGGCGGATGTAGACCGCGGTGGCTGGCGGCGTCAGGCCCGTGCCCACCCAGTTGCCCTGCGCGTCCACGTAGTCCACGAATCCGGCCGTGTTCCGCTCGAGAGAGTCGTCGGGCGACGCGTTCAGCCCCGTGCCGTTCTGCGCAAGCGGATAGACAGTCAGGTTGGTGCTGACATCGGTGACCGGCAGCCCTAGCCCGTCCTTGTCGAACCCCCACGTCAGCGAGCGGATCTGCTCGAGCTTCTGCGCCGCCAGAATGGTCGTGAACGACTGCCCGCGCGCCATGACATTGATGCGCGTCGACGCCGCGAAGAGCTGCGCGACACCGAGCGACACGACGGTCAGCAGCCCCATCGCCACGGCGACTTCGACGATGCTGAAGCCGCGCTCACTGGAGCTGTACTTTGCCTGCCGCATTGACCGTCACCGTCTTTGATTTGCCGTTGCGTGTCACCGTGATCGTCACGGTCGATTCAATCGCCTGGGGGTTGCCGGAGACGACCGTGTAGGCCGTGCCATCAGGCCGGAACTCGAGATTCGCACTGGTCACGGTCACGTCATTGAGCAGCGGGTGGACCGGGCCGTCGAAGTTCGGCCGCGTCATCAGATCGGCGTCAGGAGCGGGAAAGGGATAGGCGCTCTCAAGGCACCGATTGCTGTCGTTGTCTGTCCCCGCGTCGCCGAGGACTTCGACCGTGCGGAAGAAGCCGGTGGCCGGGCAATTGGTACGAACGCGCAGATTGCGGTTGACGGTCACGGCCTTGAGCCGCGCCGTCTGCAGCTCGCGCTCGACTTCCCGAGCCGCGGTGTTCAGCTTCGCGCCGTCGGTGACGTTGGCGATGAGAGGCACCGAAATGGCCATCAACGTGCCGGCCAGAGCGACGACCATCATCAGTTCCGTCAGCGAGAAACCGTGTTCCGATGTCGAGCGATCCACCATCTCGACCCTCGGTCGAGCAATGGTGCTGCCAAGCGGGTCAACTGATTCGGCGAGTACGAGTTAGGCGGACAATTCGCGAGGGCGATTACAACTCTGTTCGTGAGCGCATGTTCCGATTTGCAACCGGTCTAACACTTCTGCGCGACCGTTGGGCGCACCGGCAAAATGACGACGAGGCGAGCACCGCCGCCGTCAACATTTCCCCCCGAGACACGTCCGTTGTGCGTGACGACGATCTTCTGCACCAGCGCGAGGCCGAGGCCGGTGCCACGCGCTTTGGTCGTGAAGAACGGCCGGAACATCCTCGGCGCAACGGCCGGATCGACGCCGGGTCCGTTGTCGGTCACGGCGATGCGCAGCATCCCCTGGGCCCGATCGCGGGCACCTTCGATGCTGATTCGCGGCGGGAGCTTGGCGTCGATGCACGCCTCGAGCGCATTGCGGCACAGATTGCTGAACGCCTGACGCAGGAGGATCTCGTCTCCCTCGACCTCACCGTATTCGCCGGTTACCGTGACGTCGCCGCCGCGCGCGCGGACGTCGCCGCGGATCTCGTCGGCGGCGCGGTCGGCAATGGCTCGCATCTCCACGGGTGTCAGCGTGAGCTCCGCCGGCTTCGCGAAATTGAGAAAGTTCGTGACGACCTGACCGAGCGCCTCGGTTTCGTCGCGAATCGCCTGGAGGTACGGCCGGTATTCATCGGGGAGCTTTTCAGGCTCGACGAGTCGCGCGTAGCCGTGAATCGTGGCCAGACCGTTGCGGAATTCGTGCGCGATGCCGGCGGTCAGCTCCCCCAGGCGCGCGAGGCTGTCCTTGAGCCGCAGCTGCTCTTCGAGCTCCACCACGTCGCTGAGATCGGTGAAGAGACAAATGACGCCGTGCGCCGCGCCCGTCTCGTCGCGAATCGGCGAGGCCGTGACACCAAGATACGACGCCCGCCCTTCACGTGGCTTGAGCGACACCGATCGCCTGACGATCGCGCGACCCGTCCTCCGGCACTCGTCGAGGACGTCGCCCAGTGATTCGGCCCCGTGCAGGACGGTTCGGAATGCCCCGTCTCGATCGGCGTCGGACAAGCCAAGCAGGCGCATCGCCGCCGGGTTCAGCGTGCGCACGTCGCCATGCTCGTCGACGACCAGCAGACCCGACGTCATGCTCGCGATGATTTCTCCGCTCAGCCGCTCGGATGCCTCGGCGCGCGCTTTCATGGCGCGCTCCTGCGTGCGAAGCTTGGCGAGCGCCTCCTCCATCGCCGACGCCATGAAGGCGGTCTCCGCGCCCTCCTTGCGACCGTCGCGCGTGGCCTGGCGCGCCGCCGTCACGAACTTCGCAACGGCAAAAGCCAGCACCCCAACGAGGGCCGCGACGATGGCGGTGAGGCCGAGGAAGAGGTAGCCGGAGTGGGTCATATCTCAGTCGCTAGTCGGACGGTCGGCAGTCGTCAGTCACAGTCGGCAGACAGTCGACTGTCGACAGTCGGGAGTCGACAGTCAGTCGGCATTCGTCGGGTTGCAATCGACAGTCGGTGGACAGTCGACCGTCGGGTTCAATCGCCAGTCGGCGGCATCGGCAATCAACTGAGGAGTGCGACTGCCGACCTCCACCGTCGACTGTCTGCCGACTGCGACCGCCGACTGCCGACTGCCGACTGCCGACTCTCTCAATATCCATACATCCCCGCATACCACGCCGCAATGCGGTCACCCTGGAGCGAGGCCAACAGCCCGGCAAGGGCCAGGAAAGTGCCGTACGGGAGCGCGTACTTCATGTCGCCGCGGCGCGTGGCGATGAGACCGAGGCCGATGATGGCGCCGGTGATCGACGAGAAGACGAGCGTGATGAGCACGAGCTTCCAGCCGAGGAAAGCGCCGATCATCCCGAGCATCTTTACGTCTCCGCCTCCCATGCCTTCCTGACCGGCGAACCGGTAGTAGGCCTCGCCGATCAGCCACAGAACTCCGCCACCGATCAGGATTCCGATCAGCGACGATAGCGGTCCCGGCGGCAGCAGCAGGCTCAATGCAAAACCGATCACGATGCCCGGCAGCGTGATGACGTTCGGCAGGAGATGGTGCTCCAGGTCGATCGCGAAGAGAACGATCATCGCGCTGGCGAAAAGCAGCCTGGGCACCAGAATCGGATCCAATCCGAACACGTAGTAGTGCACGAGAAACACCGCCATCGTGATCAGCTCGACGATGGGGTAGCGCATCGAGATCGGCGCATGGCATTTGCGGCAGCGTCCGCCCAGAACCAGGTAGCTGACGACGGGGATGTTGTCGATCCATTGAAGGGCCGTGTCGCACTGCGGGCAGCGCGAGGCCGGCGAGACCACCGAACGGCCGAGCGGGATGCGATAGATGCAAACGTTCAGGAAGCTCCCGACGGCCAGCCCCAGGAGGGCCAGCGCCACGATGGCAGCGGTTTCGGCGGTCATCGCGGGAGCCGCCGCAGGTCGGGCAGCGGGTACAGCGGTGACCGCTCGGAGAGGCGCACCTGACCGGTGTCGGGGTCGAGGACGTAGGGATTGCGAGCGGGATCCACGGGCACACCGGGGAGCACGCGGCGGCGAACGAAGCTGTCCCAGGTGAGACGTTCACCGGCTGGCGGCGGCATCCTGCCGACGATCGCGGTGAGCTCGTCGATCTGATCCATCGCGTCGAGCTGCAGCAGGCTGCGTTGGGCCGTGCGCCGGAGCCATTGCTGATCGGACTGCAGGATCTGCTGCCACACGATCCGCGCCGATCCCCGATCGTGCTCGGTCAGCATCGCCGCGGCCAGCGGCCGGATCCAGTTGGGCGCATCCGGCTGGCTGGCGGACCGTTCGAACCATTCCGCGGCTTTGCCGGGATTCTGGAGGTGCCAGTACTGCACGAAGGCGATGTCGTGGTAGTACTGCCACTTCCCTGGCTGCGCCGCTATGCCCTTCTCGAGGAGCGCAATGGCCTGATCCGGGCGCCCGGGACCTCCGGGGTACTGTTCGCTCAGGAAGATCGCGCCGAAGCGGTAGGCGATCGTGAAATAGGGATCGAGCGACGTCGTCAGGTCGAGGAGCGGGTACAGCAGATCGTAGCGGCGGACCCGGTCGGTCGAACGCCGCGTCCCGCCGTAGTGCTGAATCGCTCGAATCCAGTAGACGTCCGCGGCCATCGCATCGAACTCGAGCGCCAGGCGCGCGAGCGCGGGACCCGATCGCACGTAGAGCACGTCGTCGGTCGCACGGTGTTCGGGCTGATACCAGCGATCCCGCGCAATCTGAAGCGCGATGGCGACGCCAATCGCCAGCGCGGCGCCGGCGAGCGCGATCGGATGTCCGCGCCGCTCGCTCACTTGAAATCCCGCCGCGAGAAGATGAACGTCGCAACCAGCAACAGCGCCGCGATGTAGGCCGCACCGTAGAGCGACGTCGCGAGCACGTATCCCGCCGGCACCGGCAGGCCGTGGACGACCTGCGTTTTGACATCGAACGCAGAGAGGTCAGGCAGCACGTGATACAGGCCGCGAGCGAGCCACGCCGCGGGCCGCGAGGCGACCACTTGTTCGAAGTTGCGCAGGTCCGCATTGAAGTGCCCCGCGATGTACAGCCCGAACGTCAGCGCCGCGGAGAGGAGTGGTGTCGAGAACGTGGAGAAGAAGAGCGCGATCGCCGTGATGATCATGAGCTCGACGAAGATGAGCAGCACGGCCTCGAGCAGCCGCGGGTCCACACCCGGCGCGTCCCAGCCGGCCTTGAACTCCGCCGACTCCATCCACGTCATGTATCCGAGCACGAGATACAGCGCGGCGGTCATCACGGCGATGTTGACCGCGAGCGTCAGCACCAGGCCCGCGTACTTCCCGGCGATGAATTGCGGGCGGCTAATCGGTTTCGAGAGCAGCGAGTAGATGCTGCGGCGCTCGACCTCCTTGGACACGAGCCCGATGCCGATGAAGATCGCGATGAACAGGCCAAATAGCGCGATGGCACCCAGCCCGAGGTCCTTGATGATCTTCATGTCCTGCCCGGCCGTCAGCTGGCCGAGGAGATACGACGCGGATATCAGCAGGATCGCGAAGAAAACCAGGTTGTAGAGGACCCGATCCCGCACGGATTCCCTGAACACGCTGACGGCAATCCACCTAACGGCGGCCACTCGAGGCCTCCACGGCGTCCGGCTGTCGTGCACCAGCGCCGGTCTCGGCGACACGTTGCACGAAGAAGTCCTCCAGCGTGTCCTGCAGCGGGCTGAGCGACACGAGCGAGGCGCCCGTGGCGGTGATTTCGGCGACCACGCGCTCGGGCGGCGTCTCGAGCGGCAGCTCGAACGCATAACGTCCCGGAGAGATCTCCGTCATTCGCGTCGCCGTGACGCGCGCCGCGACCTCGGGCTTGACGTTGGTGGCGACGAGCTCCCAGCCTTTGACGCGGTCGCCGAGGATGTCTGTCAGCCGCCCGGAGGCAGCGAGCCGTCCCTTCGCGACGACGCCGACACGGCTGCAGAGCGATTCCGCATCCGAGAGAATGTGCGAGCTGAAGAACACCGTGCGGCCCTGATCGCGCAGCTCGAGGATCAACGAGCGAACCTCCCGCCGACCGAGCGGGTCGAGGCCGGACATGGGCTCGTCGAGGAACACGACCTCAGGATCGTTCAGGAGCGCCTGCGCAATCCCGACGCGCTGAATCATGCCCTTCGAGAACTTGCGGAGCTGAAGCCGACGCTCGGCGCCAATGCCGACCTTGTCGAGGAGGGTCATTGCCCGGCGCTTCTGATCCTCGGGGCCGTAGCCGAATAGCCGCGCGAAGTAGGTGAGCAGTTCCTCGGCGGTGAGGTAGTCGTAGAAGTAGGGGTTCTCGGGAAGATAGCCGATGCGCTGGCGCGCGGCGACATCACCAACGGGACGGCCGAGGATCTCTGCGGTCCCGGAGGTTGGATAAATCAGCTGCATCAGCAGCTTCAGCGTCGTCGTCTTTCCGGCGCCGTTCGGACCGAGAAAGCCGAACACCTCCCCGGGATCGACCTGGAGCGAGAGCTGATCGAGCGCGCGGTACGGCCGCTTGCGCCAGAACCCGATCGCGTAGTCCTTCGTCAGGTTGTCGATGCGGATAGCTGGCGGCATGTCCGCGTCACTTGGCGCGCTTCAACTCCAGTTCGAGGAGGGCTTCGAAGACCGGCGCCGGAACCATGCCGGCGATCAGGCGGCCGTCGATGAAGAAGGTCGGCGTGGACTTCGCGCCGAGGAGCGCCCCCATGCCCGCATCGTTCTTGACCTCGACCAGCGCTTTCTCGTATCGCGCGTCGAAATCCGTGATGCCGGCGACCGTGCGGGCGGCGTCCTTCACCTGCTCGGGTGTGAGCTGCGGCGGACCCTGATTCGTGAAGAGCCAGGCTTCCAGGCGCTCGGCAGAGCCGTCGTTCTTGGCGCGCGCCATGACCACGGCCGCCGCGGCCTCGCATGCGGCGCGATGTGCACCGCCGGGCGCCGCCGAGTTGCACTCCGGATCCAGCGGGAAGTGCTTGAGGACGAATTTCACACCCTGCGCCTTGTACTTCTCGAGAATAGGACCGTACGCCTCATACGACTGCCGGCAGGGCGGGCATTGGTAGTCGTTGAACTTCACGACGAGCACCTTCGCGCCGTCGCTCAGGATCGGCATGTCCACCTTCGGCTGCATGTCGAACCAACGCTCGACCTCGCTGCGCTGCTGATCGGTGAGCGGCTGATAGGATGCCGTCGCCGACGCGGCCGGTATCGTCCCAGGCCCGCCCTCACGCGGGAAAGCAGTTGCCACGAGCGCGCCGCCAACGACGAAGAGGAGCGCGATGGCGAGCGCAGCCGGACTGGCCAGCATCGAACGGACGTCGTGCAGAGCACGGCGAGGCAGTGTAGTCATGGGGAATGGAGTCGCGCCGCCCGAGACGATGAACAGACCGATGACGGCCACGTAGGTCACGGCGCAGAGAATGCAGAACGTATGCAGAACGAAATAGGATCCGTACGCGAGATACAGCACCATCGCGAGCGCAAGCGTCGACAGTGCGAAAACGTAGCCTGGTGTGCTCTCCCCTGCTGACGGATCGCGCCGCCCTCCGAAGAACGACAGAGACAACACCAGCGCGAAGAAGAAGAGCCCGATCACGGCGACCGGCACGCCCCAGAGACTGCCGTAATGGCTCAGATACGCCTGCGTGCAGCTCACCGTGGAGCTCACATCGCAGAAGCTCGTGTAGCCGCGGTCCGTCAGCAGCTGGTAGTGCACGTAGGTCGACGTCGCTGACGAAGCGAGGCCCAACGCGGAGAACCCAATCAGCTTGGTTCGCGTTCCCGGGGTCATCGAAATGGCACGTGCCGCCCCCTTCGAGGGACTCGTCGTGCTACGGCCGGAAGTCGGCGAGGGTGAAGATTTCACTCGAGTGGTTCAGTTGTACCGCGCGTGCGGTGTTCGGTCAAGGCTCATCGAGCAGAGGCACTCGCGCCTACTTCAACTCGCTTCCGTGCGGCGGCGCACCGGTCTCGGGCATATTGCCGGTGAATGTCCCGGTGTCAGCGAAGATGACCCGATCGGTGTTCGTGCCGAAGAACCGGGTGCCGGTAATGCCCGGGCTCGTCGGATCGGCGGTGATCTGATAGCCGGAGACCGGCACGACGCTCGTGCACGTCTGGGGCGCGTCCTGCGCCTCCGTGCCCGCCATCTTGATCAGGTATCCGCTCTTCACCAGCTCGTCACTCTGCGTGAGATCTGGGCTCAAATACGGCGCGCCGCTACCGGGAGCGGGCGTGCCCAGACTCGACAGCGTCGGCGCGTACATCTGGTGCCCGCAGGTCTGCATGTAGGCGAACTGGGCCTGGTTGATCGCTTCGAGCGCGGCGACGGCCGCGGCCTCCGCGCCGCGAACGCGCGCATACCGGTACCCGGCGAGCGCGAACGACAGCAGAATCCCCAGGACCGCGATGACGATCAGCAGTTCGAGCAGCGTGAAGCCGCGCGCGTTCCGCACGTCTTCAGCTTAGCATCGCGGGTCACGGTCCGGTAAAGCCGGACTCTACTGGATCGACACGCCGCCGGTCTCGGGCGGCTTGCTTCCGTCCTGCGTGAAGAAAATATTGCCGTGTGCCGACGATGAGAACCCGCGCTGACCGCTCCAGCCAGCGCCAAGCGGCACGGCTGAGGAGTAGTAGCCCGTCCGGCTCTTGTTCGCGTTGCAATCGTCAACCACGTCTTTCGCGCCGGTCCCATCCTCGAGTCCGACCCAGTAGCCGCTCTTCTCGGACGGGTCGGCCGAGAGGTCAGGTGAAATGAAGCCCTGCGGCGATCCGGGACAGGCCGACGACAGGACGGCCAGCGAGATCGCATACCCGCCACCACCCGTGGCCGATGAGTACGCCGCCTCCGCGCTGTTGATGGCGCGGATTGAACCAATCGCCGAGGCCTCGTCCGCCGACATCCGCGCCCGCAGCAGGCCCGGCACGGTGATCGCCGCCACCACCCCGATGATGCCGACGACGACGAGCAGTTCGATCAGCGTGAAGCCATTTTCAGTGCTCGCGGGGCCCCGCCCCCGCTCGCTTACGCGCTTCGCGCGGCGGCCTTTGGCCTGTCCGCCCGTCTTCGACGGGCGGCCTAACGTCTCGCCTCGCGCCTTCGCGCTCGGCGTGGGCCGCAAGAGCTCGTGATTCGTGATCCTCATAACCCTCTCCTCGGCAATCCACCGCCGACTTTCACGCCTCCGGGCTCGGCGTCTTGGGCCAAGTCTAGCCAGGCGCGCCACGGGCGCGCCCCGCCGGAGCGGAGCGGGGCGACGGGGCCCCGCGAGCGACGGCGATGGGGGTCCGGCGGGGCGAAGCCCCCCGGTCTGTTTCGACGACGACGCGCATAAAAAAAGGGATGCCCGTCTCCAGGCATCCCTTCGGTATTGCACGGACTCGCTTACTGGAGCGGCGAGCCGCCGGTCTCGGGCGGCGCGGTGCCGTCCGCCGTGAAGTAGAGCGTGCCGTGGGCCGCGCTCGAGAACCCGCGCTGGCCGGTCGTGCCGATGTTGATCGGAACCGCCGTCGCGTAGTAGCCGGTGCGGCTCTTGTTGGTGTTGCAGTCGTCGGTCACGTCAGCCGGCGTGCCGATCGTGCTGTCCGCGAGCGCCACCGAGTAGCCGCTCTTCACCGCGGGGTCGGTCGCGAGGTCCGGCGAGATGAAGCCCTGGGACGAACCGGGGCAAGCGCTCGACAGAACCGCCAGCGTGATGGCGTAGCCACCGCCGCCCGTCGCCGACGAGTAGGCCGCTTCCGCGCTGTTGATGGCGCGCAGCGAACCGATCGCCGAGGACTCGTTACCGGACATACGGGCGCGAAGCAGACCGGGCACTGCAATCGCGGCGATGATGCCGATGATCGCCACGACGATCAGCAGCTCGATCAGCGTGAAACCCTTCTGGTTACGAAGCTTCATGAGTCTCTCCTCAGAAAACAACTGTGTGGCCGCTTGAACGCAAGAGCGTCGGGCTCGCCTGGTTGCGTCCAGCGGCCGACACAGCAGCTTTGAGCAACGCGAATGCCACCCATCAGCTTCAGACGGAGGGAAGTGCTAAGTGGTCTGCGGCGTGCTGTTTAGTCGGATGGGAGAGGACGCAGTCGCACCCGCTCCGTACGCCAATTTTCGGCCGCCTGACAAAATCTGTCAACCGCAGCTGGCAGTTTGTGTCAGCAGCCGCGACATCATTTGAGGTTGTACTTCTTGGTGTAGTAGCGGAAGGAGCGGAAACTCATCCCCAGCAGCTCCGCCGCCTTGACCTTCACGCCACCGGCGCGTCGTAAGGCCTCGGCGATGTATTCGCGCTCGATGTGCTGCACGTGCTGCTCCAGGTCGAATCCGGCCGGCGGGAACGACTCCGGCGCCGGCTGACCGGCCGGCAGTGGCGCAATCCCCCGAATCTGCTCAGGCAGGCTGTCCACGAGGATTGAGGGGCTCTGTTCAAGGGCCACGGCCCGTTCAATCGCGTTCTCGAGCTCGCGGATATTCCCGGGCCAGGCGTAGTTCTCCAGGGCCTTCATCGCCGCGCCTGACACGCCCGTGATCGACTTCCCCATCTGGGCTGCGAACCGGACCACGAAATGCTCCGCCAGGAGCGGAATGTCCCCGGTACGCTCCCTGAGTGGAGGCAGGCGCAGCGGAATCACGTTGATCCGGTAGTAGAGATCCTCGCGGAAGCCGCCCTCGGTCACCATCTTCGAGAGGTCCCGGTTTGTCGCGGCAATGATCCGGATATCGGCGTCGACTTCATCGGTACCACCGAGCCGGCGGAAGCGGCGCTCCTGCAGCACCCGCAGTAGCTTCACCTGCACGAGCGGGCTCATCTCGCCGATCTCGTCGAGAAAGATCGTGCCCTTGTCCGCGACTTCGATCAGGCCCTTCTTGTTCGTGTCCGCCCCGGTGAAGGCCCCGCGCATGTGTCCGAAGAGTTCCGACTCGAGCAGCGTCTCCGGCAGCGCGCCGCAGTTGACGGCCACGAACGGCCGCTCTTTTCGCAGCGAGTTGAAGTGAATCGCGCGGGCAACGAGCTCCTTGCCGGTGCCGGATTCACCCGTGATCAGGACGGTACTGCCGGTCGGCGCGATCGTCTCGATCATCTGGAAGATACCCAGCATCGCGCCGCTCGTGCCGATGATGTTGGAAAACTGGTGCGTCGTCTTCAGCGCGCGTTTGAGCAGCGCGTTCTCCTGCTGCAGCTGCTTCCGTTCGAGCTCCTTGCGCACCCGCATCCGCACTTCGTTGGCGGCGCTCGGCGACTTGTGCACGTAGTCGGCCGCACCGAGCCGCAACGCTTCGACCGCGGTGTCCGTCGACGCAAAGGCGGTCATGACGATGCTGATGATGGCGGGGTCGAGCTGCTTGGCCTCGCGCAGCACATCCACCCCGTTCATCTCGGGCATTCGGATGTCGGTGATCAGGATGTCCACCCGCTGCCGGCGAAGGATCTCGAGCGCGGCCCGCCCATCCTCGGCGACGAGGACCTCGTGGCCGTCGCGCTTCAGCACGATGGTCAGCAGCTCCCGCATCGATCGCTCGTCGTCGACGACCAGGACGCGCGAGGCGCCGGCGGCCACGGGCTCAGAGATGTGAACGTCGGTTGACATGGGCTCAAACTACAGCTGTCACGAGGCGGCGACGGCCTGCGTTTCAGGACGGCCGGCCACCGGCAGCTTTACGGTCACGGTCGTGCCCTTTCCACGTTCGGACGTCACCCGAAGCTCGCCCCCGTAGTCGCTGACGATCCGGTGGACGATGGACAGCCCCAAGCCCGTACCGCGCGCGAACCCGCCGCGGAACGGCTGCAGGATCCCGTCGAGATCCTCGGGGGCAATCCCTACCCCCTCGTCCCGAACGGCCATCGTGAGCAGCCCGCCTTCCGGCGTTCCTTCGCGCCCAGCCGACAGGGTGAGGTGCCCGCCGTCCTCCATCGCACGGAGACCGTTGGTCGCGAGGTTCCACACGATCTGCCTGATCTGCGCCTGATCCGCGAGACACCAGACGGGATCCTCGGGAACATCCACGACGATTTCGTGTGCCTCCGACCGCTCCGGGCTGTTCTGCAGGAGCGCCGCCGTCTCGCTGATCAACTGCCTGACGTCGACGCGGGACGCGGCCTGCCGCTGCGGCCGGGCGTAGGCGAGAAAACTCCGAATGGTTTCGTTCAGCCGCTCCGACTCGCGCAACACGATGTCCATCAGCTGCGACTGTTCCTCGGTCAACGGTAGCTCGTGACGAAGGATCTGGATCGATCCCGACATCGACGCCAGTGGGTTTCGTATCTCGTGGGCGATCCCGGCCGCCATCTCTCCAACGGCCGCCAGCCGCTGCTGGACGCGTGCTTCGCGCTCGGCCTGCCGCGTTTCAGTGACGTCGCGGAACGTGAACAGGAAACCGGCTTCGCCGCGTGGCGTCCGGAGGATCGCAGTGCTGATCCCCAACTCGATCTCGCGGCCGTCGACCCGCGTGAAGTTGAACTCCACGCGCGGCAGCATCTCTCCACCCTTTGCCGGATCGAACATCGTGGCGACGTCAGACGGCAGCTGGAGAACCTCCGCGGCCGACTGGCCCACCGCCGCCGCTGCGCCGATGCCGGTGATCGTTTCTGCCGCGCGGTTGAACGTCATCACGAATCCCGATGCATTCGTCGTCATCAACCCGCTGGCGAGGCTGTCGATGACGTGCTGACTGAAGGCCTGGAGGTCCGCGAGCTGATCGGACGCCTGCTGGAGGCGAACATCGGCACGCCGCAGACCCTCCGCTAGGTATCCGCTGAGCACCGCCACCGCAACGAAGCCGAACACGTTGAGGCCGACGCTGAAGAGCGCGACCTTCAACGGCGGCAGCGTGTCCGGGCCCGGGATCACCGGCGGAGCCGGACCGCCGAAGTACTGCGTCAGCACCAGGCCCGTGTACAGGAACGAGCTCAGGACGCCGACGATCAGCCCGCCGCGCCACGACCGGACGGTGCTGGCGGCGATGATCGGCAGCGTGTAGAGCGTCGAGAAGTAGCTCGTGACGCCGCCGGTCAAATACACGAGCGCCGAGACGATCGCGGCGTCGCACGCCAGCTGCGCGTCGGCAATCCACAGGTGCCGCACCGCTTGATTGAGCAGCAGGCTGTAGACGACCGTCAGCCCGTAGACCAGCCCGATCAGGAAGAAAAACGGGTCGATCGGGAACGAGCCCGGCGACCTGAGCTGGATCAGGATCGCCGAACCGAGGAGCACCGTGATGACGGTCGCGCGCCCCCCGATCAGCCAGAGCAGTTTCCGGCGAAAGACTGACTCCATCCGCGTTATGCGTGCGGCGCGCGGGAAGTCCGCGCGCGCAGGCGCGAGTCCCCCATCATCCAGTCAACTTGCTGATCAGATCGAAGATCGGCATGTACATCGCGATGACGATGCCACCCACGACCGCGCCGAGGAACGCGATCATGACCGGTTCGAGCAGCGTCAACAGACCGGCCACCGCGGAGTCGACTTCCTCCTCGTAGAAGTCGGCAATCTTCGACAGCATCGCGTCCAGCGCGCCCGTCGTCTCGCCCACGTTGATCATCTGCACGACCATCGACGGGAAGACGTTGGTATCGCGCAGCGGGCCTGAGACGGTCTCGCCGCGCTCGATACCGGTGCGCGTCCTGAGAATCGCTTCTTCGATGATGGCGTTCCCCGACGTGCGGGCGGTGATGTCGAGCCCGTCGAGAATCGGCACGCCTGACGAGAGGAGCGTCGACAGCGTGCGACAGAAGCGTGCGACCGCAACTTTCCGAAGAATCCCACCCAGGATGGGCATCTTCAGGAGGAGCGCGTCAATCGTCCGGCGTCCGCCTGGTGTCGCGTAGTAAGCCTTGACGCCCCATCCCATGCCGACCAGGATGATGACGATCAGCCAGCCCCACGCCACGACGTAGTTGCTCGCCGCAATCACGACCCGGGTCGGCAGCGGCAGCTGTGCGCCGAGCCCCTGAAACAGCGTGGCAAATGTCGGGATGACCTTCCACAGAATCGCGGCGACGACGACCGCGGCGATCACGATGACCGCGATCGGGTAGATCATTGCGGACTTCACGTCGCCCTTCAGCTTGACGTTCTTCTCGATGTAGACCGCCAGCCGCTTGAGGATGGTGTCGAGGATGCCGCCGGCCTCGCCGGCCGCGATCATGTTCGAGTAGAGGCCGTCGAAGGTCTTGGGATGCTTCTTCATGGCCTCCGCGAGCGCCGCGCCGGATTCGACGTCTTCCCGCACCTTCAGGATGGCCGCCGAAAAGTGCTTGTTCGGTTCCTGCTTGCCGAGGATGTCCAGGCACTGCACGAGCGGAAGGCCGGCGTCGATCATGACCGAGAACTGACGCGTGAAGATGGCCAGGTTCTTCGCCGGCACCGACTTGCTCTTCGGCGCCTTGGGCTTCGCCTCGGCCTTGACCTTCGTCGGGTCGATCCGGGTGACCATGATCTGCTCGCGGCGCAGAGCGGCAACCGCAGCGTCGATCGTGTCGGCAACGCGTTCGCCGGTGACCGTCTGCCCTGCTCTGGTGCGACCTGAATACGCGAATGTCGGCATAGTCCGTCCGTTCTGAGATCAGAAGTGCGGATTGATGGTCATCGTCTGGGCTGCGGCACGTTCGCGCCGCGCGGGTTCAACCCCGCCCCGGCCACGACGCCGGCGCCGCGGCTGATCATCTGCTCGAGCTCGTCCTTCAACGACGATGCGTTCATGGCAGTCTCGAGGCTGATCTGACGGCTGTAGTACAGCGTGGCCAGCGCCTGGTTCATCGTCTGCATGCCGAGCTTCTCCTGCCCGGTCTGCATGTTCGAGTAGATCTGGTGGACCTTGTCGTCGCGAATCAGGTTCCGGATGCCGGGCGTCGGGACCATGATTTCCAGGCTCACGACCCGGCCCTGCCCGTCGCCACGCGGCAACAGCGACTGGCAGACGATGCCCTCGAGCACCAGCGAGAGCTGCGTCCGGATCTGCCCCTGCTGATGCGCCGGAAAGACGTCGATGATGCGGTTGATCGTCTGCGCGGCGGAGTTCGTGTGCAGCGTCGCGAACGTCAAGTGACCCGTTTCCGCGATCCGGAGCGCCGACTCGATCGTCTCGAGATCGCGCAGCTCGCCGATGAGCACGATGTCCGGGTCTTCACGAAGCGCCGCACGGAGCGCGATCGAGAAGCTCTGCGTGTCGCTGTGGAGCTCACGCTGGTTGACGATGCAGCCTTTGTGGGGGTGGATGTACTCGATCGGGTCTTCGATCGTCAGGATGTGCTCCCGCCGCTCGGTGTTGATCTTGTCGATCATCGCCGCGAGCGTCGTCGACTTGCCGCTGCCGGTGGGCCCGGTGACGAGCACCAGGCCGCGCGGACGCTCGGCGAGCGTGCCGATGATCGACGGCAGCCCCAGATCGTGGAACGACTTGATCTGCTCGGGAATCAGCCGGTAGACCGCCGCGACCGCGCCGCGCTGGTTGAAGAGATTGCAGCGGAAGCGCGCGATGCCGCGGATGCCGAACGAGAAGTCGAGCTCCAGCGTCTCCTCGAAGCGCTTCTTCTGCGCGTCGGTCAACACGCTGTACGCGAGCGCCTTCGTATCCGACGGCCCGAGCGGCGGCAGATCCAGCATCTGCAGCCGGCCGTGCACGCGGATCTGCGGTGGTGTCTGCGTCGTGATGTGCAGGTCGGATCCGTTCAGGTCGACCACCGTTTTCAACAACTCGGGCAATGTCGCCATTCGAGACTCAGCCTCCCCGTACTCGAACCCGCGGTCGCAGGCTCCCTACTTGACCGTCTCTCGTACGACTTCTTCGATCGTCGTCACGCCGTCCATGACTTTGCAGAGCCCGCTCCGCCGGAGCGTGAGCATGCCCTCTTCCACCGCCTTGCGCTTCAGCTCCAGCCCCGAAGCCCCGACCAGAATCAGCTCCCGCAGCTCGTCGGTGATCTCCATGACTTCGTACAAGCCGACACGGCCCTTGTAGCCGGTCTGGTTGCACTTCTCGCAACCGTTGCCTTTCTTGGGAATCACGCGTTGCGCTTCGTCCTGCGTGAAGCCCGCTTCGACCAGCGCCTGCGGCGCGTGCGGATGATCGGCTTTGCAGTTCGCGCAGACGCGCCGGACCAGACGCTGCGCACAAATCAGGTTCACGGAGCTCGCGACGAGGAACGGTTCGACGCCCATGTTCATCAACCGGTTGATCGTGCTCGGCGCGTCGTTGGTGTGAAGCGTCGACAGTACGAGGTGTCCGGTGAGCGCCGCCTTTACCGCGATTTCGGCCGTCTCGAAGTCGCGGATTTCGCCGACGAGGATGATGTTGGGGTCCTGCCGCAGGAACGACCGCAGCGCGGCGGCGAAGTTGAGGCCGATGTTCTCGCGGACCTGCACCTGATTGACGCCGACCAGGTTGAATTCGACCGGGTCCTCGGCCGTCATGATGTTGGTTTCGAGCGTGTTGATCTTGGCGATCGAAGAGTAGAGCGTGTTCGTCTTGCCGCTTCCGGTCGGCCCCGTGACGAGGACCATGCCCCAGGGCTTCGCGATCGCGAGTTCGAGCTTCTTCAGCGAGTCGGTCTCGAACCCCAGCTTGGTCATGTCGAGCATCAATTTGTCCTTGTCGAGGAGACGAAGGACGATCTTTTCGCCGAAGAGCGTGGGGAGGCACGAGACGCGGAAGTCGATTTCCTTGGTCGCGCCCTCCGCGGCGAAGCGAATCTTGATGCGGCCATCCTGCGGCAACCGCTTCTCGGCGATGTCCAGCTTGGACATAATCTTGATGCGCGACGTGATCGCGTCACGGAACTTCATCGGCGGCGCCATCACGTTGTAGAGGATGCCGTCGATGCGGAACCTGACCCGGAACTCCTTCTCGTAGGGCTCGATGTGGATGTCGCTCGCGCCCTTCTGAATCGCCGACATCAGCATCAGGTTCACGAGGCGGATGACCGGCGCCTCACCGCTCTGACGCTCGAGCGACGCCACGTCGATCTGCTCCATCTCCTCGAGCAGCTCGACGTCATCGTCGGCGATGGCGACGTCCTCGAGGGCCTTGCTGACCATCTCGAGGGTCGCGGCGCTGTTCAGATTGGCTTCGGGCGCGCCGGGGTTCTTTTTCTCGGCCTTGGGGGCGGTCGGCGCCGAGTAGTACCGCTGAATGGCTTCAACGACGGCGGTTTCCGACGCCACGACCGGTTCCACGTTGTAGCCCGTCATGAACTTGATGTCGTCCATGGCGAACACGTTGGTCGGGTCGGTGATGGCGATCGTCAGGGTGGCACCCGCACGACTGAGCGGGATGATCTGATATTTCTGGACCGTCTCGGAGGGAATCAGCTTGATGACCGACGCGTCGATCTCGAACTGCGTGAGGTTGATCGAAGGAACGCCGTACTGCTTGCTGAGCAGCGACGTGATCTCCTCGTCTTTCACGAATCCGAGCTTGACGAGGTTTGCTCCCAGCTTTCCGCCCGCGGTCTTCTGGTAGTTCAACGCCTCCTGCAATTGAGCAGGCGTAATGCGCTTTTCCTTGAGCAGCAGCTCGCCAATGCGGACGGCCATCGTGTCAGACCCTGCGGAAAGCGGTTGCGACTGATCGGATCCGCAGCGACAGCTGCGCCATCAGCGTGCACTGGGCGGGAGCTATGGAATTGAGGGGAGAACAAGATTGTACATCGCTGACATTTTTTGTCAAGCAACGGCGACGTAATCGAGCAGGGCTTGCGTTACAAAAGCGAGAGAAAGCGGGGGTCAGTACACGATTCGGGCGGCTACACCCCAACTTCGTCCGGCCGCCTCGGACCCTGTGGTGAACTGACCGTCGACCAGAAGTGCTCCGAGCGCGAGGTAGCTGCCGCCGACGCTCACAGCCGGCGCGCGTCCGCCACGCTGATCGCCGATGGAGTTGACGTTGAAGCCTGCTCTCGCGAACACCCGGCGGACGAGATGCGCTTCGCCACCGATTGCGATGTTCCTGACGTCGCCGTGTGGCCCGGTCGTCTTGTTCAAGTCGGCATCGAATGCCACGGTGAGCCCCGCCGGCGAGACGAACGCCACTCCGGCGCGACCCTGCCGCTGGAGACGGAGGCTCGAGGTCTCCTCATCCACGGTTTCGAACTCGGGCTCCGTCAGGTTGCGGACCGTCACGCCCGCTCGCATCTTTCCGAGGATCGCCATCACGCCCACGTCTGCGTCGAATTTGTTGCTGGCGCGTCCGATCAGATCGCTCGATTCGTCGAGGAGGTCGTCCGGGTCGGCCCCGAGCACAACCCCGGAGGACGCGATCCCTCGAACGAGCTTCGCGGTCCCGCCGACGGCCAGGTAGTCACCGATCGACTGCACGACCGTCGCGCCGATGTGGTGGGTGATGAGCGTTGCCACGTTGTTGTCGATCAGCGCCGGACGCGGTACCCCGGGCGACGGGAGGAACGTCGGCCGCGCGATCGTCTCGCGGAGGCGGTAGTAAGACAGCCCGAAAGCCGGCATGCTCAGCGCGATGACCCCGGCGGACGTGCTTCCTGCTCCAATCTCCAGATCGTCGGGCGCCGACTTGGCCGCCTTCCAGTCGAGCAACAGGCTGAAATAGCTCCCTTTCGCGAGCCCGGCCGGGTTCCAGTAGACGGCCGAGGCATCATCGGCTACGCCGACGAAAGCCCCACCCATCCCGGCGGCACGTGTCCCGAGCGTCTCGAAGCTCTGCGCGAAACCAAGGGCGGGCCACAACCCAATCACTGCCGCTGCGACGAGCGGCCGCACGATCCATCTCATGGCCAGTCAGCTTAGCGTACGACGGTTGCAGCCGAACCCCCGTCGGTCCCTAACCCCTACAGCTTTCAGGTACTTCCAAGCCGCCGGGCGGGAACCTGGGACGGCCACCTTTCGTATGGAACTGCTATACAATCTTCTCGTCCCCGAGGCGGACGCCGAGGGTTGCACACTCCAACACCCTTTCTTTTATGGCCAACACAACCGCACCGATTGTGGCGAGCTCCGTACCAAAGAAGGGCCTTTTGGCACGTTTCTTCGGCATGATCACGTCGCCCAAGGAGACGTATCAGTCGGTCGTGGCGCATCCGCAGTGGTTCGGGATGTTCGCGCTGACCGTCCTCATCATCGCCATCTGCGCCGCGGCGCCCCTAACGACCGAAGCCGGCCAGCAGGCGCAGGTCGAGAATCAGGTCACCCAGATGCAGAACTTCGGCATGCAGGTCAACGACCAGCAGTACGCCCGCATGCAGAAACAGGCCAGGTTTGCGCCCTACTTTGCGGCCGGCGGGATCATCGTCGCGTCGCCGATTTTCGCCTTGATTTTCACGGGCATCCTCTTCGCCGTCTTCAACGCCGCGCTCGGCGGAGAAAGCACGTTCAAGCAGCTCTTCAGCGTCTGGGTTCATTCGGGCGTAATCTCAACGCTGGGTCAGCTCTTTACGGCGCCGATCAACGTGATCCGCGGCTCGGTGGGCAGCAGCACGAATCTCGCCGTCTTGTTGCCGATGATTGAGGAGGGCTCCTTTCTCGGCAAGCTGCTCGGCATGATCGATCTGTTCGTGGTCTGGTGGGTCATCGTGCTCGCCATCGGCCTTGGCGTCCTCTATCGCCGGCGGACGCAGCCGATCGCCATGACCTTGTTCGGCGTGTACGCCGTGATCGCGATCGGAGCGGCTGTGATCATGAGTCGTTTGGGGGGAACGCATTGAGTCGTAACAAGAAGATCCTGATCGGCGTGGGGGTGCTCGCGATTCTCGGCGCCATTGCTTTCGCGAACTTCAAGTTCAAGCGCACCGAAGGCGTCACCGTCAACACCGAAGCCATCAAGAAGCGGAACCTCGAGGCGATCGTGTCCGCGTCGGGAAAGATCCAGCCGAAGCGCTCCGTGAACATCAGCGCCGACACGATGGGCCGGGTGACGAATCTGGCCGTCGAGGAAGGCAATCGCGTCAACAAGGGTCAGTTCCTCCTGCAGATCGATCCGAAAAACCTGGCGAGCGCGTTCAACCAGTCGGAGGCATCGCTGGCGGCGTCGCGTTCCCAGATGGAACAGCTTCGCGTCACGGCGGAGAGCGCCAAGGCGTCGTTCAAGCAGGCGCAGGACGCGTTCAATCGGCAGCAGCAGCTCTGGAAGGGGGGGCTGACCACGAAGGAAGCCCTCGACAGCGCCGAGAGCACGCTGAAGATGCGCCAGGCTGAGGCCAATGCCGCCGAGCGCCAGATCGAGACACAGCGGCTTCGCGTGCAGCAGGAACAGGCGTCGCTCGAGAATGCGAAGTACAACCTGAGCAAGGTGCGCATCGAGTCGCCCATCAAGGGGATCGTCACGCGCCGGAATATCGAGGAAGGTGAAACCGTCGTCATCGGCACGATGAACAACGCCGGCACCGTGCTGCTCACGATTGCCGACATGTCGGTCATCGAGGCGGAAGTCGAGGTGGACGAAACCGACATTCCGAGCGTGCGGTTCGGGCAGACGGCCAAGGTCACAATCGACGCGATGCCTGGCAAGACATTCACCGGGAAGGTCACCGAGATCGGCAACAGCCCCATCCAGACGACGGGTCAGACGTCGACGACGCAGGCGACGAACTTCAAAGTCGTCGTGACGCTGGACAGCGAGATCGCCGACGTCCGTCCTGGGTTCACGTGCACGGCCGAGATCACGACCGCGACGCGCAAGGACGTCGTCGCGGTGCCGATTCAGGCCACGACAGTCCGGGAGATGGTCGTCAACGAGAAGGGGGACCTCGTCCGCGACCCGGAACCGGCAAAGAAGGGACCCCGGCGCGCGGGGGGCGTGCAGGCCTCGGAGCTCAAGCCCGGCGAGTCGCGGAAAGAGCTCGAAGGCGTGTTCGTCGTGAAGGACGGAAAAGCGGTGTTCACGCCGGTCAAGACCGGCATCGCGGGCGACAAGTACTTCGAGGTCACCAGCGGCCTGGCCGAGGGCGACAGCGTCATCGTCGGGCCGTTCAGCTCGGTTCGTGAGCTCGCCGACGGCGCGGCGGTCAAGATCGAACAGCCGACGACGCGGGCGCCTGGCCGTCCAAGCTAGGCGCGCCGCAGGCGCCCGCCGGAGCGGAGCGGGGCGAAGGGTCCCCGCGAGCGACGGCGATGGGGGGTCCGGCGGGGCGAAGCCCCCCGGACGGAAAGCCAGCATGAACAAGTTCTTCGAAGCGGTCGGGATCGCGCTCAGCGCCATCTGGGCGAACAAGCTGCGCTCGTTCATGACCGTGCTCGGCAACATCGTCGCGGTCACGTCGATCATCGCGGTGGTCACGCTCATCCAGGGCATGAACGTCTACGTGACCAACGCCGTGCTCTCTGGCGTTGGCGCCGACAACTTCACGATTCAGCGGGCGCCGGTAATTCGGACGCAGGAAGACGAGGAGCGCATCCGGAACAATCCGCGGCTCACGATGGTCGAGGCGCAGGCCGTCCGGAAGTTCAGCGACAACATCAGTGCTGTTGCGGGCCAGGCGAATGCCAGTGCGAAGGTGACATATCGAACCGAATCGCTCGACAGCGTTCAAGTGCAGGGCGTCTCCCGCGACTACGTCAACTTCTCGACCTTCAATGTCGAGCGGGGCCGTCTGATCAATCCAACGGAAGTGGATTCCGTCCGGCCGGTAACTGTTCTTGGCTGGGGCGTCGCCGATCGATTGTTCGGGCAGGCGGAGCCGCTCGACAAGACCATCTCCATCGCAGGACGGCATTTCCGCGTGATCGGCGTCAGCGAGAAGAAGGGCTCGGCGTTCGGACAGTCGCAGGACGAGTTCGCGATCATCCCGCTCGGTCAGCATCAGAAGATGTTCGGGCTGCGAATGAACCTTCAGCTGATGGTCAGGCCGAAGAACCCCGAGGTAATCAAGGCGGCGATGGACGACGCCACGGTGGCCATGCGGATCGAGCGCCGGCTGCGGCCGAAGGAACCGGACAACTTCGGGATGTTCACGTCGGACACGCTGCTCGGGATCTACCATACCGCGACCAACGGCATCTTCGCGATTCTGGTGGGCGTGGTCGCGCTCTCGCTGGTCGTCGGCGGCATCGTCATCATGAACATCATGCTGATGGTGGTCAGCGAGCGGACGCGCGAGATCGGGCTCAGAAAGGCGCTCGGCGCGCGCCGCCGCGACATCATCTGGCAGGTGCTGACCGAGTCGGTCACACTCTCGATGCTGGGTGGCGTCACCGGCACGCTGCTCGGATTCATGGTTGCGATCATCATCAGCAAGGTGACCCCACTTCCGGCGGCAGTACAGATGTGGTCGGTCGCGATTGGGATTGGAATCACCGCGTTCGTCGGTCTGTTCTTCGGCCTGTATCCCGCGATGCGCGCAGCGAAGCTGGATCCCATCGAGGCGTTGAGAAGAGAGTAGCCTTTGGCCACCATCCGATCCGGCCTGCTCGGCGAGATCGTCACGATGTCGAGCGCCTGCGGCCCGCGCGAGGCGCGGAGTCGCCGGGCGCGAGCGAGCGGGGGTGGGGCCCCGCGAGCACTGAGGAAAGATGGCTAATCTTCGTTCCGGCCTCCTCGGCGAAATCGTCACGATGTCGGTCGACACGCTGCGCACCAATAAGATGCGCTCGGCGTTGACGGTTCTCGGCGTCGTCATCGGCATCATGTCGATCGTCGGCATGACGTCGCTCATCCGCGGCTTCGACGAGTCGTTGCGCGATTCGATCCGCGCGCTGGGTCCGAACACGATCATGGTCCAGAAGTTCAGCGGGCTGACGATCCTGAGCGGCAAGAGCTTCCTCGAGGTGGCGCGGCGGCCGAACCTGACCATGGAGGACGCGCGCGCCATTGCCCGCGAGTGCCCATCGGTGGCCATCATCGACGTGTGGCTCGGCATGATGGGTAATGCTCGCTCGCGCATGTATTACGGCCACGAACGCACGAAGCAACTGGGAATCCTGGGCGCGACCGAGAATTTCGCCGCCGTCAACTTCGTCAAGCTCGACATGGGCCGGTTCTTCATTCCTGGTGAAGTCGAGCATCGCCGTCAGGTCGTGGTCCTCGGTCAGACGCCGTACCTGTCACTGTTCAAGAACGTCGATCCGATCGGGAAGAAGGTGCGCATCGGCTCGAACGAGTTCACGGTCATCGGCGTGCTCGGCGCCCGTCCCAATCTTGGCGGGCTGGCTTCGGGCGCCGACGACTTCGCGGTGATTCCGTACAGCGCTCACGAGAAGTTCTACGGGAAACCGTTGAAGGGCTCGGCAAAGATCACGGCGGGCACATTCAACCCGGCCGTGTTTCGTACCGCGATGATCGCGGTCGTCCCGCGCGACGATGCCGGACGCGACGCGGCGATGCGCGAAGTCGAAGCGGTGATGCGCGTACGTCACAACCTGAAGCTGGATGAGCCCAACGACTTCGATCTCGCCACGCAGGACGCGGCGCTGAAGGTGTGGGATCAGGTCAGCCGCGCGACGTTCCTGGCGCTGGTCGTCATCTCCTCGATTGCGCTGATGGTCGGCGGAATCGGCGTGATGGCGATCATGATGATCTCGGTCACCGAGCGGACGCGCGAGATTGGCGTCCGCAAGGCGCTCGGTGCGCGGCGCCGCGAGATCCTCTGGCAGTTCCTGATCGAAGCCGCGTTCCTGACCTCGGCGGGGGGCGTCCTGGGCATCGTCCTGGGCAGCGGCATCGGACTGCTCGTCCACTGGTTGACGAAGTTCCCGATCTCGCTGCCCTGGTGGTCGTTCGCCATCGGGATCGGCTTCTCCGCGAGCGTCGGCATCTTCTTCGGGCTCTTCCCCGCCATCAAGGCCTCGCGCCTGGACCCCATCGAAGCGCTTCGGTACGAGTAGGGGAGCTCGAGACTCGGGGCTCGGACTCCGTCTTGAGTGTTCCCCAGCGCCTGCACTAGGATTGCCCTTTGGGCCCTCCTGGACCCTCCCATGCTCACGTCATCAGTGGACGCACTCATCGTCAACCCGGCGGCCGCCGGCTCAGCCCGGCGGCTTACATCGGGGCCCCCGGCGCGCGCAGCCGGCGCGCTGGGGCCAAGGAAGGTACCCGCCCATGAAGGTCTATGACGCGCAGTCCCTCAGAAACGTCGCCCTTGTCGGTCACTCGGGCGCCGGCAAAACACAGCTCCTCGCCTCGCTGCTGTTCGACGCCGGCGCTATGAACCGCCTCGGTCGTGTCGACGATGGCACGACCATCACCGACTACGACGAAGAAGCCATCGCCCGCAAGCACACCCTCGCATCCGGCATCGCCTATGCCGAATGGAACAAGACCAAGATCAATTTCATCGACACACCCGGTATGGCGAATTTCCTGAGCGATGCCCGCGCCGGCCTGCGCGTCGCCGACGCAGCGCTCGTCATCGTCGACGCCGTCGCCGGCGTCGAGGTGTCGACGGAAAAGGTCTGGTCCTTCGCCGAGGAGCTCAAGCTCCCGCGCATCGTCGTGCTCAACCGCGTCGACCGCGAGCGCGCGAGCCTCGAGCGATCGATCGAGTCGCTGCGGTCGTTGTTCGGCCGCACGGTCGTACCGATTCAGCTCCCGATCGGCGAGGAGAAATCGTTCAAAGGCGTCGTGGATCTGGTCGCGCAGAAGGCCTGGACGTTCGCCGACGGCAAACCATCAGAGGCACCCGTGCCCGGCGACATGGCGGCCGCGGTTCAATCGGCTCGCGAGGCGCTCATCGAGATGGTCGCGGAAGCCGACGATGCGCTGATGGAGAAGTTCTTCGAGGAGGGCACGCTGTCCCAGGACGAGCTCGTGGCGGGACTGAAGCGCGGCGTGGCCACTGCACGCATCTTCCCCGTGGTCTGCACGTCGGCGACGGCGAACATCGGGATCCAGCCGCTCCTCGACGCGATCATCGCCTACGTGCAGTCGCCGGCGGAGCGTCCCTTCACGGCCGCGGCGGCGAAGAGTGACGACGAAGTGAACGTCGACGCCTCGGACTCGGCGTCGGCTGCTGCGTTCGTGTGGAAGACGGTCGCGGATCCGTTCGCTGGTCGCATCACCCTCTTCCGCGTGATCAGCGGGGCCTTGAAGTCCGACTCGACCGTCAACAACGTGACCCGGGAAACGTCCGAACGGCTCGGCCATCTCGTGCTACTGCAAGGCAAGACGCAGACGCAGGTGCCCGAGATCAAGGCGGGCGACCTGGGGGCGGTGGCGAAGCTGAAAGACACCCAGACCAACGACCTCCTGGCCGACAGGTCGCCGGCGTTCCGCGTCCCGGCCATCAAGTTCCCGGAGCCGGTCATCTCCTACGCGATCGAGCCGAAGAGCCGCGGCGACGAGGAGAAGATCAGCACCGCGCTGCACCGACTGCAGGAGGAAGACCCCAGCATCAGCTACAACCGCGATCAGCAGACAAAAGAGCTGCTGCTCGCCGGCCAGGGTCAGGCGCACATCGAGGTGACAGTCGCGAAGCTGAAGCGGCGCTTCGGCGTCGAGGTGATCCTGAAGCTGCCGCGGATTCCCTACCGCGAGACGATCACGGCTTCGACCGAAGCGCACGGGCGCCACAAGAAGCAGACGGGCGGCCACGGCCAGTTCGGCGACTGCAAGGTCCGCTTCGATCCGCTGCCGCGCGGCAGCGACTTCGAGTTCGTGGATGACATCTTCGGGGGCTCCATCCCGCGACAGTACGTTCCGGCGGTGGAGAAGGGTCTACAGGACGCGCGCGTGCGCGGCTTCCTGGCGGGCTTCCCGATGGTGGATTTCCGGGCGACGGTCTTCGACGGCTCGTTCCATCCCGTGGACTCGAACGAGCTGTCCTTCAAGATGGCCGCGTCGCTGGCGTTCAAGGACGGCATGACGCGGGCCAGGCCGACCCTCCTCGAACCGATCATGGACGTCGAGGTTTACGCGCCGAGCGACTTCGCGGGCGATCTGATGGGCGATCTCAACGGCCGCCGCGGCCGCATCGGCGGCATGGACACGCGAGGCGCCTCGACGATCATCCGGGCGAAGGTGCCGATGTCGGAGATGCTGACCTACGAGCAGCACCTCACGTCTGCGACCGGAGGCCGCGGCTCGTATCACATGGAGTTCTCGCACTACGAAGAGGTGCCGTCGCACCTGCACGGCAAGATCATCAGCGCGGCCAAGGCTGAACGCGGTCAGGAGCCGGCCGAGGAAGCCTGAGGTCTCACGCCACTTTCGCTTCGCGAATGGCGCGTCCGGCGGCGCGGATGTTGTCGAGCCGCATCTCCGAGTACTTGCGCGACAGCAGCACGCCGTGCGCGCCGCCGCGAAATGCGGCCGTCACCGCCTGATACACGTCGTCGGGCCGCGTCTTCTTGCTGGTCTGGGCCGTCGGGATGTCGATGTCGATGCCCGGCCAGATCTTCATGTCCGGGCCGGCGCCGGCGACGGCCCGGCGCGTCTCACGAAACACGTAGTCCGCAGCGAGACCTGAAGACGACAGCGTGTCGAGCGACCGGTCGCGGAATTGCTGCACGTCGTAGGTGAACGCGAGCGCCTGATCGGCGGTGAGATCCGCCAGGACCGAGCGGTTGACGTTGCGCACGTACTGCGCCAGCCGCTCGCCGCCACACAGGTTGTAGATGACGACCTTCAGAAAGTCTGAATACCTGCTGAAGTCGCCGTAGTCCTGCTCGGCGCGATAGAGCCACGAGAACGAGTTATTGTGCCAGATGTGCCAGCCGATGCCCTTCGCCGGTGCGATCTGGTGGGCGAGCCGGTGCATGTCGCGGTAGGTGTCGTTCAGCGCCTCGTTCCAGAGCCGCTCCCACGCGAGGATCTCCGGATACTTCACGAGGAGCCGCCAGAACGTCACGAACGCACCATCCGCCGGCTTCGCGCCGCCGCGGACCGCGTCGGCCCACGACATCAGACGGCTGTAACCTTCCTTCGCCCGATCGACGTTGATGCCGTCCTTCCGCGCGGCGTCGAGACAATACAGGCAGAAGCACGCGGCGCGTCCGCCGTTGCCGGCGGTGCCGTGATTGGCGACGAGCACGTTCCCGAGTGGCCCCTGCCTCTCGCTGCCCCACATCAGGCCGTCGACGTCGTACGACCGCAGGTAGTCCTCGACCATGCCGAGCCAGAACTGCCGGGTGTTGGGGTTGCGCGAGCACGCGAAGGTGGACGGCGGCCCGCCCAGGACGACCTCGCGGGCTTTGTCGAAACCTGGGACGTCCGCCGCGATCACATCCTCGAACCAGCAGATGACTTTCATCCCGCGCTTGTGGGCGGCCGGCAGCACATCCGCGATGACGTCGTAGCCCGGATGATCCGGCGCCTTCTCGGGTGCGATCGAGGTGTTCCGGTAGTACTGCGGATGCGGCGTCGCGAAGTTGCCGCCGCGAAAGCCGGTGTCGTACTCCTGCTTGCCGTGATCGGGGAGCGGCTGATTGGGAATCTGCCTGCCGCCGATCCCGCGGCCGTAGGTGAAGGTCGCGAGGAAGAGCGTGTTGATGGACGCCATCTCCTGCAGCGCGTCGAGCACGCGGTCCGTGCCTTCGTCCTGGAACGACACGGCGCCGATCTGGATGCCCACCGTCGGCAGACGCTGTGCGTTCGGTACCCGTGCCGCCAGCGCGCCTCCGGCCAGCACGGCGGACGTCTCCAGGAACTCCCGGCGATCCATCTCGACCTCCTCGCGTTGAACGGGCACAAGAATACCCGGCTCGCGTTGCCAAGGACCGCTGAAAACACGAAGGCCGGGCACACTCCTGAAGCGCTGCCCGGCCTTCGCGTTATCTTTCGGACGGTTTTACCGTTTACCCGTCGCCCTTTGCCTTACCCTTTGCCATTTACCCTTTGCCATTTACCATTTGCCATCTGCCATTTACCATCCGCTAGGAGCCCCCAGCCTTCCTCGGCGCGGATGTCTTCAGGCCCTTGCCGTGCGTATCGGCTCGTCCCTTGCCGCCTTTACCCTTGGCACGAGCTGGCTTGGTCTTCTGCGCGGTGCCCTCTTCCTGGCCTTCCTGCTCGCCCGCATCCGCCTTCTTGCGTCGCAGACGCTCGGCTGCCGCGCGCAGGCGGCCGCCGACGCCCTTGGGCTTGGCCTTCTCCGCAGCTTCCTTCTGCTCGGCCGCAGCGTTCGGGTTGTACTCACTTCCGATGAGCTCGATCTGTGCGACTTCAGCGCTGTCGCCACGACGGAAGCCGAGGCGCAGGATACGCGTGTAGCCGCCAGGCCGCGTCTCGAATCGCGGAGCGATCGTGTCGAAGAGCTTGCTCACGACGTCGACGTCGTGAATGTCGCGAAGCACCAGACGCCGGGCGTGCAGCGTCTTGCCGTTCGGGCTGCTCGCCGCGAGGCCGCGCTTCGCGATCGTGATGATGCGCTCCACAAACGGCCGCAGCTCCTTTGCCTTAGGCACCGTCGTCTCGATGCGCTCGTGACGCAGGAGCGCCTGCGCCTGGTTGCGCAGCATCGAGATGCGATGCTCGGTGACCCGTCCCAGTTTGCGATGACTGACTCTGTGACGCATGACTTGATCCTTGAAGTCGTCAGTCGGCGGTCGACGGTCGTCAGTCGCAGTCGCGAGTCCAGCGCATTTCTGACTTCCGATTCTGACTGACGACTGCGACTGTCGACTTTCGACTGGCTGCCGACTGTGACTGCCGACCGACGACCCTCGACTGTCGACTGTCTTATTCTTGTATCTGCGTTGCGGGCTGATCGAGCCGCATGCCGAGGCTGAGCCCCATGCCGGCCAGGATCTCCTTGATCTCGTTCAGGGATTTCCGGCCGAAGTTCTTCGTCTTGAGCATCTCCCCTTCGGTCTTCTGCACCAGCTCGCGGATGGTACGGATATTCGCGTTCTTCAGGCAGTTGTAGGACCGGACGGAGAGCTCGAGCTCCTCGACGCTCTTGTCGAGGTTCTCGTTGAGCGCGGCGCGCGGCTGATCAGCCGACGCATCCTGCTGCATGTCACCCGCATCCTCGAGGTTGATGAAGATGTTCAGGTGATCACGAATGAGCTTCGCTGAGAGCGACACTGCGTCCCGCGGCGTGATCGATCCATTCGTCCACACGTCGACAGTCAGCTTGTCGTAGTCGGTCGCCTGGCCGATGCGCGCGGCCTCGACGAGGTAGTTGACCTTCTTGATCGGCGAGTGGACCGAGTCGATGGGAATCCAGCCGATCCCGAGATCCTCGTCGAAGTTCTTGTCCGCGGCGACATAGCCGCGTCCGCGCTTCACGCGCATCTCCATGTGCAGCTTGCCGCCCTCCGCGACCGTCGCGATGTGGGCGTCCGGCTCGAGGATCTCGACGTCGGCATCCGTTTCGATGTCGCGCGCCTTTACCTCACCCGCCTTGTCGACGCGGAGATACAGCGTCTTGGTCGTATCCACGTGCATCTTCAGCGGAATCTGCTTGAGGTTGAGGATGATGTCGGTCGCATCCTCGACCACGCCGGGGATTGGAGAGAACTCGTGCAGCACGCCATCGATCTTCACGGCGGTCACCGCCGCACCCTCGATCGACGAGAGCAGCACGCGCCGGAGCGCGTTGCCTACGGTCGTGCCGAATCCCCGCTCGAACGGCTGGGCGTAGAAGCGCCCGAACCGATCCGTCAACGTCTCACGCTCGAACTCGAGCCGCTTCGGCCGCTGAAACCCTTTCCAAATCATCGAGAACATCCTTTCGCTTCAGCGCCCGACTGCCGGACGCCGCCAGACCTGCCGTTTCGCTCTCTGCCTCCCGCCGCAGGTCTGGAAGGCTGCGGGCAGAGAGCTAGCTGTTGTTACCTGACCGAACATGACCGAACGATCCAACCAACGCGCCCGACCTGAGGTCGGGCCTACTTGCTATACAACTCCACGATGAGCTGTTCCTGCACCGGCAGGTTGATCTGCTCGCGCGTCGGGAGTGAGGCGATGCGGCCGCTCATGCTACCCGCATCGAACGAGAGCCACTCGGGAATCCCGCGACCCTTGACCTCTTCCATCGCGTGCTGGATGACCGCATTCTGTGCGCTCGTGCCGCGCACGGTCACGACGTCTCCGGCCTTCACCGAGTACGACGGCACGTCGACCTTCTTGCCGTTGATGAGGAAGTGTCCGTGGCGCACGAGCTGCCGCGCCTGCGCACGCGAGGTGGCCAGCCCAAGGCGGTACACGACGTTGTCCAGACGCCGCTCGAGGAGCTGCAGGAGCGTTTCGCCCGTGATGCCCCGCTGACGGTCGGCGATCTCGAAATACCGGCGGAACTGATTCTCGAGCACACCGTAGATGCGCTTGACCTTCTGCTTCTCGCGCAGCTGCAGCCCGTAGCCCACGAGCTTCGCCTTGCGAAGCTTGCCGTGCTGCCCCGGCGGCAGGTTGCGCTTCTCGATCGCGCACTTCTCGGTGTAGCAGCGCTCCCCTTTCAGGAAGAGCTTCATCCCCTCGCGCCGGCACAACCGGCAGACCGAACCGATGTAACGAGCCATCTCTCTCCTTAATTACTGCTCGCGGGGCCCCACCCCCGCTCGCTGCAGCCTCGCGCCCGCGCGCTCGGCTGCGGCCGCAGGCGCTGCTGACTCACCGCCTGCCTTTTCATCATCTTCATCCCAGCACGGCCGCCTGGCGGCCTCGAAACTGTCTCCTACACTCGTCGCCGCTTCGGCGGCCGGCATCCGTTGTGCGGAATCGGCGTGACGTCGCGGATCGACTTCACGTCGATGCCGATCGTCTGGAGCGCGCGGATCGCCGACTCGCGGCCGGCTCCGGGTCCCTTCACCCGCACCTCGACGCTGCGCATGCCGAACGCCTTCGCAGCGTTCCCCGCGTTGATCGCGGCCTGGGTCGCGGCAAACGGCGTCCCCTTGCGCGATCCCTTGAAGCCGATGCCACCGGCGCTCGACCAGGCGACCACGTTTCCTTCGGGATCCGTGATCGTCACGATCGTGTTGTTGAACGACGCCTGGATGTGCGCAAAGCCATGATGGACGATGCGCTTCTCGCCGCGCTTCTTGAAGGTCTTCTTCTTCGCCGGCCGTCCGGCTGGCTTTTTTCCGCCTTCGGGCTGTGTCGGATCGACGGGATCACTCTTGGCCATGATTGTGTCTGCTTCTACTTAAGCCGTCTTTTCTTGGTGCTCGCGGGGCCCCACATCTCTCAATGCGGCTGGGGCCCCACCCCCAGCCGCCGTTGCTCACCGCTTCGCGGTTCGCAACGGCTCAAGGCTGCCGCTCGCGAATTCTGCTCCGACCTTAGACTGTCTTCTTCTTAGCTACAGCGCCCTTACGCGGGCCCTTGCGCGTCCGCGCGTTGGTGCGCGTGCGCTGGCCGCGAACCGGCAGATTCCGCCGATGCCGCATCCCGCGCCAGCTGCCGATTTCCATCAGCCGCTTGATGTTCATGGAGATCTCCTTTCGGAGGTCTCCTTCCACCCGTCCCTGCTCTTCGATGACGCGGCTGATCTTGCGCACGTCGTCCTCGGAGAGATCCTTGATGCGGATGTCCGCGCTGACACCAGCCTCGGTCAGGATGTCGTTCGAGCGCTTCCTCCCGATGCCGTAAATGTAGGTCAGCCCGATTTCGATCCGCTTCGTCCGCGGAAGATCAACGCCAGCAATGCGAGCCATTCTTGATCCTTGTAGTCGCTAGTCGTCAGTCGGCAGTCGTTGGTCAGTCGGCAGTCGTTAGTCAGTCGCTAGTCGTTAGTCAGTCGCTAGTCGTTAGTAGTCAGTGAGTCGACTGCCGACTGACTGTCGATCGTGACTGCCGACTCACGACCACCGACTATCGACTGATTCATCCCTGCCTCTGCTTGTGCTTCTGGTTCGGGCAGATCACGCGCACGACGCCTCTGCGGCGCACGATCTTGCACTTGTCGCAAATCCGCTTCACCGACGCTCGCACCTTCATAAGCTCCCTCGTTCACCCTAGCTTTTCGACGATCCGGCCCCGCGTCAGGTCCCGAGGGGACAGCTCCAGTCGAACGCGATCGCCCACGAGCACGCGGATGAAATTCCGCCCCGGACCGCCGGGCGCGTGCGCCGTCACCTGTCGCTGCCGCTCGATCGCCACGCGATAGAGTCCGTGCGGCAGCACTTCCAACACCGTCCCGTCCACGCTCGCGCCGGGCCCCGGCCGATCGGACTCGTCGTTCATATCTCGGACCGGGGGGCTTCGCCCCGGCCCCCCAACGCGCCTCTGGCGCGCTCACCTGGTACGCGACCGAGTCGTTGCCGCTTGCGGCTAGTTCGCCGGCGTCGGCGCCGGCGTGCGCTGCGTGAGCACGAGCGGTCCCTGCTTCGTCACGGCCACAGTGTGCTCGAAGTGCGCCGACAGGCTGCCGTCACGCGTCACCGCGGTCCAGCCGTCCGACAGGACACGCACAGCAGGACGCCCCATGTTCACCATCGGCTCGATCGCCAGCACCATGCCCTCGGCCAGCCTGGGGCCACGCCCCGGCTCGCCGTAGTTCGCAATCTGCGGCTCCTCATGGAGCGCCGATCCGATCCCGTGGCCGACGAACTCCCGCACCACCGAGAACCCGTTCTCCTCGACGTGATGCTGCACGGCGTGCCCGATGTCCGAGACACGGCCCCCCAGCCGCACCTGCTCGATCCCTTTCTGCAGCGCTTCCTGCGTCACGCGCAGGAGCTTCAGCACCTCGGCCGAGACGCGGCCGACCGGGACGGTGACGGCTGAATCACCGTAGAAGCCGTTCAACTTCACGCCCATGTCGAGCGAGATGATGTCTCCCTCGATCAGGGTGCGCTCGGACGGAATGCCGTGCACGACCTGCTCGTTCACCGACGCGCACAGCGTCGCCGGGTAGCCGCGGTAGCCCTTGAACGCCGGCTCTGCACCTCCGGCGCGCACCAGCATCTCGGCGGCGGCATCGAGCTCCGCGGTCGTCACACCCGGCTTCACCATCGCGGCGAGCTCGGCGAGGACGTCAGCCACCAGGACGTTGGCCACGCGCATCCGCTCGATCTCCGCCGCAGACTTGCAGACGATCACTCCCGCCCGCCTCCAACCGCGGCCGCCTGGTCGACGGCCTCGTTCACCTTCGCCGTCACCACGTCCGCGGCAAGATTTCCGTCGATGGCGCGAAGTGTCCCCCGCGACAAGTAGTAGTCGACGAGCGGTTTCGTCTGGCGCTGATACACCTTCAACCGCTCGCGGACGATCGCATCCCCATCGTCAGAGCGCACCACCAGCTGACCATCGCAATTCCCGCACGTGTCGCTCCAGTCGGGCGACGCATTGATGCCGCAATTGCTGCAGATGCGGCGCGACGCGAGTCGCCGCACGAGCACGTCCTCTGGAACGACGATGTCGAGCACGATGAGCGGTCCGCGGCCGTCCACCATCCGGTCGAGGGCCGATGCCTGGACGACGGTTCGCGGAAACCCATCCAGCACGAACCCGCCCCGGGCATCGTTCCGCTCTAGACGCTCGGTAACGATCCCGATCATGACGTCGTCGCCCACCAGGTTGCCAGCCTCCATCGTGGCCCGTGCGATGCAGCCCAGCTTGGTGCCCGTCTGCACGGCCTCTCGAAGGATGTCGCCGGTCGAAATCCAAGGCACTCGACGGAGACGCGCCAGCCGCTCCGCTTGCGTGCCCTTGCCCGCCCCCGGCGGCCCCAGCAGGATGACGTTCAGCCCGGTACGACCTCCGTGCTGCGCCACCACTCTAGAGGCCCCGGCGGCCACGAATCCGCGTTTTCTTCATGAAGCCGTCGTAGTGGCGCATGATGAGCTGCGACTCCACTTGCTGCACCGTATCCATCGCGACGCCGACGATGATCAGGAGCGACGTGCCGCCGAAGAAGAACTGGACGTTCAACCCTTCCGTGATGAACCGCGGCAGCACCGCATCGAGCTTTTCGCCGATGAGCGGAATCGGCGCGACCTTGAATCCGTTGATCAGGAACTCGGGCAGGATGGCCACGAGCGCCAGATACAGCGCTCCGACGAGCGTGATCCGGGTCAGGATCGTGTCGATGTACTCCGCCGTCCGCTTGCCGGGCCTGATGCCCGGGATGAAGCCGCCGTACTTCCGCATGTTCTCCGCGACGTCATCCGGATTGAAGATGATGGCCGTGTAGAAGTAGCAGAAGAAGATGATCCCCGACACATAGAGCAGGTTGTAGAGCGGCATGCCCCAGGCGAGCTGTTCGCTCAACTGGCGCATGAAGCTGCCCTCGCTGAACATCTGCGCGATCGTCGCCGGAAACGCCAGGATCGACGAGGCGAAGATGACCGGGATGACGCCGCCCGTGTTTACTTTCAACGGGATGTGCGTACTCGAGCCGCCATACATCCGCCGCCCCACCACGCGCTTCGCATACTGCACCGTGACCCGGCGATGACCGCGCTCGACGAAGACGATCGCGGCAATCACGAACACCATCAGCACGAGCAGGAGCAGCAGCGGCAGGAGCGTCATCTGCCCCGTGCGCAGCTGATCGAGCGTCACCAGGACGGCGTGCGGCAGGTTCGCGACGATGCCCGCAAAGATGATGAGCGACATGCCGTTGCCGATGCCCCGCTCGGTGATCTGTTCGCCGAGCCACATGATGAACGCCGACCCTGTCGTGAGCGTCAGCACCGTGAGCAGCCGGAAGGGCCACCCCGGACTGTACACGAGCGGCATCCCCGCGATCTCGGTCGTGCGCTCGAGGAAGAACGCGATGCCGAGCGACTGCACCACGCTCAGCACGATCGTCCCGTAGCGCGTGTACTGCGTGATCTTCCGGCGTCCGAGCTCGCCTTCCTTGGACAGGCGCTCGAGGTACGGCCAGACGACCGTCAGCAGCTGCAGGATGATCGACGAGCTGATGTAGGGCATGATGCCCAGCGCGAAGATCGTCATCTGCGACAGGTTCCGTCCGGAGAACATGTCGTAGAGCCCGAACATGGTGTTTCGCGCGCTCTCGGCAAGCTGCGCCAGCGCCTGCGGGTTGATCCCGGGCGTCGGGATGTGACCGCCGACGCGGTACACCGCCAGCAGCCCAAGCGTGAACAGCACGCGCTTGCGCAGGTCGGGAACCGCGAAGATGTTCTTCAGGCTTTCTGACAGCATACGTTCGCCGCGGGGTCACGCCCCGCGCTCCTTACTCAACCGGGGGACTTCGTCCCCCGGACCCCCTCGCGCCGTCGCTCGCGGGGGCCCCTCGCCCCGCGCCGCTTCGGCGGGGCGCGCCCGTGGCGCGCCTTACCGGTCGGGGACTTCGTCCCCCGGACCCTGCTTACGCGAGCACTTCGGCCTTACCGCCCGCCGCTTGAATCTTCTCCGCCGCCTTGCCGCTGAACTTGTGCGCCCGGATGGTAAGCGCCTTCGCGATATCGCCGCGCGCCAGAACCTTCACCGGGCCTGTACGGCCGACGAGGCCGTGCTCGCGCAGCACATCTGGCGTGATCTCCACGCCCGATTCGAAACGCTCCGCGAGCGTATCGAGGTTGACGACTTCGTATTCCTTACGAAAGGGATTGTGGAAGCCGCGCTTGGGCACGCGCCGGTGCAGCGGCATCTGCCCGCCCTCGAACCCGCGCTTGTGCGTGAAGCCGGACCGCGACTTGGCGCCCTTGTGCCCACGGCCTGCCGTCTTGCCGTTGCCCGAGCCCTGTCCGCGACCGACCCGCTTCTTCGAATGCGTTGCCCCCGCGGGGGGACGAAGCTTGCTGAGACTCATCGCTGCAACCTACTTCTTGCTTGCGTCACTCACGGTGACGAGGTGCCGCACCTTGTGGATCATGCCGCGCGTTTCCGGCGTGTCCCGGAGCTCCACGGTGTGACCCAGCCGGCGCAGGCCGATGCCTTCGACCACTTTCGCCTGGTTCCCGTTGAAGCCGATAGGGCTCCGGACCAGCGTAATCTTCACCGTCTTCGCGTCAGCCATTGACCGGTCTCCCGCTCTCCTCGTCGTCGTCCTTGCCGCGGAGCTTGCGGACCGCCGAGGGATCCCTGAGGTCCTTGAGCCCGGCAAACGTCGCCCGCACCACGTTGTGCGGGTTGGCCGAGCCGATCGACTTCGTCAGCACGTTCTGGATCCCCGCGGACTCGACGACCGCACGGACCGCGCCGCCGGCGATGATGCCGGTACCGTCGGGCGCAGGCTTGAGCAGGACCTGCCCGGCGCCGAAACGGCCCAACACCGGATGCGGGACCGTCGTCCCATTCAGGGGCACGTGAATCAGCGACTTCTTCGCTGCCTCGATCCCCTTCTTGATCGCCGACGGGACTTCCTTCGCCTTTCCGACACCGAAGCCGACCACGCCGTGGCCGTCACCGACGACGACAAGGGCGCTGAAGCTCAGGTTCTTGCCGCCCTTGACGACCTTGGTGACGCGGCTGATGTTGACGACCGTGTCCTTCAGATCCAGCTGCGACGCGTCGATCTTCTCTCGTGTTTCCAGCATAGCTTGTCAGTCCGCGTTAATCGGCGATTCCGCGACGCCACTCGAAGCGATGGGTTTAGAACTCGAGGCCAGCCTCGCGCGCCGCTTCGGCGATGGCGCGAATCCGGCCGTGATACAGGAATCCGCCACGGTCGAACACGACCCGCTTGATCCCTTTGGCGATCAGCCGCTCGGCGATCGTCTTGCCCAGCAGTTGGGCGCCCGCCTTGTTGCCGGCCCGCGCGGGACCGCCGAGCTGCGGCTTGAGCGAGGGCTCGGTGCTGGCAGCCGACACGATCGTCGTGCCGTTCATGTCGTCGATTACCTGCGCGTAAATGTGCGACACGCTGCGAAACACACGGAGCCGCGGCCGTTCTGCCGTGCCGGTGATCCGCTTGCGCTGCCGCAGGGCGATCCGCGTGCGGCGATCTTTCTTCGTGTTGATCTTCATAAGTCGTCTGGTCCGGCTGAAGCCGGAATCCAGGTCCGGCTAAAGCCGGACCTACAGTCCGCTATTTCGCGCCGGTCTTTCCGGCCTTCTTCTTCAGCTGTTCGCCGGTGTAGCGCACGCCCTTCTGCTTGTACGGGTCGGGCTTCCGCAGCCGCCGGATGTTCGCGGCCACCTGGCCCACCTGCTGACGATCGATGCCGGTCACGGTGATGTGCGTCTGCTTGTCGATCGCGATGTCGATGCCCGCCGGGACGTCGAAGATCACGGGATGCGAGTAGCCCAGCGCGAAGTGGACCTGCTTGCCCTTGAGCTCGGCGCGATACCCGACGCCCACGATGTCGAGATCCTTGCGGAAGCCCTCGGTCACGCCGCGCACGGCGTTGGCGACCAGGCTCCGCGCGAGCCCATGGAACTTGCCCAGCTGCGGATCGTCCTGCAGCGTCCGCGCCTGCAGGTGATCGCCGTCGACGTGGAACCCGATTCCCGCCGGCAGCGGCTGGCGCAGCTTGCCCTTGGGCCCCTGGATCTCCACGGCGCCCGGCTGAACGTCCACCTTGACGCCCTTCGGGATCGTGATCGGCTTCTTCCCAATACGTGACATGACGTGAATCCTCGAAACTGTGCGCGCCCGACACCGCCGCGCGGCGCACCGGCTTCCGCCGGTCAGCGCCTCACCACACGTTACAAAGCACTTCGCCGCCAACGCCGGCCCTGACGGCTTCACGGCCGGTCATGACGCCACGCGACGTGGTGAGGATGCTCGTGCCCAAACCCGCGAGCACGTTGGGCACCTCGTCGCGTCCGAAATACACGCGCCGGCCCGGACGGCTCACCCGCTCGAGCCCGGTGATCACGCGCTCGCCGCGCGGTCCGTACTTCATGAGGAGCCGAAGCTGCGCCTGCACGCGCTCGCCCGGGACCGCGTCCAGGACCTTGAAGCCCTGAATGTAGCCTTCGCTCTCGAGGATGCGCGCGATTTCCACCTTGAGGCGCGACGACGGCATGTCCACGCGCCCCTGACGGGCAATCGTGGCGTTGCGGATACGCGACAGCATGTCTGCAATAGGGTCTGTCATATTCTCTTGAACCTTGCTAGTCGTCAGTCGACGGTCGTTAGTCGACAGTCACAGTCGTCAGTCAGTCGCCAATCTCCAGTCGCCTCAATCCATCGTCGGCTCGTCGATCGCGACTGAAGACTCGCGATTGACTGTCGACTGCGACTGGTGACTGTCGACTCCCGACTGTCGACTGTTTCACCAACTGCTCTTCGTAACGCCCGCAATATCCCCTTCGAGCGCCAGCTTGCGGAAGCAGAGGCGGCAGAGCGCAAACTTCCGCAGGTATGCCCGGGGACGGCCGCAGCGCTTGCACCGGTTGCGCAGGCGGACCTTGAACTTCGGCGTCTTGGCTTCTTTCGCGATCTTTGCGGTCGTGGCCATCGTGTCTTTGCCTTATGCGTTCCGGAACGGCATGCCGAGCAGCTGCAACAGCCGCCGCGACTCTTCGTCGGTCTTCGCGGTCGTGACGACCGAGATGTTCATCCCGCGAGCCTTGTCGACCTTCATGTAATCGATCTCGGGAAACAGCAACTGGTCTTTGAGACCCAGCGTGTAGTTCCCGCGGCCGTCGAACCCGCGCGGGGAGACCCCGCGGAAGTCGCGCACGCGCGGGAGCGCGACCGACATCAACCGATCGAGGAACTCCCACATGCGCTCGCCGCGCAACGTGACCATCGCGCCGATCGGCATGCCCTTGCGGACCTTGAACTGCGCGATCGATTTCTTGGCGCGGGTGACGACCGGCTTCTGACCGGTGACGCGGGCGACCTCGTCCAGGCCGGTGTCGACGATCTTCGCGTTCTGCGTCGCTTCGCCGAGCCCCATGTTGACGACCACCTTCCGCACCCGGGGGATCGCCATCACGTTGCCGTAGCCGAATTCCTTCTTCAGCGCCGGCGCGACGTCCTTCTCGTACCGTTCCCTGAGCCGGCTCATTTGTCCACCACTCCCTCGCACTTGCGGCAGATGCGCACCTTGCGGCCGTCCCCGAGAAGACGGCGGCCGATCCGCGTCGGCTTTCCGCACTCCGGGCAGACCAGCTGCACGTTCGATGCGTGCAGCGGCGCCTCGCGCTCGGCCACACCGCCCTTGATGTTGCGCTGCGGGTTGGCCTTGGTGTGGCGCTTGATGAAATTCACGCCTTCGACGATCAGGCGGTTCTTCTCCGGCAGGACCTTGAGCACGCGGCCACGTTTGCCGCGGTCCTTACCCGTCGTGACGACCACGTTGTCGTTGCGACGGATGGGTGTGGCTAACTGTGACATGTCAGAGGACCTCCGGGGCCAGCGAAATAATCTTCATGAACTTGCGCTCGCGCAGCTCGCGGGCGACCGGTCCGAACACGCGCGTGCCGATCGGCTCCCCCTGGTCGTTCACGAGCACGGCCGCGTTGCGATCGAACCGGATGTAGCTCCCGTCCTTCCGCCGCTGCTCCTTGCGCGTGCGGACGATGACGGCCTTCACGACCTGTCCCTTCTTCACGTTCGAGTCGGGGGTCGCTTCCTTGACCGACGCCGTGATGATGTCGCCCAGCCGGGCGTATCGTCCGGTCGATCCACCGATCGGATTGATGACCGCAATCTTCCGGGCGCCGGAGTTGTCGGCCACGTCGAGGATGGAGCGCATCTGAATCATGGCGGCTAGATCTCCTTCGCGCGCTCGACGATCGAGGTCACGACCCAGCGCTTGCGCCGGCTTATCGGCCGGGTCTCGGTAATCGCCACGCGGTCACCGATCTTGGCGTCGTTCTTCTCGTCGTGGGCCAGGAACGTGGAGGTACGCCGTCCGGTCTTGCCGTACAAGTCGTGACGCACCTGCCGCTCGATGGCCACCTTGACGGTCTTGTCCATCTTGTCGCTGACCACGATGCCAGTGACGATTGCCTTGGTCGCCATTACGCCGTCTCCTTCTCCCGCAGGACCGTCTTCACGCGCGCCAGATCGCGACGCACGGACTTGACCTTGTGCGCCGCCTCGACCTGGCCCATCGACTTCTGAATGCGAAGGCGGAACAGCTGATCGTCCAGGTCCTTCTCGCGCCGGCGCAGCTCGTCGGCCGCCAGCTCGCGGAACTCTCCCACCTTCATGACGCTGTCTCCTGCGCGAACCGGGTTGCGAACTTCGTTCTGATCGGGAGCTTCGCGGCCGCCAGGCGCATCGCCTTGCGCGCCTCGACCTCGTTGACGCCCTCCATCTCGAACAGAATCCGTCCCGGACGGACGACGCAGACCCACTGTTCGGGGGCGCCCTTGCCTTTGCCCATTCGGGTTTCCTGCGGCTTCTTCGTAATCGGCTTGTCTGGGAACACGCGGATCCAGATCTTGCCGCCGCGCTTGATGAACCGGGTCATCGCGACGCGCGCCGCTTCGATCTGCCGATCCGTCAGCCAGCACGGCTCCATCGCCTTGAGCCCGTAGTCGCCGAACGACACGTCGGACCCGCGCCAGGCCTTCCCGGCCATCCGGCCGCGCTGCTGTTTCCGGTACTTGACCTTCTTCGGCATCAACATGATGCGGAATCCTCACTCACTTCACCGACTCTGTCGGCATCATTCAGTGCGCGTGGGGCCCCACCCCCACGCGCCTTACGCGCTTCGCGCGACGGCCTTCCGCCTTCGCGGAACGCTTCGGCGGACCGCCGTAGCCTTGGCGCAGGCGGTCGGCCTTGCCGCTGCTGCCGCGGCGGCCTGGACATCTCGCCCGTCAATCACGCGCGTGCGGGCCGGCGCGGCGTTCTGTAATCCTCTTCGCGGCCGATCCGCGGCGCGAGGCGCTCACCCTTGTAGAGCCACACCTTCACGCCAATCGCGCCGTAGGTCGTGAACGCTTCGGCGAAGCCGTAGTCGATGTCGGCCCGGAGCGTCTGCAGCGGCAGCTGGCCGTGCAGGTACCACTCGGAACGCGCGATCTCGGCGCCATTCAGACGGCCCGACACGCGCACCTTGATGCCGCGCGCGCCGAAGCGCAGCGCGGACTCGACGGCCTTCCGCATCGCCCGCCGGAATGCGACGCGCTTCTCGAGTTGCATCGCCACCGACTCGCCAATGAGCTGCGCGTCCAGCTCGGGCTTCTGGATCTCCTGGATGTTGATGAAGACCTCGCGGCTCGTGCGCTTCTGGATCTCCTGCTTCAGCTTGTCGACCTCCGTGCCCTTGCGGCCGATGATGATGCCAGGCCGGGACGTGTGGATGTCGATCTTCAGCTTGTTGGCGGCGCGCTCGATTTCGATCTTCGAGACGCCGGCGTGCGCGAAGCGCTCCTTGAGCGAATCGCGCAGCTTGAGATCCTCGTGCAGCAGCTTCGCGTAGTCGCGGTCCGCGAACCAACGCGAGCGCCACGTCTTGTTGAAGCCGAGCCGGAAACCGTGCGGATGAACTTTCTGACCCATAAAATCAGTCGCCAGTCCTTAGTCGTCAGTCGTTTACTACTTCGCCGCCTGCTTGCGGCGGGTCGTGCTCTTCGCGCCGGCCGTCTTTTTCTTCGCGCCGGATGCCTTGGCGCCGGCGGTCTTCGGCTTCGCCCCGCGCGGACGCTTGGGCGTGCCCGGCTCGGGCGTGGCGACGATCTCCAGCGGACGTTCGGTGACGTGAACCGTCAGGTGCGCCGTGCGCTTCACCACGCGGAACGCGCGGCCCATGGGAGCGGGACGAATCCGCTTCTGCGACGGTCCCTGGTTCGCGTAACACGCCGTCACGTAGAGCCGCTCGACGTCGCCGCCGAACCCATCCTTCGTTTGCGCGTTGGCGATCGCCGACCGCAGCACTTTCTCGACGTCACGCGCCACTCCCTTGCGGGCGAAGCGCAGTGTGGCCAGCGCGGCGTTGACGTCACGGCCGCGGATCAGATCGAGCACCAGGCCGGCCTTCTGAGCCGACGTCCGGATGTACTTCGCGGTTGCCTGCGCCTGGACGGCCATTACGCACCTGCCTTCGGCGCGGCAGCCGCTGGGGCGGCGCCGGCTGGCGCCGCGGCCACCGACGCGGCCTTGTCGCTCTTCGTCGTGTGCCCCTTGAACTGACGCGTGGGCGCGAACTCACCGAGCTTGTGGCCGACCATGTTCTCGGTGATGTACACGGGGATGAACTTCCTCCCGTTGTGCACCGCGATCGTGTGGCCCACCATTTCCGGCACGACGGTCGATCGCCGCGACCAGGTCTTGATGACCTTCTTGTCGCCGGCGCGGTTCATGATCTCCACCTTCTCGAGCAGCGGCACGTCGACGAAGGGGCCTTTCTTGAGTGATCTGGACATAGTCGTAATGCTTTTATCAATGCGCGTGGGGCCCCACCCCCACGCGCTGCAGCCTCGCGCCTTCGCGCTCGGCTGCGGCCGCGGGCGCTGCCGATACAGCGCCTAGCTGCTTCACCGACAACTCGGCACGGCCTATTTCTTTCGTCTCTGAACGATGAACCGATCCGTCGACTTTCGGTTCCGCGTCTTGTACCCCTTCGCCGGCTGGCCCCATGGCGACACCGGGTGCCGGCCGCCGGAGGTCTTGCCTTCGCCGCCTCCGAGCGGGTGATCGACGGGGTTCATCGCGACGCCGCGGACGTGCGGGCGCTTGCCGAGCCAGCGGCTCCGGCCGGCCTTGCCGATCGAGACGTTCTCGTGATCGACGTTGCCGACCTGGCCGATCGTCGCGAGGCACTCGATGTTGATCTTGCGAATCTCGCCAGACGGCATCTTGACCGACGCGTACTCGCCTTCCTTGGCGACGACCTGGACGGCGGATCCGGCGCTTCGCGCGATCTGCCCGCCCTTGCCGGCCTTCAACTCGACGTTGTGCACCATCGTGCCGAGCGGGATGTTCTTGAGCGGCAGCGCATTCCCCGGCAGGATGTCGACGCTCTCTCCGGCCACGATCGTGTCGCCGACCTTCAGACCGAGCGGCTGCAGGATGTAGCGCTTCTCGCCGTCCGCGTATGTCAGCAGCGCAATCCGCGCCGAACGGTTCGGGTCGTACTCGACCGTCGACACCTTCGCCGGAATGTCGCGCTTGTCGCGCTTGAAGTCGATGATGCGGTAGTTCCGCTTGTGGCCGCCGCCGCGCCACCACGAGGTGAGCTCGCCGTGGTTGTTGCGGCCGCCCGATTTGCGCAGCGGCTCGGTCAGCGGCCGGTACGGCTCCGTCGAGGTGACCTCGTCGAAGACCTGCACCGTCTGGAACCGACGCCCCGAGGACGTGGGCTTGTAATTACGAATAGGCATATCGGTGATCCTTGTCAGGAGGTAGAAGCGAGGAGGGGGGAGGAATTCTTCTTTCCTCCTGCCTTCTACCTCCTAGCTCCTACCTCCTGACTCTTTACGCTCCCTCGAGGAACTCCGGAATCTTCTCTCCGTCCCGCAGCTTCACGTACGCCTTCTTCCAGTCGGAGCGCTGTCCGATGAACCGTCCCTGGCGCTTCATCTTGCCGTGCGCGATGGACGTGCGGACGCCTTCGACCTTCGATCCAAACAGCTTCTCGACGGCGCGCTTGATATCCACTTTCGTGGCGCCGGCGGCCACTTCGAACACCAGCGTCCGCGCATCCTCGCGCAGCAGGGTGGTCTTCTCGGTGATGAGCGGGCGCTTGATGACGTCGGTGAGCTTCATGCCAGCGCCTCCTGAATCTTCTCGATCGCGGCGCGCGTGGCGACGACGTGCGCCGTATCGGCGACGTCGCGCGCGGTCACCCGGCCGCTCGACACCAGCTTGACGCCGGCGATATTGCGCGCGGACAGCGCGAAGCCGTCCTCCGGCGTCACGTCGATGAGGAGCGTGCGCCCGGTCACGCCGAGCCGCTTCAGCAACTCGGCAGTCCCCTTCGTCTTGCCGTCGCTCGACTCCAGCCGGTCGACGACGATGACGGCGCCGTCGCGGATCTTCTGGGCGATCGCAGCGCGCAGCGCGCCCCGCCGCACTTTCTTGGGCACATCGAACGCGTAGCTGCGCGGCTGCGGGCCGAACACCGTGCCGCCCTTGCGCCACAGCGGGTTTCTGATCTCGCCGACTCGCGCCCGGCCGGTGCCCTTCTGACGCCAGGGCTTCTTGCCGCTGCCGCTGACGAGCGCGCGGTTCTTGGTCGCGTGAGTGCCACGCCGCTCGGCGGCGTTCTCGTGCACGACCGCGGTCCAGATCAGATCCGACTTCACCCGCCCGCCGAACACGTCGTCGTTCAGCTCGAGCGCACCGATCTTCTCGTTGTTGCCGTTGACGATGTCGAGTTGCATGATTCGCTACTTCTTCGGCTTCTTGGCCACGACCGTCTTCGACGGCTTCTCGGCCTGCACCTGCGGCTCCGGCTTGGCCGCGACGGCCTTCCGGATCATCACGTAGCCACCCGGCGCTCCCGGCACGGCGCCGCGCACGACCAGAATGTTGTTCTCCGCGTCGACCTGCACCACCTTCAGGTTACGCACCGTGACGCGATCACCGCCCATGCGTCCGGCCGCTCGCATGCCCTTCACAACTCGCGACGGATAGGACGATGCGCCGATCGATCCGGGCGCGCGATGGAACATCGATCCGTGCGTCGCCGCGCCGCCGCCGAAGTGGTGACGCCTGACGACGCCCTGGAAACCCTTACCGCGGCTGATGCCGATGACGTCGACGCGGTCGCCGTTGTTGAAGACGCCGTTGACGAGCACCTGCTCGCCGGCCTTCAACGCTTCGGCCCCCTTCGCCAGCTTCACCTCGCGCCGCACGCGTGTGGGCGGCACGCCCGCCTTCTTGTAGTGCCCCTCGAGCGGCTTGCGCACGCGCGCCGGGCGCTCCTCGACGAGTCCGAGCTGCACGGCTTCGTAGCCGTCGGTCGTCGCCGTTTTCGCCTGCACGACCACGCACGGCCCGGCCTTGAGCACCGTGCCCGGCGTGACGGTGCCGTCCTGCGCGAACAGCTGCGTCATGCCGACTTTTCTGCCGATGATGCCTGTGAGCATGCTGAATCCTGCTCGGTACTCGCGGAGGAGTCCCGATTACTTGTGTTCCTTCCCGAACGCCTTGATCTCCACGTCGACACCGGCCGGCAGATCCAGCTTCATCAACGCGTCCACCGTTTGCGGTGTCGGCTCGAAGATATCGATCAGCCGCTTGTGCGTGCGGAGCTCGAACTGCTCGCGCGACTTCTTGTCCACGTGCGGCGAACGCAGCACGGTCCACTTGTTCTTCTCGGTCGGGAGCGGGATCGGTCCCGCCAGCCGCGCCCCAGTCCGCCGCGCGGTGTCCACGATCTCGGTCGTCGACTGATCGAGCACCCGGTTGTCGTACGCCTTCAGACGGATGCGGATCTTGTCGCTGAATGGTGATGCCATCTCTTATCGATCCTTGTTAACTCCCAACTTCCAACCTCCAACTCCCAATTCTGGAAGTTTGGGAGTTGGGAGTTGGCCCTTGGGAATTGTCCCTTACGCTTTCCCCTGAACCCGCGCCACGACTTCTTCGCTGACGTTCTGCGGCGCCGGCTCGTAGCGATCGAAGTGCATCGAGTACGTCGCGCGGCCCTGCGTCCGCGACCGGAGATCCGTCGCGTAGCCGAACATCTCCGAGAGCGGCACGCGCGCGTTGATGATCTGCGTGCCGCCGCGATCTTCCTGCGACTGAATGTGCCCGCGCCGGCTCGACAGATTCCCCATCACGTCGCCGAGGTGCTCCTTCGGCACCACGACCTCGACGCGCATGATCGGCTCGAGCAGCACCGGCTTGGCCTTCTTCGCCGCATCCTGGAACGCCATCGATCCGGCAATCTTGAACGCCATTTCCGAGGAGTCCACTTCGTGGTACGACCCGTCGTAGAGCTCCACGCGGACATCGTCGACGGGGTAGCCGGCGAGGACGCCGCGGGTCAGCGCTTCCTTGATCCCTTCGTCGACCGGCTTGATGTATTCCTTCGGGATGGCGCCGCCGCTGATCTCGTTCTCGAACACGTAACCGCTGCCCGGCTCGCCCGGATAGAGGTGAATCTTCACGTGACCGAACTGGCCGCGGCCGCCGGTCTGCTTCGCGTACTTCATCTCGCCGTCGGCGGGACGCGTCAGCGTTTCCTTGTAGGCCACCTGCGGACGACCGACGCTGGCCTCGACGTTGAACTCGCGCTTCAGGCGGTCGACGATGATCTCGAGGTGCAGCTCGCCCATGCCGGCGATGACCACCTCTCCGGTCTGCTGATCCGTCTTCACGCGGAAGGTCGGATCCTCGGCCATCAGCTTCTGCATGCCGGCGCCGAGCTTCTCCTGGTCGGCCTTGGTCTTCGGCTCGATCGCGAGTGAGATGACCGGCTCGGGGAAGTCCATCGACTCGAGCACGACCGGCTTCTTCTCGTCGCAGATCGTGTCGCCGGTCGAGACCGTCTTCAGGCCCACGGCCGCGGCGATGTCACCCGCGTAGACTTCCTTGATCTCTTCACGCTTGTTGGCGTGCATCTTCAGCAGGCGGCCGATGCGTTCGGTCTTCTGCTTGGTGGCGTTGTAGACGTTCGCGCCCGAATTCAACACGCCCGAGTACACCCGGATGAACGTGAGCTGACCGACGAACGGGTCGGTCATGATCTTGAACGCCAGCGCCGCGAACGGCGCGTCATCCGCGGCCGGCCGCGCGACGATCGTGTCTGGTCCCTTGTTCGGATCGAACCCCTTGATCGGAGGAACGTCCACCGGCGACGGCAGGTAATCCACAACCGCGTCGAGCAGGGGCTGCACGCCCTTGTTCTTGAACGCCGAGCCACAGATGACCGGTACGAACGCAGCCTCCGCCTTGTCGCCCGTGGTGTGCACGGAGCTGTTGACCCGCTTCCGCAGCGCCGCCTTGATTTCGTCTTCGGTGATTTCTTCGCCGTGGAGATACTTCTCGAGGAGCTTGTCGTCGGCTTCGGTGCACTTCTCGATCAACTGCTCGTGGTAGTGCTGTGCGTCGGCCATCATGTCGGCCGGGATTTCGCCGACGAGGTAGTCGGCGCCCATGGTCTCGTCTTTGTAAGTAATCGACTTCATCCGGACGAGATCGACGACTCCCGTGAACTTGTCTTCGCTGCCGATCGGAAGCTGAATCGCAACCGGGTTGCCGCCGAGCTTGGAGATGATCTGATCGAAGGTCCGCCTGAAGTCCGCGCCGACGCGGTCCATCTTGTTGACGAAGCAGATCCGCGGGACACGATACTTGTCCGCCTGACGCCAGACGGTCTCCGACTGCGGCTCGACACCGGCCACGGCATCGAACACCGCGACCGCGCCGTCGAGCACGCGCAGCGAGCGCTCGACTTCGGCGGTGAAATCCACGTGGCCGGGCGTGTCGATGATGTTGATCCGGTGCTCGCGCCAGAAACAGGTCGTCGCCGCCGACGTGATGGTGATCCCGCGCTCCTGTTCCTGCTCCATCCAGTCCATCACGGCCGTGCCTTCGTGGACTTCACCAATCTTGTAGGTGATGCCCGTGTAGAACAGGATCCGTTCGGTCGTGGTGGTCTTGCCGGCATCGATGTGGGCCATGATGCCGATGTTGCGCGTCCGATTGAGCGGTACTTGTCTTGGCATTGCTACTGTCCGAAATTGCCCGGCGGTGTCACCAGCGATAGTGGGCGAACGCCTTGTTCGCTTCGGCCATCCGGTGCGTGTCTTCGCGCTTCTTCACAGCGCCGCCGCGCAGGTTCGCCGCGTCCATCAGCTCGTTCGCGAGCTTCTCCTCCATCGTCTTGCCGTCGCCCCGCGACCGCGCGTAGCCGACGAGCCACCGGATGCTCAGCGAGAGCCGCCGGTTCGGATTCACTTCGACGGGCACCTGGTAGTTCGAGCCGCCGACGCGGCGCGACTTCACTTCGAGCGCCGGTTTGACGTTCTCGACCGCCTTCTTGAACACCTTCAGCGGATCGTCGCCGGTCTTTTCCTGGATGGAGGACAGGCTGCCGTACATGATCTGCTCCGCGGTGCTGCGCTTGCCGTCGCGCATCAGCGTGCTGATGAATTTCGTCACCAGCGAGCTGCTGTAAAGCGGATCCAGCGGAACTTCGCGCTTCGGAATTTCTCTGCGTCTTGGCATATCGGTGTCTTCGTTAATCAGTGCTCGCGGGGCCCCACCCCCGCTCGCTATCGCTCGGCGGCTTCGCGCCTCGCTCGGGCCGCAGGCGCTGCTGATTCACCGCTTGGTTCCAGTTCACCTGCAGCCCAGCACGGCCGTCACTCTCGTCGTTATGACTTCGGCCTCTTGGCGCCGTACTTCGAGCGCCCCTGCTTGCGCCCCTGCACGCCCACCGCGTCCAGCGTTCCGCGGACGACGTGGTAGCGAACGCCAGGGAGATCCTTGACGCG
>DATAEK010000313.1:0-5260 GCA_036258055.1 Vicinamibacterales bacterium
CAGCCCCGACCTCACGGGCGGCAGCGCGAGCCGCCAGGCTGTCGGCAGCGCCGGCTCGGGAGAAGAAATGGGGGCATGGCCGACGATCTCGGCATTCGAGACGTCGCGGAGGAGAAAGGTGTGCTGTGGGCAGGCACCGACGACGGCATCGTGCAGATCTCGCGCGACAACGGCGGAAATTGGACGAACGTGACTCCGAAAGACATGCCGCGCTTCGGGCTCGTGAACACCATCGAGACATCTCCACATGACGCCGCCCGGGCATTCCTGGCCGTGACCGCGTATCGCACTGACGACTACCGTCCATACATCTTCCGCACCGACGACTACGGCCGGACGTGGACGCTCGTCTCCAACGGCAACGGTATTCCGACCAACCACTTCATCCGCGTCGTTCGCGAAGATCCAGTACGGAAGGGGCTGCTCTACGCCGGTGGCGAGTTCGGGGTCTATGTGTCCTTCAACGATGGTCGGGAGTGGCAGTCGCTCCAGTCGAATCTCCCCGTGACGCCGGTCACGGATCTGGTGGTGTCGCAGGGGGATTTGGTGCTCTCGACCAACGGACGGTCGTTCTGGATTCTGGACGACATGACGCCACTGCGTGAGCTGGCCGCGCGGCCCTCCCAGACGGCGTCGCATCTGTTCCAGCCGCGCGACAGTTATCGCATCCGCACATCGGCGGACGAAGCCGACGATGCCTACGTGTTCGGCGCGTGCTGCGTGGCCAACGCACGGGATATTTTTACCGGCGCCCGAATCGAACGGCACCAGCTGGGCGAGGATCCACCGGAGGGTGCGATCATCTACGCCTCGTTCCCGCGGGCTCCGACCGAAGCCGTCACGTTGTCGATTCTCGGCGCTGGCGACACGATCATCCGCACGGTTTTCGATACCGGAAAGAACGCAGACGGGAGCCCGAAGATTGTCGCCGGTCTGAATCGTTTCAACTGGGACCTGCGGGCTGACCCGCTGGGTGCGGGCAGGCAGGGCGGGGCGCCCGGACCCACAGTGGTTCCCGGCCGCTATCAGGTCCGGCTGACGGTCGGGTCCCGGACCGAGACGGCACCCTTGACCGTCCAGATGGATCCGCGGCTGACGCGCGTGCACGTGACCACCCAGGATCTTCAGAAGCAGTACGACCTGCTGGCGCAGATCAAGGATGCAGTCTCCCAGATTCAACGCGCGGCGACGGCAGTTCGCGAACGGCGCGCGCGCCTCACACAGCCGAGCCCCGCGGCGGGGAACCAGGAGCAAGTGGCTGCTTTGACCGCACTCGAGCGAGAGCTGGTGGGAGTCGCGGAAGGCGGACGCGGCGGCGGTCGTGGCGGCGGAGGAGGACGTGGAGGGGGCCCACAGCCGCTGCTGTCAGAGTTCACATCGCTCTACAATTTCGTCGCGGACAGCGAAGACAAGCCGACCGCCGGAGCCTCGGCGCGCTGGAACGAGCTGAAGAAATCGCTGGATGAGAAGCTCGCGCGGGTCAACGCGCAGACGAGCTCAGGCGGGGAGTCCAAGAAGCACCCATAGGCCGAAACTCGCACTATTGCTGAGATCGTCGAAATGCCCGATTTGCGGCCACGCGGCATCTGAGACATGCCAGTCTGGTCGGTCTTACGAATCGCTCTGTCGGCGCTTAGCCACCATCGGCTTCGCACGGCTCTCACGACGCTCGGCATCATGGTGGGCATTGCGGCGGTGACGTGTACGGTTGCACTCGGCGAAGGGAGCGCGCGAGAAATCGAACGTCAACTGCTCGAGCTGGGTGACAACTTCGTGTGGATCGAAGCCGGCGGGCGCAACATTGGCGGCGTGCGCACGGGGGTGGGCGCGTCGCCGAAGCTCACGGCCCTCGACATGACGGCGATCGAGCAGTCCGTCCCGCAAGTCACCGCGTGCTCCGCCCAGGTCGACAGCCGCGCCCAGATTGTCTACGGGAATCAGAACTGGAACACTACTTACCGCGGCGTGTCACCGGAGTATCTGTCCATTCGCCGATGGTCGGTCGAATCGGGGTCGATGTTTTCTGCGGACGACGTCAAAGGTCAGGCGAACGTGTGTCTGCTCGGACGGATCGTTGCGGAGACGCTCTTCGGCGATGAGGATCCCGTCGGTCAGGTTGTGCGCGTACGGCAGCTGCCGCTGAAGGTTGTCGGCGTCCTACGGGCCAAGGGTCAGACGAGCACGGGTCAGGACCAGGACGACACGATCTTTCTGCCGTATACAACGGCCCAGCGGAAAATCAAAGGCATCACCTGGCTCGACGACATCATGTGCTCGGTCTCGTCGGCCGGCGCGGTCGACGACGCCGAAGCGCACATTGTCACGTTGCTCCGGGATCGGCACCGGCTGATGCCAGGTGAGCCGGATGACTTCACCGTCCGCAAACCTCAGGAAGCACTGAAACTCCGCGAGGACAGCGCCCGAACGCTCGGCATCATGCTGGCCGCCATAGCATCGGTGTCGTTGATCGTCGGGGGGATCGGCGTCATGAACATCATGCTCGTGTCGGTCGCGGAGCGCACGCGCGAGATTGGGTTGAGAATGTCTTTGGGCGCGCGGCAGCGGGATATCCAGCGACAGTTCTTCCTGGAGGCGCTGGCGCTGAGCCTGGCCGGAGGGGTGCTCGGCATCGGCGGCGGGATTGTCGCCTCCGCGGGCCTTTCGGCGGCGCTCGGCTGGGCCATGCCCGTGTCGGTCAAGACGATTGTCATCGCGACGTCAGTCTCGGCTGCCGCAGGGCTGGTCTTTGGCTACTATCCGGCGCGGCGGGCGGCGCGTCTGGACCCCATCGATGCGCTCCGCTACGAATGAATGCAGCAGCTCCCACGTCGGATCATCTTGAAACGGTGGTAAGCCATGCGTGGTCAGCTCCCGCTGTTCGTCGTGGTGGTGGCACGGGCCTTGTTACCGATGCCCCCTGAGCCCTTGACATTGCTTCGCACGATCGAACTGCCCCAGGTGAACGGCCGCATCGATCATCTTGCCGCCGACCTCGAAACGGGCCGGGTATTTGTCGCAGCGCTGGGGAACAACACCGTCGAGGTGATCGACGGTCGCGCGGGCCTGTACCTGCGCGGACTGACCGGATTCCAGGAACCGCAAGGGATCGCACTCGCTGTGGACGCGAGCGCCGTGGCTGTCGCCAATGGTGCGAGCGGCCATCTCACCATGATCGATCGCACGGACTTTCATGTGATTCGAGCCCTCTCGCTGGGCGACGACCCCGACAACGTGCGGTACGACCCAGCTGAGAAACGACTCTTCGTGGGCTACGGCTCGGGGGCGATTGCGGCACTCAGTGCCGTGGACGGCCACCGTGTCGGAGAGGTCAAGCTCGCGGGCCATCCAGAGTCGTTCCAACTGGAACGAGCCGGATCGCGCATGTTCGTGAACGTTCCCACCGCGCACCACATCGCCGTGATCGATCGCGCGGGAATGAAGTTGATTGCAACGTGGCCCGTTCTCGAAGCGTCATCGAACTACCCGATGTCACTTGATGAGGCAAATCACCGCCTGTTCATCGGCTGCCGCCAGCCCGCCAAGGTGCTGATTTACGATACTGGATCTGGAAAACGCGTTGGCGCCGCGGAGACGGTGGGGGACACTGACGACCTGTTCTACGACGCGTCACGCAAGCGACTATACGTGAGTGGCGGGGAAGGGTACATCGATGTCTTCCGGCAGACCGGTCCCGATCAGCTCACACGAATGGTGAAACTGACGACGGCGCCTGGGGCGCGCACCTCGCTGTTCGTACCAGAACAGAGTCGCCTGTACCTCGCCGTTCCGCATCGCGCGGCCCAACAAGCGGCGCTTCTCGTGTACGAGGCGAGGAACTGAGCTCGAACCTCCCCCCAACAAACAGCGTAGTCAGCCGTTCCCGGGATCGGCTACTCGGTGCCGCTTGCGATCACGACGGTTGTCCTGTCGGTCGTCGCGTATTTCTTTGCCCTGTTCGCCTGAGGGACACCGTGAGCGCACTCAATTTCGCATTCTTCTGATCCTGGGCAGCACCGACAGCGCTATCGCGGCAGCGATGCTGCCCAGCAGCCACGCGGTCGTGGACGTCGCCGGTGCTGCACGGAGGACGTAAGCGATGGTCAGCTCAGTCTGATCGCCATCGCGCCGCTGCGCCGTGACCGCAACTTGATCGCTCTCGGGGACCAGCGCGTTCGCCAGATAGACACCGCCATCCGGATGGTGGCCGTTTCTGAACAGCAGCTGATGGGGGCCCATGGATAAGCCCGGAATCGTCGCGGCCGATTGAATCCGGATAGCGCCCTCACCACGCCGCATGACGTCGGGGTCGGGAAAACTGGTGTCGCCGAGCTGCGCCCGAACGGGCGTTCCGTCGATTTCGAGCGTCAGCGCGCTCACCACCCGGGCCCCATAGGCCCGTTGCTCGTCCTGCGACAGCAATCCGTCACGATTGCGATCGATGTCGGCGATGATCGCCTCGGCCACGGCGATGCCTGGCGTCAGGTCCAGTTCGATTTGCACGGCCCCCGGATCGATGCCGAGTCGCGCGGCCTGCAGGTACTCATCGCGTCGATGCGCCGACACCTCGGCGACGACGGCGATTGCCGTCATCAGGGCCAGCGCGCAGGCGGCACGGCTACTTCCGTGTGAACTTCGCACCGTAGTCATTGGTCGGATCGCGATAAATGGTATGGATGTGGTCGACGCTGCGTTGCGGCGCGTACTCGATCACGAGTGTAGGCCCCTGGATGCGGAAGTACGCGGCGCTGCCAGTGGTCGTCGGGCCACTCCAGGCGAAGTAGGTCTCGGGGAGGCTCGTCCGGATCTCGGCCATCCGCGGTTCGCCGAACGCGTCGTTCATGATGCCAGTCCACTCGCGCACGAGATCGAGCAGCATCGTCTGCTGCGGCGCCGTGAGTTCCGACGCGCGAATACCCTCGGGCTGAATGGTTCGTCCATCCTGACCGGGTCCGAGCACGAGATCGGAGACGCGATAACCGAGGATGGCCTGCTTGCGCTGGGCGTCATTCAACGCGTTGATCAGCGCAAACCCTTTGTCGTTCTCGTTGCCGAGCGGACGGACGGTCCGGCCTTCGAACGTGTAGCTCGCGGGCTGAGCGGCGGGCAGGCTGGGCGCCATGCTCGCCTGACTCCCCGCCAGCGTCAGATTGATCGCCAGATGATGCCCGCCGAACTGCAGCATCCACGGTGCCGTCACCGAGGGCGTCCCCAGGAAGGCGAGGTAGTATTCGTCCTCGCCGAATTTGGGGCCGCCACCTCC
>DATAEK010000397.1:0-12223 GCA_036258055.1 Vicinamibacterales bacterium
CTGTTCGAGCTCGAGGTGTCGAGATGAATCGTCCCGCACTGATCCGCCGCCATCAGCGCCTCTCGGAAGAACCCCGCGCCGAAATGCGGGATGATCACCGGGACACGCGGGTGCTGCAGTGCCACGGCCGCAACCGCCAGCGGATCGCCGAGCCGGAGATCGAACGGCGATGGCAGGCCGAGCTTCTTTCGAACGCCGACTGTCAACACACCGCAGTGCACGAACACGGCGGCCCGGTGCGCGGCGGCTGCCGTGAAGACCCCCTGCACGCGGTCATCGTCCAGCCGATATTTGTGCATCGCGGGAAAAAGCGCGACGACGCGCAACCCGAGCTCGCCGAGCGCGCGATTGAGACGCGCGGGTGCATCAGCCGCGGTCGGATTGAACATGAATGATCCGACGAATCTGGATGGATGCCGCCGGACCGCGGTCGCGACAGACTCCTCGTCGCCTGAAATGCTGGCGATGAGGACCGCGCGTGCAAGTCCGTGCCGGTCGAACTCGGCGACCCAGCGATCGGCGAGAGACTCGACGGACCCTGGCGCGTCCCACCCCAGCTTTGTGGCAACGGCCAATGCGCGCGCCGTCGAAGGAAGATCCGGGAGGTCCTGCGACAGGATCTCGAGGAATCGAGACGAGAAACAGTGGCAATGGACGTCGCACACCATGATCGCGCATTGTAAGGCGGGGCGCGCGTGAGGATTGGCCTGATCTCGGATACCCACGGCCTGCTGCGCCCCGAGGCCATCGCCGCACTCGAGGGCGTCGAGCTGATCCTGCACGCCGGCGACGTTGGCGGAGCCGCCGTGCTCAGCGGCTTGCGACGCATCGCGCCGGTGCACGCGGTGTGGGGAAATGTCGACGATCCCGCCCAACCCGGCCTCGATCCGGCGATCGATCTCGATGTGGAGGGAATTCAGATCCACGTCAGCCACGGCCACGAAGTCGGCAGTCCGACCCCCGCCAAGCTGCTCGCCCGCTACGACACCGACGTGATCGTCTACGGCCACACGCACAAGGCCCTCATCCATCGCGAGCATGAACGGCTCGTCGTGAATCCGGGAGCCGCGGGGCCGCGTCGATTCAATCTGCGACCAAGCGTGGCGATTCTGCAGGTGACCCAGAGGCAAGTAGAGGTGGAGATGATTTGGCTTTGAAGGCAGGTCTGGAGAACGAGCCTATCCGGCCCTCCTGACATCTTTTCTCAATATGTCGCGGGGCCCCACCCCCGCGACCTGCCAGCGCTTCGCTTCGCTCGCGCCGCCAAATTGGCGCTCGGGGTGAAACTCGATGCGAGTAGGCCAACCCTCAAGCCCTGCCAGCCTCGCGCCGCTGGCTTGGCGCCACCGGGCAAAACTTGCCGCGACTCTGAAGTCCAGCCTCAGCCCGCAAACTTGTACCCCATCCCGTGAATCGTCAGGATGTATTGCGGGTGGCGCGGGTTCGGCTCGATCTTCTGGCGGAGCCACGCGACGTGGACGTCGACGGTTCGAGTCGAGGGCATGGCGTTGTAGCCCCACACCTCGTTGAGCAGCTCCTCGCGGGTGAGCGTGGCGCCTCGGTGCTCGATAAAGTACCGGAGCAGTTGAAACTCGCGCGCAGAGAGTTCGATCGGCGTCCCCTCTTTCATCACCTCGGCGCGACGGAAGTCGACGCGAACGTCCCCGAATTGATGCCCTTCGGTGGGATGCGGAGAGAGCGGGCCGCGGCGGAGCTTGGCCTCGATGCGCGCCAGCAGCTCCATCATCTCGAAGGGTTTCGTGACGTAGTCGTCGGCACCCAGCTTGAGCCCGACGACCTTGTCCACGATCTGGCCGCGCGCGGTCAGCATGATGACCGGCGTTTCGACGCTGCGCCTCCGCAGATCGCGCAGCACGTCGAACCCGCTCAGGCGCGGCAGCATGACGTCGAGCAGGATGAGGTCGAAGGCTTCCGCCGTGGCCCGCTCCAGGGCGCTCTCGCCGTCAGCGGTGGTCTCGACGGCGTATCCCTCGGCCGAGAGACGATCGGTCAGCGTGAGCACGAGACCCGGTTCGTCTTCGACGAGCAGCAGGCGTTTCACGCGATCAGGAGGAGCGCGCCGCGTGGGCAGCGCGGAACGGTTCGTCGCTCTTCAGGCGCTCTTCGGCCGCGGCGGGCAGGTGGACGATGAACTCGCTGCCGCTTCCAGCCGCGCTCTTCACTTCGACCCTGCCGCCGTGCGCCTCGACGATGCGTTCGACCAGCGAGAGGCCGAGTCCCGCACCTTGGATCTGCGCAGCAATCGCAGACGGCGCGCGGTAAAACGGCTCGAAGATGTGCGCCTGATCGGCTGGTGCGATGCCGATACCGCGATCGGCGACCGTCACGACGACCTCGGATCCTCGGGTGCGTGCGCGCACACCGATCCAGCGCCCGCTCGCGCCGTACTTGATGGCATTGCCAATCAGGTTCTGAAACACGCGGCGCAGGGCAGGCTCGTCGGCCCGCACCGGCGGCAGCTTCTCGTCGATCGCGAAGTCGACGTCGAGCCCGGCGGCCTCGATGAGCGATGCCGACGCCGCCACGACTTCACGAAGCAGCGGCTCCACAGCGACTGGTTGCAGCGCCAGCCCACGCTGCCCTGACTGGATGCCCGCGAACTCCAGGATCTGCTCGACCATTTCGGTGAGGCGGCGGCCCTCGCCGCGCACCAGCTCGCCGTACTTCCTGATCTGCGATTGATCGTCGACGACCCCGTCGGCGAGATTGTCGGCGGCCGACCGAATGACCGCGAGCGGCGTTCGCAGCTCGTGGGAGACGGCTGCGACGAACTCCATCTGCTGCCGTGCCAGCTCCTGCGCCCGCCGCGTCGACACCACAAGGAGCCCAAGACTGACGCCGAGCACCGCCAGGATGCTCGAGCTCACGATCAGATTTCGTCGGCGAGCCACGGCGACCGCTCCTTCGAGCGACCCTGACGGATGCTTGACGACGAGCCGCCACTTCGGCGCCGCGATGGCGGACGCCGGCTTCAGCGCCGCGGCCGCGGCACCGGCGGCCACGAACGTCTTGTCCGGAGCATTGGGTCCGCTCTGCTGGATCACGATCGAGAGCGGCGCCGTGTCACGAAAGGCGAAGCTCGAGCCGGGCTGAGCCGTGAGGATCTCGCGCACCACGCGAGAGTCCGGCGTCCACGCCGGCGGACTCGTCTTCCCATCGGCCTTGGCGCCGGGAGGTTGAACGGTGGTGGTAAACGTGGCGAAGCGGCGGACTTCAGCAGCCAGCGCGCCGAACTCCTGAACGCGGATCTGGAAGAGATCGATCGCCGCATCCGCCTTCGCGTCAGGAGCCGGCGAGAAGTCCTGCGCCGTGTGATAGACGACGCCGCGGCCGGCGGCGCTCACGACCGCCAGCTGATAGTCGAAGCCGTCTCCCGTCCCTCGGAAGTGCTGCTGCGCGAGCGCCGTCAGCATCTCGCTCATCAGGTACTCGCGATCCAGCACCACGATGGCGTACGAGAGGAGTGGCAGACGGAAGTCGGTCCGCACGCCCTGCTGATTGAAGGTCAGCCGCGGTGTCGGTACGACGAGCGCGGGGATGTTTTCCCACAGGGCTGGTGCGATCGCATGAACCAGGATCGTGTTCTTGTCGCCCTTGTCGTTCGAAATCTGCTGGCGTGAGGTGAGCTGGGCGCGGATCGGCGTCAGGGCCTCGGGCCATTCCGCGGGTTCCACGAACCGCGTCGACGCGTTGAAGCGCTGCAGCGGCGCGTTGTCTTCGCTGTCGGGAACCACGACGAACACGTCCTTGACCATCCGCGGAAAACGCGCGGTCGCCTGCCAGCGATCGTAGCGCGCCGCGATGCGGGTGCCGGGCGACTCCCCCTCCTGCAGCGGATCGAGCTGAAACAGAAGATACGCGCGAGTGATCTCGCGGTCGAAGTCCTGCGCGAACGCCGCGGCGCGGGTGTTGAGCGTCGCCTTCATGCGCTCGCGTTCGGCGTTGCTGATCTGTCCGAGCCAGCGGTACTGCAGCGTCGCCAGCAGCACGATCAGCCCGAACAGGGCTGCCGCGATCACCACCAGCGGCAGCCGGAACTTCCGTCGCATGAGGCGAGTCTAGCACGCGGATTCGGGCCGGATCCCGCGGATTGCCAAGGTTTTACGTGCTTAACAAACTCTTTGCCCAGGCTTAACGACTCGCCGCGACCGACAGGCGATCATCGCTCGTCTCATCTCGCGAGCACTCGGAATACGCGCTCGCGGCAACACACACAGAGAGAGGTTTCGGCATGCGAATTCACACCGTGACGGCCGGTCTGCTGGCCCTGGGCCTGGCGATCGCCGGCGGACAGACGACGGCCCGCGGCACCGACAAGACCGCAGAGGTCCTCAACGGCGCACGCAAGGCCATCGGCGACAAAAAACTCGACGGCTTGAAGTCGCTGAGCGTGAACGCCACGCTCCAGCGCAACGTCGGCAACATGCAGATCAACTCCGACGTCGAGCTGCTGATCGAGTTGCCGGACAAATACGCGCGGTCGGAGACCACGACCGGTCCGGTCAGCGGTTCGAATACGACCGGGTTCAACGGTGACAAGCCGCTCACGCGCGCGAACTCGCCGATGGTCGGTGGCGGCGGCGGGATGATCATCCGGATGGGCCCGGGTGGCGGCGCGTTCACTGGAAATGGCAGCGATGCCAAGCCCACTCCGGAAGAGCAGGAGAAGATGAACGCCGCGATGCTGCGTTCGTCACGACAGGAGCTGTCGCGCCTGATGCTCGGCTGGTTCGCCATGACGCATCCGTCGATCAAGGCGGAGTACAGCTACGCGGGCGAGGCCGAATCGCCGGACGGCAAGGCGTACGTGATCGACGCGAAGAACGCCGACGGCTTCGCGGCACGGCTCTTCATCGATCAGCAGACGCAGCTGCCGCTGATGCTCACGTACCAGGGACCACAGCCTCGCATGATCACGATGGGCGGTCCTGGCGGCGCGGCAGGCGGCCGCCAGGGCGCTCCCGCCGGCGGCCAGGGCAGGGCGATGACCCCGCCGACCGAAGAAGAACGCAAGAAGATGCGCGAAGACATGCAGAAGCAGATGGCGGACATGGAGAAGGAACCACCGAAGATGATCGAATACACCATCTACTTCGACGACTGGCGCGAAGAGGATGGCGTGAAATTCCCGCACACGATGCGCCGCGCGTCCGGCGGCACGACGAACGAGGAATGGACGATCACGAAGGTCAAGGTCAACCCGAAGATCGACGCGAAGAAATTCGCCATCGAGAGCTGAAGCGCCGTGCGACGTCATCTGCTTCTCCCGCTGGCGGTCGCCGCGCTGATTGCCGGATCGCCGGCCAGCTCGGCGGCGCAGTCCAGACCGCAAACCGGCACGCTGCGCATCGTCGTCCAGGATCCGAGCGGCGCTGTTATTCCGTCGGCTCAGGTCAGCGTGACGGGCTCGGAGTCGTCCACGCGCGCCGTGGCGATGTCGGGACTGCAGACAGACGGACAAGGCGTGGCCCTCGCCCGTGAGCTCGTGCCCGGCCGCTACACCATCGTCGCGGCCTTCCCGGGATTCGAGACCCGCACAGTTCCGGACGTTCGCGTGCGCGCGGGCGACAACCGCCGCGAGGTGACGCTCGCCATCCAGAAACTCGACGAGAAGGTTTCGGTCGGACGCGATCCGGCGACCGCCGCATCCGACCCGCGGAGCGATCGTTTCAGCAACGTACTCTCGAAAGAACAAATCGAGGCGCTCCCGGACGATCCGGACGAGATGGAGGAAGTGCTCAACCGGATGGGCGGGCCGGGGGCCACGATCCGGGTGGACGGATTCCGTGGCGGCAAGCTGCCGCCGAAATCTCAGATCCGGTCGATTCGATTCTCGAGCGGCGTCTTCGCCGCGGAGAACCACGCCGGCGGCATCACCTTCATCGACATCAGCACGCAGCCGGGCATGGGTCCGCTCCGCGGCAGCCTCGACTTCACGTTTCGCGACGACTCGATGAACGCGCGCAACGCGTTTCAGCCGACGAAGGGTCCCGAGCAAACGCAGCAGTACACCTTCAACCTGAGCGGCACCCTCTGGAAGGATCGCACGTCGTTCTCGCTGTCCGCCGGCGGCGCGTCGCTCTACGATTCGGCGAACGTGTTCGTCGCGCTGCCGGACGGATCGCGGGCGGCGCCGATCCGCCGTCCTTCCGATCGCATCAACGTCAACGGGCGCCTCGATCACGCCCTGACCAAGTCACACACGCTTCGGGCGAACTACCAGCAGAACGCCGATGATCAGGAGAACCTTGGCGTCGGGAGCTACGACCTGCCGGACCGTGCGTACGCACGCAGCGGGGATGACAGTCTGTTGCGGATCTCCGAGAGTGGGCCCTGGGGCCGCCGGTGGTTCGGCGAGTCGCGGCTGCAGCTCCGTTGGCGCTCGAACTCCTCGGTGTCGTCGCTCGAGGCGCCGACGATCAAAGTCCTCGACGCCTTCACCGCCGGTGGCGCACAACAGGCCGGCGGCCGGGACACGACGGAAATCGAGTGGGCTAATAACTTCGACTACGCGCGCGGCAAGCACGCCGTGCGGGTCGGCTCGCTCCTCGAAGGCGGCTGGTATCGCAGCGACATTCGCACGAACTACCTCGGCACGTTCACCTTTCCGAGCCTGGCGGACTACGATGCCGGGAGGCCGGAGACGTACTCCATTCGTGTCGGCGATCCGCTGGTGAAGTACACGCAGTGGCAGGCCGGGCTCTTCGTCCAGGACGACTGGCGCGCACACAAGAAACTGACGCTCAGCTTCGGCCTGCGGCAGGAACTTCAAACCCATCTCGACGACGGCTGGAATCTTGCGCCGCGCGCCGGATTCACGTGGGCGCCGTTCAAGAACGGCAAGACCACGATCCGCGGCGGCGGCGGGATCTTCTACGACTGGCTCGACTCGGATACGTATGAGCAGGTGCTGCGCGTCGATGGTGAACGGCAGCGCGATCGGATCGTGCAGAACCCCGGGTATCCGAATCCCCTGGATGGCGGGGGAGATCAGACGATCCTGCCCGTGAGCAAGTACATGCTGGCCTCCGACCTCACGATGCCGAGGCGCACGCTCGTCAACGTCGGGCTCACGCACCAGTTCACGCAGATGTTCGGCGTGAACCTGAACTACAACCACACGAGCGGATCGAACCGGCTGCGCGGGCGAAACATCAACGCGCCGTTCAGCGACGGTCAACGGCCGGATCCCACGCTGGGGAACGTGACGCAGGTCGAGTCCACAGCGCGCGTCTCGAACGACATGCTCAGCGCCGGCGTCAACTACAACCTGCCCAACCGCCGCACGTTCCTATTCGCAAACTACTCGTGGATTCATCAGCGAAACGATGCCGACGGTCCGTTCAGCCTGCCGGCTGACAGCTACAACCTCGCGGCCGAATGGGGCCCGGCGTTCGGCGTTCCGCACCACGTCGCCAGCGCGGTCATCAACACGACGCTGATGAAAAACATCCGCCTCGGACTGACGACGACCGCGCGAACCGGGACGGCCTATAACATCACGACCGGTCACGACGACAACCTCGACACGGTGTTCAACGATCGCCCCGCCGGCGTCGGACGCAACAGTGCGACGACGAAGGGGATGTGGGACGCGAGCGCGAGGGTCAGCTACGCGTTCGGCTTCGGGGAGCGTCCGCCGCCGACCGCGGGGCCCGGAGGTCAACCAATCATGATCCGAATGGGACCTGGCGATGGCAGCGGCGGCCTGCTCGGGGCGCTCGGCAGCGGTGGCGCGGAGAACAAGCGGATCCGCTTCGAGGTCTACGTGTCCGCGCAGAACGTCTTCAACCAGGTCAACCAGATCGGATACTCGGGGGTCATGACATCGCCGTTTTTCCTCCAGCCGACCGCGGCGATGCCGGCACGGCGGATCGACGTCGGGATGCGGGTCGGATTCTGAGCCAGGATTGGGGTCAGATCTCGATGTTCTGACTCTGAGCTTCCGGATCAGAGAATCGAGAGCTGACCCCAGGCGCGGGGCGGCGCAGCGCCCGGTCCGCGAGCAGGAAGTACGGGAGCGCAAGGCCCGATAGCGTAGCAGCGGTACCGAACGCGGCCGCGAACCCGTATTCCTGAATCAGCCATCCCATGGTGGTCGATCCGGTACCGATACCGGTGTCGAACGCTGCGAGGATCGCGCCGAAGGCGGCGCCGCGGCGCTCGGGACCGACATCCTGCATCACGTAGGCAACGTAGACCGGGTAGGCGGTGCCGAACCCCACGCCGAAAATCGCCGCCGACGCAATCATCCAGTTCCGCGACCCGCCGAACGCGAGACATGCGAGGCCAATCGTGATGAGGACGAGGCACGGCGCGAAGACCTGCTTGTAGCCCCAGCGGTCGCCGAGCCGGCCGGACACCGGGCGGGTTACGAGGATCACGAGCGCCAGCGTCGTGAGGTAGATGCTCTTCGGCGTGACGCCGTTCGCGTCCGCGTACAACGCAGTGAAGCTCGTGATGCCACCGTACCCGAACGAGTAGAGAAAGAGACTCAGCGACACGATGAGCACCCGCCACTCGAGCAGCCCGCGCGGACGCGCGCGTGCTCGTGGCGGCGGATCGGTTGCGGGCCGAACATGATCCGACAGGCTCCAGGCGATCGCCGTCATCACGAGATTCAATCCGGCACAGGCCACGCAGAGCCAGAGCCAGCCGAGGTGATAAATCCAGAAACCGACCGTCGGCGCGACGGCAATCGCCGCGACGCTCGACAACCCCCAGTAGGCGATGCCTTCCGCGCGCCGGCGCTCCGGCAGCATCCCAGTCAGGTATGCGGCTGATGCCGACAGCAGTCCCGACCAGAAGCAGCCGTGAACGATGACCAGCGCGAGCATGATGCGATAGTCGGTGATGACAGCGTAGGCCAGCGAAAAGACCGCGAGCGCGAGGCTCGTGGTGATGAGCAGGCGGCGCTGCCCGGCGCGATCGACGAGGGCACCGGTCAGCGGGGCAGAGAACGCTGACGCGTAGGTGAGGAAGCCCAGGAAGAGTCCGGACGCGAACGTCGATCCGCCGAGCTCGAGGATGTGAAACGGCGCCGTCGGCAGCAGTTGAAACGCCGAGAGAAACACCGTGAACGTGAACCCGCACATCAGAAAGAAGCGCGGGCTGAAGAGGCCGTCCGTCGGGGGCATCAAATCATGCGAGTCTACCAGACCAGGAGAAGCGCGGACCTCGAGTTCCGCGCTACTCGGTCTTGAGCGCCGCCACCGGATTGACGCGCGTCGCGCGCCACGCGGGCACCGCGCTCGCGAGAATCGCCACCAGGGACAGTGCGATCCCCACAAACGCAAAGGTCAGCGGATCGCCGGGCGTGACGCCGTGCAGCAAGCCGCGCATCAGACGCGTGAGCGACGCGGCCACGGCCATGCCAATCACGACGCCGACGAGCGCGAGAACGAGTCCCTGCTGCAGCACGAGGCGCAGGACCTCGCCCCGTCCAGCACCGATCGCCACACGGATCCCGATCTCGCGTGTGCGACGGCTGACGAGATACGACAGCACGCCGAAGATCCCGATTGCCGAAAGTACCAACGCCAACCCGGCAAAGATCCCCAGCAACATTCCGGTGAACCGCGGCGCTGAGAGCGTCGCCCCAAGCACGTCCGTCATCGTCCGGACGTCGGCAACGGGCAATGTCGCATCCATCGCGCGAACCTCTTGACGGACCGTCGCTGCCTGCGCCGCGGGATCGCCGGTCGTCTTGACCACGAGCGTCATGCCCCGGATTGGAAATCCCGTGGCCTTGTCCCACTGTGTATGTGGCACGTAGAACTTCTCTTTCACGGGCGCGGTCAAACCGTTGTGTTTGACGTCGGCAACAATCCCGACCACGGTGACCCAGGGACGATTCGGGTTTCCGCCGACCTTGATTCGGCCTCCGATAGGATCGCGGCCAGACCAGTACCTCCGGCCCATTTCCTCGTTGATGAGCGCGACGAGCATGCTGGTCGGCGCATCTGCAGCGGTGATGCCGCGACCGCGCACGACGCGCTCACCCATTGCCTCGAGATAGCCGTCCGTGACGATTTGCCAGTCCCCTTTTGCGCTCGTTCCCGCCGGAGGAACGTAGCCTTCGACCACGAGCCCGAAATCCCCGATCGTCGAGCCAAGCGGCAGCGATCGCGCCGCTCCCGCCGCCCGAACGCCAGGCAACTGCCGCACGCGGTCTACGATCCGCTGATAAAACGACACCACCTGCTCGGTACTCGGATAGCTGGTCTGCGGCAGCGCCACCCGCATGGTCAGGACGTTGGTCGGATCGAGGCCAAGCGGGACTCGTTGAAGCGACCAGAGGCTCCTCAGCATCAACCCCGCGCCGATGAGGAGCACGACGGCGAGCGCCATCTCGGCGACGACGAGCGCGTTGCGAAACTGCTGGCGTGAGCCCCCGCTCGACACGCTCTGACCGCCGTCCTTGAGCGAATCCGTCAGATCGAGCCGCAGCGCTCGCAGCGCGGGTGCGAGGCTGAACAGCATCGACGTCAGCAATGCAACGGCCGCGGTGAACAGCAGTACGCGCAGGTCGACGGCCACACCAGACACGCGTGGAATGCTTTCTGGATTCCACCACGCGAGCAGACGAACCCCGGCATATGCGAGGCCGAGACCCGCCGCCGCGCTGACGCTCGCCAGCACGACGCTCTCCGTCATCAGTTGGCGCAGCACGCGCAGCCGCCCGGCGCCGAGCGCCGACCTGACCGCGATCTCACGCTGACGGGCTTCCGCGCGCGCGAGCAGCAGGTTCGCCACGTTCGCGCAGGCGATGAGGAGCAGGAACGCGACGGCCCCGAAGAGCAGCCAGATAGCGCGGCGTACGTTACCGACGACTTCATCCGTGAGCGACAGCACGACCGTGTCGAACTGCATCTGGACGGGATAGAGCCCTTCCTTCGTCATCGCCTGAGCGATGCCGTGCAATTCGTCGGCAGCCTGCCGGACGGTGGCGCCAGGCTTGAGGCGTCCTGCCGCGTACAACCCGTGACTGCCGTGATCCATGCTCGCCGGATCGAGTTGCTGCGGTGTCCAGATCTCGCTGGGCTCCGTATTCTGGAAGTCGGTCGGGAGCACGAACTCAGGTGGCATCACCCCAAGGACCTCGAACGGCGTGCCGTTGATCAGGATTGAGCGACCGACGATCGACGGATCGGAGGCGAACCGGCGATGCCACAACCCGAAGCCGAGGACCGCCACGTTCGGTCCATTGGGGACGTCCTCTTTCGCCGTGAACGTCCGCCCCAACATCGGCGTGGCACCGAGCGTCGAGAACGTGTTCGCCGTCACGCTGGCCGCGTCGACGCGTTCCGGCTCCGCGTCACCGCCGGTGAGGTTCACCTGCCCCTCACTCCACGCCGCGACCTCCGACAGTGTCTGCGTGCGACGGCGATAGTCGATGACCTCGCCCGTCGCGACCCAGGTCTTGTCGAATGAAATCCACTTGCTCCAGATCATGACGGCCCGATCCGGCTCGCTCCACGGCAGAGGCCGGAGGAGCACCGCGTTCACGACGCTGAAGATCGCGGCATTCGCCCCAATTCCAAGGGCAAGCGTCACGACCGCCACCGCGGTAAACCCCGGGTTGCGGGCGAGCGTGCGGCCGCCAAATCGGAGGTCCTGCCAGAGTGTCTCGATGAACGTGGATGGGCGCATGTGCTCGTTCTCCGTCAGAAGGGATCAGCGGCTCCTATTAGACGGTGTGCAAGCGGAGATCGTTGCGGCTACGCTAAGATTCACTCATGGATCAGGATTTCAGCGAGTACAGGCCTTCGCGACTCTGGAAGCGGCTGCCGCTCGACCGCCGGATGGAAGCGGCCGACCTGTTCTGGGACGACGAGCAGTCGAGCGATCAGCAGGTCGAGGCGATCTCAGCGATTGCGGCGCACATGAAGTTCCGGGTCAAGAGCGTCCTCAATCTCGCGCCGGAGAAGCGCTCGAAGTATCTGGCGACGTTACCCAACATGTCGGACACGATCGCCGCCCGCGCGCTCGTGAGTTATCACCTCGGCCGGCAACGTCCGATGATGGCGGCGTTCCTCGACGCGCTCGGCATCACGCACGAAGAGGGCCTCATCAGCGATGAGCAAATGACCAAGCCGGACGCCGAGAAACTACGCATCGCAGCGGCCGAACTCCGGACAAAATTCCCGGCGGACGATGTGTCGCTCTACCTTGCGACCCTGGTCTCGCAGGATCCGGACAC
>DATAEK010000409.1:0-5291 GCA_036258055.1 Vicinamibacterales bacterium
CCCGCATCGAAGAGCGTCATTCCAGTTCCGGCCCCAAACATCACTGCGCTCGTGCCGCCGCTTGGCGCGGTCGTGCCGCCCGCGCACCAGCATCGCCGGCTGCGCGATACGGCGAAACTGACACCGATCGAAGCGGCGAGCACGCTGCTGGCCGTCGGTGCGCGCTCGGCCGAAGCGATGTCTGGTCATGGGTCGCTCGACGTCGCGCGCAGCCAGGTGCGTCTGCGCGCTGGCGCGATCGTCGAAGTTCGCGGGGCTGCCAAGCCTTTCAACGGGCTCTATGAAGTCAGCCGCGTGCGCGACACGATCACGGCACGCGTGCACACGCAAACGTTCGCGCTCCTGCGCGCCGGAATCGGCGCCGAGGCAAGGCCATGAATCGGGAACAGGCGCAGTACTTCGGCAAGTATCGCGGGACCGTCGTCAACACCACCGATCCGGAACAACGCGCACGTTTGCGCGCAGTTGTACCGGACGTGCTCGGAACAGAACCGACGACGTGGGCGCTGCCGGCCGCGCCATACTCCGGCAACGCCGCGGGATTCGTGGCGCTGCCGCCGGTCGGGGCGGGGGTGTGGATTGAATTCGAGCAGGGCAACCCGGACTATCCGATCTGGTCCGGGGGCTGGTGGGGCATCTCCGCGGAACTACCTCCGAACAGCGCCGCAACCGGGGTCAATCAGATCACGCTCGTCACACCCGGACGGCATGCGGTCGTGATCTCCGACGCGCCCGGCACGTCTGGAGGCGTCGCGCTGCGGACGTCAACCGGCGCGCGTATTACCGTCAGCGAATCGGGGATCGTGATCGACAATGGTCAAGGCGCATCGATTGCGCTGACCGGCAACACCATTCGCATCACTGGGGTGATGGTGTGACCGGGTTTGTCAGGCGAGCATCGTCGGCCCACAGCAGCTGATAGCCGCCGCCATCATCGACGAACACGACGGCGCTTCTGCCGCCGACGGTGCCTCGGGTTACGCCCTCGACCTTCATCTTGCGGTGAAAGCGCACCGACTCGTAATACAGCAGCTCGCCGCGCGGATTGCCGTCCCATGCGTACAACCGGAACGGCTCTTTCGAGGCGCTGGTCGGGTTGCCGAGCGTGATGAGCGAGACACCGGTCGACTGGTCCAGCGACATCGCGCGCATCCCGAGCTCGCCGTGATCCTCGGGCACGGTCAGCGCGAGCGGATCCAGCATCTCGAGGTTGTCGAGCGTCCACGGACCGTCGAACTTCTTCGGCTTCACGCGAATGATGACCGGCCGCCCTTGCAGGACCGGCGTACGGAGACCGAAGAGCAGCGCCTGTTCGCGCGGATCCCAGCTCAACGCCTCGACGTTGAGACCGCCGTCGTCGGGCAGATACTTCGCCGGCTTCTTGAGGGCGCGCACGTTCTCGATCAGCCAGGGCCGGAAGTCGGGAATGATTTCCGCGCGCAGCTGATCGCCGGGCCCGATCGCGATCCGAAGGATCGCTTCGCGCGCTGCGTCAACCTTGCCGCGCTTCGACTTCTTGCGATGCGGCTTCTTGCGTTTCTTCAGGCAGAGCGAGGACGTGGCAAAGATGAACTGCCGGTCGCCCAGCCCGACCACCTCGAGCCCCTCGACGTCGTCGATGGCGCCTGGTTGAAGGCCGTCGATGGGACGACGCAGAATGGAGCCGTCCAGCGCGCCGTCCGGTTTGAGCCGGAACTCGAAGAGCGCATCGCTGACGTTGTTGTCGCAGAACAGGAAGCGGGAGTCGGCAAGGGCAAGGACCTCGGAGGCGTTATAGGGCTCGGGTCCCGGACGCTCGCCAAACGGAATCGAACGAATCTTTTTCACGGTTGACGATTATCCGCCATTGGTCCGCCCGAAGGCGGACACTACGGATCGGGTCCGCCTGAAGGCGGACACTACAGGAGCCTCTCATGACCAGACCTTCACTTCGAGCCCTGTGTGCCGCCATCGGTGTCCTTTCACTCATCGTGGTGATCCCCGGCCGCGCCCAGCAGCAGCAAGGGGCCAATCAGCCGGGGACCAAGTGGACGGAAGGTCAAATGCGTGAAGTGATTGACGTCGCGCGGGTCGGGCGGAAGCTCACGCCGAAGTCCTGGCCGAACGGGAGCCGCGTCGCCGTCTGTCTGAGCTTTGATACGGATACCGAAGCACCGCTCCTGCGCGACGGCACGACGTCGCCGACGACGATATCGGCGTCCGATTTCGGCGCGGAAGCGGGCGTTCCTCGTATCCTGCGCATGCTCGATCGCTACCAGGTGCCTGCGACCTTTTTCATGACCGCCGTCGACGCGATGTTGCACCCGGACATGCTGTCGGCGATTCAGAAGAGCGGGCGCCACGAGATCGGGGTCCACGGCTGGATCCACGAGTTTCCCCCGCGTCTCGACCCCGGCGAGGAAGAGCGGCTGCTCGATCAGGCGATCGAGTACTTGACGAAGGCCACCGGTAAGCGTCCGGTGGGCTACCGGGCGCCGTCATGGGCGTTCAGCGGCGTCACGCTCGATCTGATCCAGAAGAAGGGGTTCCTGTACGACAGCAGTCTTCAGGCTCTCGACGAACCGTACGAGATCGTCTCGCGCGGCAAGCCGACCGGCATCGTGGAGCTCGCGATCGACTGGACGCTCACCGAGACGCCGTACCTCGGACAGAACGGCAGGATGCCATCGCCGACGCTGCTCTATCAGCTCTACAAGGAAGAGTTCGACGGCGCGTACGAAGAGGGGACGATGTTCGTGCTGACGCTCCACCCGTACCTGAGCGGGCATCGCGCGCCGATGCAACACCTGAGCGAGTTCGTCGCCTACATGAAGTCGAAGCCGGGCGTCTGGTTCGCAACCGCCGCGGATATCGCCAAGTACGTGAAGGAACCTCGATAAACGCGGTCCGGCTGAAGCTGGACGCTACAGCCACTGGGTCAGACGCCGGGCGTGGGCGCCTGATCGATCGACGCGACGACGACGCGTCTGGTGAACTGCTGCGACGCCAACGAAAACAGGCAGTAGGCGGCAAACCAATAGAAGCCTGGGCCGAACTGCGCGGTGAACGCGATCAGAGGAGCCGCGTTCGGGTCGTTCGGCGACGTGGTGCTCGCTTTGGCAGCGAGATAGGCAATGAAGAGGGCGACCACGAAGACGTCAGCCATGGACCACTTGGCGATCGTTTCCACGAACGCGAGCGTTCGCTGTCGGCCCGTCGGCGCCATGAACATCGCCCAGGCCACGAGCGCAGCCTTGCCGAGCGGCACGATCACGCTGAAGAGCAGGATCAACGTCGCCGGCACAGGGCTGCCGACTTCGTACAAACGCCGCACTGAACCGACAATGCTCCGGGTCTGGGCGTAGACCTCAACGTCGCCCGCGCTCTTCTGAAGCGCGCTGATGATCTGCGGACCCAGCTTGTCGATCACGACCTTCCGGATGTCCCCGCCCGTGGCCTCGAGGAACGCGACCACGGACGGATTCATCATCGACTTCAGCAGGCCGACCGTCTCGTCGGTCAGTCCACGCTCGAGCATCGTCGGCGCGACGCTCGCGATGCCGTCGCGCGTGAGGACGCCGCGAATCGTCAGCACCGGAGCGAACAGACCCGGGATCAAGAGGCCGACCGACACGGCCAGCAACGCAAAGACGATCACACGCTTGGAAGTGTCAGTCATGATCGGTCCGCGTCTCAGTGTTGGCGTCCGGCGCTCGTCGTGATCTTCTTCGGCGTGAACTTCTCGAACATCCCCGGTTCCGCCATCAGTTTTTCAATGGCATCCATTTCAATCGGCACGAATGCCGAGAGGTTCTCGTAACCCGTGTCGGTCACGAGGATCACGTCCTCGAGTCGGATGTAGACGCGATCCTCGGGAATCGTCAGCGCGGGTTCGATGGTGAAGATCATCCCCGGCACGAGGACGTCGCCGTGCGGCGTGTTGACGTCGTGCACTTCCATGCCGACGGTGTGTCCCAGGCTGCCGCCACCGCCGCCGGGCCGGGCCGGCGCGCCGGGAGCCGGCGCCGGCGGATCGATCCGTCGTCGGTAGCCGTCGACGAACCGCGCTGCGGCTTCCTTGTACTTCGGGTTGGTGAACGTGTGGCTCGCCATCGCCGCGTCCATCCTCGCGACGACATCTTTGAGGATGTCTCTCACCGGGACGTTCGGTTTGATCGACGTCATCAATGCTTTGTACAGCTTGACGTAGATGCCGTACAGCTCACGTTGATCGGCGCTGAACCTGCCGTTGATGGGAAACTCCCGGGTGACGTCCGAGGCGTAGTACTTGTAGTCGGGCGCGTAATCGAAGAGCACGAGATCGCCGTCTTTCGTCTGCGTCTGCGCCGAGTGGTAATGCGGGTAGGAGCTGTTCTTGCCCGCGGCGACGAGGGCGAAGTAGGCGGCGCCCTGTGAGTTGTGCACTTTGAAGATGTAGTCGCCGATCGCTTCGATCTCGTACTCGTACATGCCCGGCCGCGCAGACCGCATCGCTTCCATCATCGTCAGCCCCGCGATGCGCGTGGACTCGCGGATCAGCGCCACCTCGCGCGCGCTCTTGATGAAGCGGAGCGCGTCGATGATCGGGTCGAGATCCTTCACGTCGAGCGCCGGCGCCGCGGCCTTGACCTTCTCCAGGAAGATTGCCTCGCGCGATTTCCCGCCGTCCCAGGGATCGGCGGCGGACGCAGCCCAGCGGCCGCGAGGATCGCTGACCGAGGCGCCGCCGAGGACTTCCGGCCGGAACGGGAGATACGCGGCGCGCGGCGAGGCGGCCGCCTGTTTCAGCGCAGCCTCGAAGCCATCGCGCACGTCGACCGCGTCCATGCCGGTCAGCTGCGCGGCTTCCGGACCGGGGGTCAGCACTGGGCCTTCCGATCGCTCCTTGCGTTCGTCTCTGGGCGGGAGGAACAGCGTCGAACGCCTGGTCTTACCGTCGACGAGCAGGATGGCGCGCGGCACTTCGACGCCGGTCAGGTAGTAGAACTGGTTGTTCTGGCGGAACTTCAGAGCGTTGCCGGTCTCCGCCGTGCCTTGGATGATGGCGACGCCGTCACCAATCTTCTCCATCAGCTTCGCCCGGCGCTCGGCGAATTCGTGCTTGGGCAGCGAGTCGGTGAACAGCGGCTGGGCAGAGACCGACCCGGCCGTGAGAAGCAACAACCCAAGGACAAAACGTGCGCGCACCATCGGATCCTCCAGTGAACATGTCGGCGTGGCGATGATACTTCGGCCGGGCCGTCGCCGGGTCAGATCTCGATGTTTGATCCGAACTGTTTTCAGAAATCGACTTCACCCCGGACTAGGAACGG
>DATAEK010000412.1:0-35036 GCA_036258055.1 Vicinamibacterales bacterium
ACGATCCGCTGAGCAGCTCGCGGCGGAGTCTCCGCTCGCAGCCGAGAAGACGCGCACCGTGGCGTGGCGCACGCTCGTGGAGAGCGGATCGCTGGCAGGAGAGTTGGCGCGAGCGACGACCAACGAGACAGAGGCGCTTCGGGATGAGTTTCGCAGTTTTGTCACCCTCGGAACCGATCGCCGCGGCGAATCGTAATCGCGGTACCCCTCAGGGAGTGTCTTCACTCGCGACGCGCGTGTAATGGCTTCATCCGCTCTGAGCTTGATCGGACGTCTTGTTGAGACGGCTATCGTGCGGCCACTGCCACGGGGTCGCACGCCCCATGACGGGCAGCGACATTGCAACAGCGCCGACCTTCTCATGCTCGTTCGTCGCCCGCCTTTTGATTCTCCTGCCCAACTCGACGGAGGTATGCATGGACACCGAAACGCCGTCCGCGCCGGCTCCTCAGCCGTCCCCTGATGCGCCATCGATCCGCCTGAGATCGAGGGCGGAGATCGAGCGCGAAATCCAGCAGCGCGTCGACGAAGAGCGGCGCCGGCTGGAGAACCAGCGGCTCAACCGCGAACGTCAGCACTTTCATCGCCCGATCGAACGGGCCTTCACCGCCGCCGAACGCGATCGCGTGACGATTCTCTTCGGTGGCCTGACGTGGAAGCACGAATGGCTGATTCGATCGGCGTTCGAGTCGGCGGGCTACAAGGTCGAGTTGCTGCCGACCCCTGACGTCGCCGGTTTCCAGCTCGGCAAAGAGTTCGGTAACAACGGGCAGTGCAACCCGACCTACTTCATGGTCGGGCATCTGATCAAATACCTGCAGGGACTCGAAGCCAAGGGTCTCTCTCGCCAGGACATCGTCAACAACTACGTCTTCTTTACCGCTGGGTCGTGCGGGCCGTGCCGCTTCGGCATGTACGAAGCCGAGTACCGCCTCGGTGTCCAGAACGCCGGATTCGACGGCTTCCGGATCCTCCTCTTTCAGCAGGACGATGGGATCAATGCCGCGTCTGGCGAGCCGGGTCTCAAGTTCACCGTCGACTTCGGCCTCGGCGCGTTCAACGCGATCAACTTCGGCGATGTCCTCAACGACGTGGGCTGTCAGATCCGGCCCTACGAGGCGACGGGTGGGGAGACCGAGCAGGTCTTCAAGGAGGTCATGGAGCAGCTGTCGGCAGCGCTCCGAGGCCGGCAGATGTTCCGCGTCTCCGAGCGCTTGCCACCGTGGCTGGCGAAGCGAGTCCTCGCCAACCGCATTGCCGAAGCCGCGACGCACACGACGGGGAAGATTGTCGATCACCTGTGGGGCCGGCAGACGACCGAGATCCTGCGCGAAGCCCGCGAACGGCTCGAGCAGATCGACGTCGATCGCCTGCGCGTCAAGCCGCTCGTGAAAGTGACCGGCGAGTTCTTTGCGCAGACGACGGAAGGCGATGGCAACTTCCACATGTTCCAGTTCCTCGAGCGTGAGGGCGCGGAGATCAAAGTCGAGCCGATCGCCAACTGGATCATGTACCTGATGTGGCAGGCGAAGGCGCGACGGAAGGATCGAAAGTGGCTCGACATGGCAAAGCCGAAGCCGTGGGAGGTCCACCGCCGCGCGCTGGCGGAGTTGAAGTTCCGCCAGAAGCAGTTGTTCCTGGGAATCGGTGAAGGACTTTACGCACACCTGTACCGACGCGCGGTCAAAGGGCTCGGCGGCATTGCGCATCCGCTGCTCGACATGCAGGAGCTCGCCGCGCTGGCGCAGCCGTACTACCACCGCTTTGCGCGCGGCGGCGAGGGACACCTCGAGGTCGCGAAGAACATCTACTACACCGTTCACAAGAAGGCGCACATGGTCCTGAGCCTCAAGCCGTTCGGTTGCATGCCGTCCTCGCAGTCCGATGGCGTGCAGTCGGCGGTGATGAACCACTTCAAGGACATGATCTTCCTTCCCATCGAAACGTCTGGTGAGGGTGAGATCAACGCGCACAGCCGCGTGCAGATGGCGCTTGGTGAAGCGAAGGCCAAAGCCAAGCTCGAATTTCAACAGGCGCTCGAGTCGACAGGCAAGCGGCTCGAGGACATTCAGGCGTTCGTCGCCGATCACCCCGAGCTGCGCCGTCCGTTCTACAAAGTGCCGCATCGTCATGGCGTCACCGGAACCGCGGCGAACTTCGTGTTGCATGTGAGCGATCGCATGGATCGAAGGCGCCCGTTGTGGCACGTCGCGCGGCGTGAGCCCGCCGTTGCGCACTGACACAGTCGCTGATCCAAGCGCCCGGTAGTTACAAGCCAGCGTCGCGAGCGAAGCGAAGCGATGGCAGGTGCGCGGGGGTGGGCCCCCCGCGCACAAACTAAGAGAAGCTGACAGCTTCATAGAGCGGGTAGCCAGCTATGCCTTCACTACAGCAACTGCTCGTCGGCATCGACGTCGGATCCACCACGGTCAAGGCGGTCGCCGTTGAAGCGGCGACCGACCGGATGATCTGGTCCGACTACCAGCGGCACGAAACGAAACAGCCGGAGAAAACGCTCGAGTTCCTGGGGCGCCTCGAAGCCGATCTCAAGATCGACCGCGACAGCTGCCGGATGTTCATCACCGGATCGGGCGGCAGCAATCTGGCGCCGCTCATCGGCGCGAAATTCGTTCAGGAGGTCACCGCCGTCTCGCTGGCGGTGGAGAAGCTGCATCCCGAGGTCCATTCGGTGATCGAGCTCGGTGGGCAGGACGCGAAGATCATCGTCTTCAAACCGGATCCCGAAACCGGGCGGAAGAAGAAGATCCCGTCGATGAACGACAAGTGCGCCGGCGGGACCGGCGCGGTGATCGACAAGATCAACGCCAAGCTGAAGATTCCAGCCCTCGAGCTGGGCAACCAGGGCTACCTCGGGATCAAGCTGCACAAGGTGGCGGGGAAGTGCGGCGTCTTCGCCGAAACCGACATCAACGGGTTGCAGAAGGAAGGGACGCCCTCCGACGAGCTGATGGCGTCGCTCTTCGACGCGATCGTGCTGCAGAACCTCACCGTGCTGACGCGCGGCCACACGCTCAAGCCCCACGTCCTGCTCCTGGGCGGCCCGAACACGTTCATTCGCGGCATGCGGGAAGCGTGGCAGCACAACATCCCGAAGATGTGGGGCGAGCGAGGCGTCGAAATCCCTGACGGCGAGTCACCCGAATCGCTGATCAAGACACCCGAGAACGCGCAGTACTTCGCCGCGCTCGGCGCCATCGAGTTTGGAAAAGACGAGGAGGACGCGGTCGGCCGCTACCAGGGATCGGATTGCCTCGCGCGTTACATCAACGTCGGACGGCTCGAGGAGAAAGCGGCGGCGGGCGGACGTGGATTGAGTGCGACCGTCGACGAGCTCGAGGCGTTCAAACGCCAGTACGCACCGAAGCGGTTCACACCCGCGACGTTCACGCCTGGCGAAACCGTCCGCGCGTTCGTGGGCGTCGACGGTGGATCGACCTCCACCAAGGGTGTCCTCCTCTCGCAGGATGGTGACGTCATCTCGAAGGCGTATCAACTGTCGAAGGGCAACCCGATCCAGGACACGATCGACATCTTCGACGAGTTGCGCGGCGCGATCGAGTCGGCCGGCGCGACGCTCGAGGTGCTCGGCGTCGGCACGACCGGGTATGCGAAGGACGTGCTGCGGGACGTGCTGGCCGCCGATGCGGCACTCGTCGAAACGGTCGCCCACACCGAATCCGCCGTCAAGTACTACAAGGACCCGCACGTCATCGTCGACGTGGGCGGTCAGGACATCAAGCTGATCGTGCTCAACGAAGGACGGGTCAAGGACTTCAAGCTCAATACGCAATGCTCGGCCGGCAACGGCTATTTCCTTCAGGCAACCGCCGAGACGTTCGGCATCCCCGTGAAGGAGTTTGCCGACAAGGCATTCCAGGCGACGGCGATGCCGATGTTCGGCTACGGCTGCGCCGTCTTCATGCAGTCGGACATCGTCAACTTCCAGCGGCAGGGATGGGCGCCGGAGGAGATTCTCGCGGGCCTCGCGGCAGTGCTGCCGAAGAACATCTTTCTGTACGTTGCCAGCATTCCGAATCTGGCGAAGCTCGGCGCCCGGTTCGTGCTGCAGGGAGGCACGCAACACAATCTGGCCGCGGTCAAGGCCGAAGTCGACTTCATCCGCTCGAACTTCCGCGGCTCGGACATCGAGCCCGAGATCATCGTGCACGAGCACTGCGGCGAGTCCGGCGCCATCGGCGCGGCAGTCGAAGCCCGGCGGCTCTATCAGAACGGACAACGGACGAGGTTCATTGGCCTCGACGCCGTACGCCGGATCACCTATCGGACGACCCGCAACGAGGCGACGCGCTGCAACTTCTGCAAGAACAACTGCCTGCGGACCTTCATCGATATCAAGATGGCGCCGTCGCCGGCGGCCGCCGGCGTTGCCGCGACCAAGCCCTCCGTCATCCCGCTGACGGTGGCACCGGCGAAGCCCGACCCGGTTGCAACGTCGCCGGTCAAGTTCGTGTCGAAAGTCGCGAAGGCCGACGACGAGCAGCGATTGATCATGGCGACGTGTGAGAAGGGGACGGTCGAAGACGTCGACGCGATGCGTGGAATCAAGGCCGGGCTCGACAAGGTGAAGAAGGCCAACCCGAACTTCGTGGAGATCGCAGCGAAGGAGGTCTGGAACCCGCGACGTCCGGAGAAAGTCTCGGATTCGATTCCCACACGGGCGTGGACCAACGCGGCTCGCCGGCGGATCGAGCTGATGCAGCGCCGCGAGAAGCTCAGAATCGGCATGCCGCGCGTGCTGAACATGTACGTGTACGCGCCGTTCTTCAGCGGCTACTTCGAGTCGCTTGGGGTGCTGGGCGGCAATCTCGTGTACTCCGATTTCACCAGCGGAGAGCTCTATCGTGAGGGTTCTGGACGCGGCGCCATCGATCCGTGCTTCCCCGCGAAGATCGGGATCGCCCACGTCCACAACCTGCTGTTCGCGAAGCACGCCAAGAAGAAGCTCGATATGATCTTCTTCCCGATGGTGGACAAGCTGCACACGGCGCTCGTCCACCTTCAGGGATCCAACGCCTGCCCGACGGTCACCGTGACGCCCGAGACGGTCAAGGCGGCGTTCACGAAAGAAGGGAACGTCTTCGCGCAGCAGGGCGTGCCCTACCTCGATCCCCTGATCGATTTCTCCGATCGGAAGCTGCTCGGCCAGCAGCTCTTTCAGGCGCTCGAGCCGGTGCTCGGCTTGTCACCGGAAGAAAACGCCCGGGCGATCGACGTTGGCTACCGTGAGCTCGAAGCGTACGAAGCCGACATCCGCAATCGGGCCCGTGCGGTGATGGACCAGCTCGAAAAGGAAAAGCGCGTCGGGATTGTCGTCCTGGCGCGTCCTTACCATCATGACCCGGGCCTCAACCACGAGATACTGGAGGAGTTCCAGAAGCTCGGCTATCCCGTGTTCTCGCAGAGCACGCTGCCGCTCGACGAGGATCTGCTGGAGCGGCTGTTCGGCGACGAAGTGCGCGCCGGAGCGATCAGGAGTCCGCTCGAAATCCAGGACGTGTGGAAGAACAGCTACTCGTCGAGCACCAACCACAAAGTCTGGGCGGCGAAGTTCACCGCTCGACATCCAAACCTGGTCGCGCTCGAGCTCTCCAGTTTCAAATGCGGTCACGACGCCCCGATTTACACGACGATCGAGTCGATCATCGAGCGATCGGGGACGCCCTACTTCTCGTTCAAGGACATCGACGAGAACAAGCCCACCGGGTCGATCAAGATCCGCGTGGAGACGATCCACTACTTCCTCAAACGGTACGTGGAACACATGAATGCGCCGGCCCGTGATGAGGAACTCGAGCGCCAGATCGCCGAGTACGAACGCACGCTGCGCGAGCAGCTGCTGCGCGAGCACGAGCTCGCCGAGCTCGCCGCCGAGCAGCGCGCACGCGTCGATACGAGCCGCTTCTTGCCGATGCTGCAGGGGTCCGACCACGAGCCCCATGCCGGAGCCGGAGCGGCTGGATGCAGCGCAGGCGCCTGACAGGATGCTGAACGCATCCTGCATGGCACATGGAAAATGGCAGACGGCAGGATCCTGAGCCTTTCCCATCTGCCATGTGCCCTTTGCCATTTGCCATCGTTTTGTGGAGCTGGTTATGCCGTCATTCCCTCTCGAAGTTCGCCTGAATGGTGAGTTCGGAAGCAAGACTCCGGTGCCGGCGGCACGTCCGATCATCACCGGCGAGAAGCTACCTGATCCAATCTTCCCGCAGCGTCCCGCACTCCTGACCGACGAGCCCTGGCCGGGAGACGGCACGCGCCACTGGCCGGCATCGAAGATCCTCCACGCGATGCGCGGCTGGGCAGTCCCGTTCGTCAAGTCGCGTATCCTGCCAGGCGATTTCCATCCCCTCATCGCGTATCTGTTCACGGAGTACAAGTGCAACCTCGATTGCCACTACTGCTACTCGTTCGACAACCGCGTAAAGGGCATGACCGAGGAAGTCGCCCGCGGGTCGATCGACTGGCTGCACTCGACGACGTGCCGTGTGCTCGCGCTCATGGGCGGGGAAGTGATTCTCCGTCCGGCGTTCGTCCACAAGGTCGTCTACTACGCGGCGAAGAAGGGGTTCTTTATCTACATCCCCACCAACGGCCGGCTGCTCAAGCCGGACGTCATCGACCGTCTCGCCGACGCGGGCGTCGCCACGTTCAACTTGGCGGTCGACGCCGTCGATGAGAAGCCGGGCCTGCCGAAGGCGTTGAACCCGATTCGCCCGTACTTCGAGTACCTGACGAAGAAGCAATACCGCTACGGCTACACGGTGTTCTTCAACATCAACATCTGCCGCAACAACCTCGACGACGTGCGGGAGCTGACGGAGATTGCGCACGATCACAAGATCTCGACCGACTATCACATCAACGAGCAGCCGCTCATCGATCAGCCGCACTTCAAGCATCTCGACGACGACAACCCGACCTACTTCCGTCCCGAAGATCACGAGCAGGTCGATGACGTTCTCGATTGGCTGATCGAGAAGCAGAAGTCCGGCTACGGCATGCTGAACTCGGTCCAGCGGCTCGCCGAGATGAAGCAGTTCCTGCGCGGAGCGCACCACGAGCCCTGGAACTGCCGCGCCGGGCACAACACGCTCATCATCCGCGTGGACGGCACGCTCGCGCCGTGCTTCCCGATGTACTCGGCGACGCACGACTGGGGTGTGGTCGGCGCGCCGAAGTTCGAACGCGCGCAGCTCTCGGAGATGAAGGTGTCCTGCGAGCCGAACTGCTTCTCAACGCTCAATCACATCGTCGGCTGGTGCTACGACGATGCGCGCGTGATCAAATGGGTGGTTCGACAGGCGCGGCACGGATTCCAGCGGATTGAGGGAAATCTCTAAGAGTCAGCATCTCGTTGGTGTCGAGGCCTGTTGGGACGTCCGAGATGGTTTGAAACCGGACTGGCCGGCCGCTGGGCGCGGCCGGCTCACCCCGATCACCGGTCGGCTATGCGCCGGCGGCTTGGGCGGGTTTCTTGTAGAACTCCGCCGCACGCTTGTTCATTTCCTCAGGCGTCAGATCTTCCTTGTGTGTGGCGATAGCCCACTGAAATCCGTGCGGGTCGAGGAGAACCCCGCAGCGGTCGCCCCAGAACTGATTGTCCACTGGCATCTTCGTCTGCGCACCGGCGCTGACGGCTTTGTTGAAGAGCGCGTCACAGTCCTCGACGTAGAGCCACAGGGACGCCGGCGAGCCGCCGAATGCTTTTGGCCCCTTCCCACCCATGACGGGATCGTTCAGCATGATGCGCGAATTGCCGATCTTGATCTCCGCGTGCATGATCTTGCCGTCCGGTCCCATGCTGCGCGATAGTTCTTCAGCACCCAGGCCTTTCTTGTACCAATCGATCGCCTGCGCGGCGTTGTCCAGCGTGAGCTGCGGCGTCACCGTGGAGTAGCCCTCGGGCACGGGCCGTTTTGCTGTTGCCATCAAGAACCTCCTTGCTTCTCTGATCAAGAAAGCCACTATGCGTCCATCCCGAGACGAACGCAAGCTGGAGCGAACGTGTGATCAGGATGTGACGAATGGACAAGTCGAGGTCGGCGCGTGCGTACGCAGCGACGTCGTCAAATGTGAAGAATCGGTGACTCGAGCACGAGCGACGGCGCTGGCATATCGCCGCTTTCCGCGCGGGGAAGCCAGACGCCGTGCTCATCAGCGAGGGGCGCTGGGCTGGCGCCCTTCAGGGAACCTGCCTGACCGCTGCCGCTCGCGCCGCCGGCACCGTCACAGGCGTGACGTTGTTCGTGCGCAGAATCTGATTGAGCCGGTTCACGTCCTTCGACGCGAGATCCGTCAAGGTCGTTTCGTGCTGCTGGAGCTGTTGCTTGAGGCCCTTGTGCACTTCGATCTGCTGCGCCGTCGGCCGGTAGTCGTTGCTGGCCAGACCGTTCGCGAGGTAGTTGAACTTCGAGTACAGCTTCGCGCCCCAACGGACGCCGTCCTGCCCGCGGCCGGTCGCCCGCAACTCGACGAGGTTCATCTCGAGCTCGGTGAACTTGCGTTCGACCTCCGCTGCCAGCTTGAGGATCTCGGTGTCTTTCACCGTGCGGGTGAGCGCCTGCAGCTGTCCGCGAACGCTCTCCATGCGGTTGACGACATCGGCGGCGCGTTCGACATCGGCTCGCACGTCGAGCAGCATCCTGGTCTGCTCGGCGATTTCCTCCTCACTCCCACCAGAGTTCGGATCTTTGCGGACCTCGAGCGGCTGCGTCATGTCCTTGCCGTTCGCCGACAACTTCACGGTGTGGCGTCCGGGAGGAACCATGATCGACAGACGCGCCCCTCCGGAGCGCCAGCCCTCCGGACCGAGCGGAACATACGATGCGTAGACGGGACTCGTGCGGAGCTGAACTTCCGGCGTGGGATCGTCGCGAAGATCCCAGTAGACGCGGTTGATGCCGGCTTTCTTCGGCGCGTCGATGGTGCGGAGGAGCTGACCGTTCGGCCCTTCGATCCGGATCGTCACCGGCGCGGTGCTCGCCGACTTGAGGTAGTAGTCGATCGACGCGCCATTGGGCAGATCCTGGCCGATGGTGGGATCGTTCGGCGTGCTGTACGGCACGGTGATGTCGCGCCATCGATACGCCGGCCGCGTCGTGAACAGGTGGGCGTCCGCGTTCAGCACGGCCGGCGCCAGCTGTCGCAGCGGGCTCACGTCGTCCAGAATCCAGAACCCGCGGCCGTAGGTGGCGATGACCAGATCGTGGAACGGTTCCTGAACCGTGAGCCAATACACCGGCGCGTGCGGCAGGTTCATCTGCAGCGGCTGCCAGTTCCCGCCGTCGTCGAACGACACGTACACGCCGTTCTCGGTTCCGAGATACAGCAGCCCGCGCCGCACCGGGTCTTCACGGACGCAGTGCGCGTAGCTGAGCATGCTCCGAGGAATGCCGGTCGTGATCGGCGTCCACGTCTGACCGAAGTCGGTGGTCTTGTAGACAAACGGATCGCGATTGTCGACCTGGTGGAGATCGACCGCGAGATAGGCGACGCCGTCCTCGTAGCGTGAGGGCTCGATGTTCGCGACGGTGCCGAGCGGCGGCAGGCCGGAGATGTTTTTCGTCACGTTCGTCCACGTCTTGCCCGCATCGCGCGTCAGCTGCACCTGACCGTCGCCGGTGCCTGCCCAGATCAACCCTTTCACGCGGGGCGATTCCGCGATCGCCATCACCACGCTCGCGTACTCGACGCCGATGTTGTCGCCGGTCAGTCCTCCTGAAAACTGTTGCCGGCTCTTGTCGTTCAACGACAGATCGGGACTGATGACGTCCCAGCTCTGCCCGCCATTGGTCGTCCGGTGCACGTGCTGGCTGCCGACGTAGACGGTGTTGTGATCGTGCGGCGACAGGGCCAGCGGCGTCGTCCAGTTGAATCGGTACTTGAGATCCGCCGGGACACCGTTCGCTTGATCGGGCCATACCTCGACGTTCCGCCCCTGATGCCGGCTTTCCTCGTAGCGGACGACGATCCCTCCGACGCTGCCGGAGCCGGACGCGCTCGACCAGATGATGTTCGGATCGACCGGATCGGGCGTCGCCCATCCGCTCTCTCCGCCGAGCACGCCGTGCCAGAGCGAGCGCGGGATGGTCTGGCCGGCGCGGCCGATGCTGGGTCCGCGGTACGATGGTCCGTCCTGCTTGTTGCCGTAGACGTTGTAGGGGATCTGCGTGTCGGTTGTAACGTGGTAGATCTGCGCGTTCGGCAACCGAATCCTGTCCCAGGTGCGGCCGCGATTCAGCGTGATCGAGACGCCGCTGTCGTTGGCCACGAGCTGCCGCGCCGGACTGGTGGGATCGATCCAGATGTCATGATTGTCACCGCCAGGGCTGGTGGCGCCCTGCGCTTCTTTGAGCGTCGTGCCGCCGTCGAGCGAGATGCTGTACGAGGCCGTCAGCGCGTAGGTTTCATCCGGGTTGTCCGGCGCGACCTCGATGTGCGAGTAGTAGTGCGCGCGACCCATGTAGTTGCGATCGGCGCTGATCATCTTCCACTGTCCGCCGCCATCGTCCGATCGCCACAACTGGCCGGTCTCGGTTTCCTGACCCTTCCAGGGCACGCCGTCGCCCGTCTCGAACATCGCGTAGACGCGATCGGGGTTCGAGCGCGAGATGGCCATCACCGTCTTGCCCACGGTTTTAGTCGGCAGGCCACGGCCGGTCTGACGCTGCCAGGTCTCGCCACCGTCTGTGGACATGAAGAGCCCGCTTCCAGGTCCGCCGCTTTCGCGCCCCCAGGTGTGAATGGTCAGCGTCCACATGCCCGCGAACAGCTTTTTGGGATTCCGCGGATCCATCTCGAGATCCGAGCAGCCGGTGTTCTCATCGGTGAAGAGGGTACGCGCCCAGGTCTTCCCGCCGTCGGTCGTGCGGAACACGCCGCGGTCCTGCTGCGGGCCGTACGCGTGACCGAGCGCGCAGGCGACGACGGTGTTCGGATTCTGAGGGTCGATCACGATCTTGCCGATGCGCCCGGTCTTCTCGAGGCCCATGCGCGTCCACGTCTTGCCCGCGTCGGGCGATTTGAAAATCCCCTCGCCAACCGAGATGTGACTGCGGATACAGGATTCGCCGGTGCCGACCCAGATTGTGTTGGGATCCGACGGCGCGACGGCAATGTCGCCAATAGACGAGACCGTTTGGCCGTCGAAGATGGGATCCCAGGTGATTCCGGCGTCTGCGGTCTTGAAGATCCCGCCGGACGCCGCGCCTGCGTAGACCACGAGCGGGTCGCCGGGCACGCCGGCAATCGCGCTGACGCGGTTGCCCTCCGGCCCGATGTAGCGCCAGCGCAGCTGGCTGAAGACATCCGAAGGAATGCCCGGGCCCTGCCCGTGCAGATGCATCGCGGTCGCCGTGAGGGCGAGGAAAGTCAGCAGGATCGGGGCGACGCATCGCCGGGCCATGGATACCTCCTCGATGCGGGGTGGTTGCGTTGCTGCGGATTCTAACCGGTTCTGAGCTCGGCATGGATGCCGAGAAAGGGCGAGGTGTCTTTCGGAAGGACCCTGACGTTCTTCGGGATGAGGGTTCCCGGTTCTCGATTCAGGGGCTAAGGGTCGCTGCTGCCATCCGCAAAACGACTCGCCGCTCGAAGCCGAGAACCGAGAATCCGAGAACCGCTGGAGACCTTTGGTGCGTCAGCTGCTCTTGCCCAGCTTATCCACGACCTGCTGCATCTTGTCGCGCCGCTGGAGTATGGCTCTGATTTCTCCCTTGCCCACCCAGTTGCCGATGGCGGCCGTCACGCTCGCCTCGTCGAGCGCTTTCATCTTTCCCCAGAGCTCAGGGTCGACCTGAATGAGCTGGTGATAGAGCTCTTTCGTGGTCGTGAAGGCGCGGGTGTGGTCGATGAGGACGAGATTCCAGGACGGATCAACGAGCCAGTTCCCGAGGTTGGGGTCGATGTTGCCGATCAGGTCGTCGAACATCTTGGCCTTGGTGAGCTGACGGTTCCAGTTAACCAGCTGCAGCCCGGTCGGACCCTGCACGCCCTTCTGACCGGGCACGCCGCCCAGCTCCTTGAAGCTCTTCGTCGGTGACACCCACATGATGGCGGCGCCGGTGTCTCCCTTCACACGCCTTTCAACGGTAGGCGGCACCATGCCAAGTCCGAGCAGCTTGTCCATCTCGTAGGCGGCAATCTCGGACTTGTAGCTCTCCCAGTAGCCCTCGTACCGTCCCGGCTGGATCGTCTTCCAAGCGAACGCTTCGATGGGGCCGCCTGGTGCGAGCTTCGCCTTCCGCGGCCTGGTCACGCCGACCTTGAGTTCTTCTGGCAGGCCAACGACTTCCGCCGATTTCAGGTAGTCCTCGAACTCCTTGGGATTATCCAGCCACGTTTTGACGCCTACGGCAGCGGCCGGTGACTGTGCGGACGCCGGCGCCATGTGCAGCATGGCGCCCAGAACTACGCCGATCGACACGAGAGCCGCGACCGATCTTCGCATCGTGAACATGGTGCCTCACCTCTGTAGGATGGATGCAGAGTATACGCGTGAAGTGAAAATCTGTCTCGCCCGGTCTTCAGGCGAGCATGCCCGCCACGGATGGTTGCAGAACCGCCAACCTCGAACACCGGCACGGTGCCTTCCCGCAGTGTCGCCCTCGACCGGATGGTTACCCGTGCTCGTCGAATCGCTCCATACGTCTGTAGGGAATCTGCGGAAATGGCGGAAGGTCCGCGGCCCGGATGATCTCGAGCAGCGACGTTCGCTCGTGGAACTCCTTGTCGTCGCGATCGATGACCACGGTGTTTGCATGCCGGGGCGCGAGCCGCCTGAACTCTGCATCGATTAGACGGAACCGCCGCACCATATTCTCAACTTCCTCGTGCGGGCGGTTTCGCTGACGGATGTGGCGGTCGATCGTCTGTGTGCTCGATGTCAGAACGATGACCCGGTCGGGGTTCCAATTGTCGCCAATCCCGAGAACCTTGCGGAGCTCGCCGTGGTAGTTCTCGGGATACTCCGCGATGTGCGCTTCGAGCGTGATCCGGGCGCCTTCGATGAAGATGACGCGCTCGGGCCCGTCATTCGCGGCGGCGTCGCGGTAGTTGGCGTCGTAGAGCGCGGCGAAGTACGCGGTCACCCCGACCGGGTTGAGTCCGGCGTCGATGTCCTCGAGCACGCCCGGCTCCCACACGCCCCCCTCGCCCTCGCCGTACGACCCGTGGTGATACAGATCGCCGAGCTGACGCACGAGGGTGCTCTTCCCGATGCCGGGGCCCCCCACGATCGCGACGCGCATGGGCCCGATCCTACCTCTCAACAGGAGACCCGGAGATCAGGAGACCACATTAATCCCCGAGTTCACGCCGGCGTCTCCTGATCTCCTGGACTCCTGTGTGAATGCAGTCTGGAGCCGCGGCTTTGCAGAAAACCGTCGTGCCCCGATCGACGTCCAATCCCGCATGACGCTACGCCTGCGACGTGGATTCATCACACGGTTCGTCCTTCTCGCGCTGGCGGTTGCCGGACTCTCCGCCCAGGACGCACAACAGAACGCCGCCGATGCCCGGCGGCTGATCACCGCCCTGGAGCTGCATGGCGGCAGTGTCGTCGGCGAAATCGGCGCCGGCGACGGCGGACTGACCGTTGCGATTGCGAAGGCGGTCGGCGAGTCGGGCCGCGTGTACAGCAACGAGATCAACACCCAGAAGCTCGCCGGCATCGCCAGGGCCGCGACCTCCGCGGGCCTGACCAACGTGACGACGATCGCCGGGGACGAGACGCGCACGAACTTCGACGAGCGGTGCTGCGACGCCATCTTCATGCGCGACGTCTACCACCACTTCACCGACCCGGGAGCGATGAACGCGAGCATCCTCGCGTCGCTCAAGCCGGGTGGCCGCCTCGCGGTCGTGGACTTCGGCCCGCCACCCGGCGGCGAGAGCGCGACACCCGCCGGGCGATCGACGGACGGCCATCACGGGATCACGCTTCCCACGCTCGAGCGCGAGCTCAAAGCGGCGGGTTTCGAGATCATGTCGTCGACGGAGTACGGATTCCGCGGGATGCTGGTCGTCGCGAGGCGGCCTGGCGGAACACCGCCCTGCCAATAGGCCGCGATCACGCCCGAGAGGCTCGTGGTCGTACTCGGCCGCGTCGGAGTGATCGGGTCGCGTGTCCGTACGCGATCCAGCAGTCGTGTTCCTCAGGCCCCCGCGCCTTGAGACTTCTCGCGCATCTCCGATCCATTCTCGATCTTCGGGTCGTGTGTGGCCGTGATGCCGGAGCTGTGCGTGGCCGTGACGTTGTAAGTGAATGTTCCGATGGTGTCGTTCTTGTCGGTCGCGGTGAAGACGGTGACGGGATTCTGGTTGGCCGGATAGGTGAACTCAGTGGTGCTCAGGCCGGTGATCTGGAAGTTGGTCACTCCGGTGCCGCACGTCCATTGGAGGCGTCGCACCGGTCCCTGATTCGACGTTGATGGGGTCCGGGTTGACCAGCGGGCCGTTGGTCGTCGTGTCCCAATATACGGTGGCGTTGACGTCCGGCATGACGCACTCTCCTCGGTGGATGTGACTACCTTGCGTGAACAGGCTGTTGCGGCGTCGTGCCGCGAACAGCTTCCGACAGTGACGTGCTCCGATAGCCTGTCGAGTCGAGACGCGCCAGCACCAGTGCAGCCTCGGCACGACGGCCGAGCAGCACCAAGGCCCGCGTCCACGGCTCGAGCAGACGGTGATCGTGGGAGTCCCTGGCGAGCGACTCGATGGTCGCGAGTGCGTGCTGCCACGATTTCCGGGCACCAGCGACCTCGCCTCGACGAGCCTGGATCTCGCCCGTGAGCAGGAATGTCAGTGACAGGATACGCGCCGCGTCGCCGTCATCAGGATTCTTGGCGACCAGTACCTCGGCGATCCGCCGCGCCGCGTCCGCATCGGTCTGCGCGCCGGCGACGTCGTTGCTCTTCAGGCGCGCCTCCCCGCGCGCGTGATGCGCTTCGGCCGCGTCCCGCTGCCAGCTGACGTTCGAGTGGTCAGCCTCCGCGATGGCATCGAGAGTCGCGACCGCGTCCTGAAGCTCGGCCACGGCGGCGGCCGTGCCGGCCGCCAGCAGACTCCGTCCGAGACGGAGATGGTTGCGGCCAAGCTCCCGGCGCCACGTCATGTTGGCCGCGTCGCGGTGCACGAGCCGGTCGAGGATGTCGATCGCCGAACGGAACTCGCGGACCGCATCCCCCGTCGAGCCTCGGGCGTCCAAGAGGTTTCCGACGTAGTTGTGCGCGACGGCAAGCGACAGCTGCCAGTTGGCATTGGCGGAGTCCCGGCGCACGAGATCCTGCTGCAGGGCGAGCTCTGCCTGGTGTTGCTGCAGCGCTTCCGGAATTCTGCCCAGCCGCCTGAGCACGACGCCGATGGTGTTGTGGCTCGACGCCACCGCGCGTCGCAGCCCTGTGTCATCGGGGTGCGCGGCGAGCAACCGCTCTTCGATGCCCAGGCACTCGCGGAACCTCTCGAGCGCACCGGCCAGATCCCCGCGCTCCTGCAAAACCGAACCGATGTTGCTGTGCGCAGCCGCCAGCTCCTGCGCCCAGTCGGCGCGGTCGGGGGCTGCGGCGCCAAGCTTTTCGCTGATGCGCAAGTACTCTCCGAAGCTCACCAGCGCGTCGTCCAGGTGACGACGGCGCCAGGAGACAAACCCCACCCAGAAGTGGCTCTGACCCAATTCGAACAGGCGATCGGTGTCGTCGGGCTTGCGTGCGGACAGAGCCGCAGCCAGGGCGAGAGAATCCTGGAGCGGCTTGGTTGCGGCGTCCAGGCGTCCCTGCGAGATGCGAACCGATCCGATCTGGTAGAGCGCCGTCGAGCGGCGCAGCAGCTCTTTGTCGCTCAAACTGGTTTCCGGCACCGCGGCGAAGTATGCGAGCGCCTTGGTCCCGACATCGTCGAGGATCTCGAGCCGCCCGACTGGCTCGAGCTTCTTGCGGAGATCGCCGAGCATGAATTCGATGAGCGACTCGGCCTGCTCGCGGCGCTGATTCGCCTCGTCGCGGGCGGCGACAGCGGCGGTTCGTTCGCGCGCGAGGTCGAGCGTGTACTTCACGGCGCCGAGAGCAGCCAGCGCCAGGACCGCCGCGACGGCGAGTGCTCGCAGCCGGCGGTCTATCGGCGATCCAGCGCAGCCGCTCGGCAGCGTCGACCGCTGCTGGCCGCTGCGCCGGCGTTGGCGATGTCAGACGGCGGATCAGTCCCGCGAGATCCGCCGGCACGCCATCCGGCGCGTCGGTCTCGCCGCGCTGCACGCGGTCGAGAAGCGCCGCACCGCCGATGTGATCCGGATGCGGATGGCGTCCGGTGAACAGTTCCTGAATCACCAGGCCGAACGAGAACATGTCGCTGGCGGTCGTTGCGGGCTCGCCGCGCGCCTGCTCCGGACTCATGTAGGCCAGTGTGCCCATGATGAGGCCGCCCGACGTCTCGAACCGGGAATAGTCAGTGCGGCTGCCGATCGAGGACGGACCATCGTGATCGGATGCCGCTGTCTGCGTGACGCCGACGTCGGCGGTTGCCAGCTCGGGGAGAGGGGGCGCGGCGCCGCTCTCGTCAGCCGGTGTCAGTGCGCGCCCGCCGCCATGCGAGAACGCCAGACCGAAGTCGAGGACTTTCACGTGATCGCTGCCGGTCAGCATCACGTTCGCCGGTTTGAGATCGCGATGGACGACCCCCGCGGCATGCGTCGCGACCAGCACGTTGCCGATCTGCCGCGCGATGTGCATCGCGCGCGTGGCGTCGATGCCCGCCTTGAGGGCGGTCTTCAGGCTCTTGCCCTCGATCAGCTCCAGCACGAGCCAGTCTCGATCCTCTCCCTCGATGTAGTCGTAGACCCGGCAGATATTCGGGTGATCGAGCTGGGAAAGGAGGCGCGCCTCCCGGAGGAAGCGCGCCTGCGATTCAGGCTGAAGGCGTTGTTCGGGGCGGATCGCCTTGAGTGCGACGCGTCGCTTCAGGGTCTCGTCGAGTCCGGCGTAGACCTCACCCATCCCTCCCACGCCCAGAGGATGGAGCACACGGTAATGGGAGACGAGGATATCCAGCGCTGTGGCAGCCTATGGATGAGTTTGGAAGGCGTAACCATATCACCCTTTCGCCGCGGAAAGCCGCCCGGCTGTCTGCAGGGCCGCGATTCGCTACCGTGGCTCCAGGATGATCTCGCGCGACAGCCGGTTTCCGAGGACTTCGCGGATTTCCAACCGCTCCTTGTAGCCCTGACGCACCTTCTCGTCGCCGCCGAACAACTTCTGCCCGAGCGCATCAGCCTTCGGCTCGGCGGCCTCCATGGACGCGAGATCCTTGTATTCCGTCATCAGCATCAGGTTCCAGTCCGCCGGGTTGTGGGGCTCGCTCCCAATCACCTTGTACCCGATGATCAGGCCTTCCTTCTTCAACGCTTCCTGCTCGCGCTTCCACTCGCCCGCCACGTAATTGAGATACGCCGTCTCCATCCCCGGCTTCATCTTGATGAACGCGATGTCCCAGACAGAGCCGTTCTTGTACGGCCGCGTGACTTGTGCGGAGAGCGACATTCCGGCCGCGGCCGCCCCGACGATGACGAGCGCGACGATGAGCAACTTGTGTCTGTGCAGCATGAGTGTGTCCTTGTGATGTGAAGTGTGAAACTAATGTCCCGCCCCGCGGCTCGCGGAACGGGACACCCCTCCGGGCTTTACCGGGATGCTGACGCATCCCGGATGGCAAATGGCAAATGGCAGATCGGCGGATCGGCCATGCCGTCGCGTCGTTCAGCTGCCGGCTTTGGTCATCGCACGACCGCGGATCGTTGCGTAGGCCAGGCTGTTCTCGTTCCACTGCGCGACCTTCTTGAACAGCCCCGAGGCGTCGGCCGCCCGCCCCGATTTCTCGCTGGCCACCGCCTGCAGGTAGATCACGTACGGATCGGCAGGATCAGACTTGGACAGCGATTCCAACGCGGGCGCGTATTGCTGTTGTTCGAGCGCCAGGAGGCCTCGCGCGCGGTTGACCCGCTGCTGATCGGCCGGGTTGCGACGCTTCGCCGCCGCTTCTTCGGCCTGGCCGACCATCGCCTTGGCCTCGGCGAACTTGCCCTGCGCTCCCATTATGCGGGCCCGCATGATTCCGGACGACACCGCGGCGCGCTCCTTGACCGACGCGGGCAATGACGTATCCGCGGCGAGCGCCGACGCCTTCGCGACGTGCGGCTCGGCCTGGTCGGCCTGACCCGACTCGATGAGGACGAACGCGGCGTCGTAATGCGCGCCGATCGCGCGGGTCACGAGGTTGTTCGTCAGCGCCAGGGTCGCGATCTCGTCGAGCGTCTTCAGCGCCTGCGCGGTATCGCCTTGATGCACGTACGAGATTGCGATGTTGTCCATCGCGTCGAGCTTCGCGTCGACGTCGGGAGACTTCGCCAACTGCTGCTGGTACCAGCTTCGACCGCCGTCGAAGTCCTTTTTGAAGACCAGGTTCGTTCCGACGCCAGCCAGCGAGCCCGTAAACGCGGCGTCCTTCGCGAGCGCGGCCTTGTACTGCACGATGGACTCGTCGTACCGGCCCATCTTCATCAGGAGCTCGGCATACGAGTCATACGGGTTCGGCCGGTCGGGCAGCAGCGAGATGTATTTCTTGAACGATGCCTCTGCCCCGGCGTAGTCCCCAGTCGCCGATTGCGCGTACCCCAGGTTGTTGTAGGCCGGCGCGTACGCGGGATCGATCTGTGTGGCCTTCTTGAAGTAGGCCGCGGCCGTCTTGTTGTCGCCGAGCACACCCCGGTAGTGGAAGCCGACGAGGGTTTGCACGCGCTTATCCCCTGGAAAGGCTGCCAGAAGGGCGTCGAGATGCTGCTTGGCAGCCACGACATTACCGTCCGCCTGCTCCTTGGCGGCGAGAATCCAGTGCTTTTCGCCAGGTGACACCTTATCGGCCAGACTCACGGCCTTGTCCCGGTTCTCCCGGGCGACCGTGAAACCGCCGCCCACCTGTGCTCGCAGCAGATAGGCCATGGCAAACCCGGGATCCTTGGCGATGGCCTGCTCAACCAGCCCCGCGGCCGCTTCGGTCTCGATGTTCTCCGACTTCTCCTGCGCCCGCATGTACAACTGCAGGGCCTCTTTAGAGGTCGTGGTGATCGGCACGTCACCCTGTGCCGCAACCATTGTGGCGCCCGCCAGCATGGCCATCGTGAGCGCGAGCGATCGCTTCGCCGTTTTCATATGTGTGGGTCCTTCCGGTATGGGTCGGCGTGGGTCGCACACCACCATGAGGCGGTCTGGTCTCGCAACCGCCTACTTAAGAAATGCGCAGGAAGGTCGCCGGATCTATCAACGGCTGAACTAAAATGTCTCGACTCACCAAAAACCGATGATTACTGCCGACGGGCACTCGGACACGTCAGAAGACCGTCCGGCGCGCCGGGTGACGGATCTGCTGACTGCCTGGAGCAACGGGGACCGCTCCGCCCTGGACGCGGTGATCCCGCTCGTCCACGACGATCTGAAGCGCCTCGCCAGGCGATTCATGGCCCACGAGCGCACAGGCCACACGCTGCAGCCCACGGCCCTGGTCCATGAGGCCTACGTGCGGCTGGTCGGTGAGCGGGCGATGCAGTGGCAGAACCGCGCGCACTTTCTCGCCGTGGCCGCTCAGTTGATGCGCTTTATCCTGGTCGATGCTGCGCGACGCCGGCGGATTCCCAGGCGGGGCGGCGATCTCCGGCGCGTCACTCTCGGCGACGCGATGGCAGTCGCCGACGACAGTCATGCCGGGGTGCTCGCCTTGGATCAGGCGCTTTCGAGCCTGGGGAAGATCGATGAGCGGAAAGCCCGCGTGGCCGAGATGCGACTGTTCGGTGGCGCCAGCGTGCAGGAGTCGGCGGAGGCCCTCGACGTATCCGCCGTGACGGTCATGCGCGACTGGCGGTTCGCGAAGGCGTGGCTTCAGCGCGAGCTGGAAGCATGACGACGCCGGCCAAATGCCGCCTTCCATCCGATCGATGTCCACGCAGGTCGTCGCGGTGACGCCACGAATGGCCAACACCCACAGCCGGCAATCCGTAGACGAGCTGTTTCACGCCGTGCTCGAGCAGCCGCCATCGGAGCGCACCGCATTCCTCGCAGCCGCGTGTGGCGACGACCGGGCCCTGCACGCAGAGCTGTCGTCGCTGTTGGCCGCGGATGGTCGCGCGTCGGACGACGCGCTCGCCGCTCTGCCGGCGGAGATGGCGGCGGACTGGATCGCCGATCGGGAAAGAGATCTCCCAGCAGGTCATCTCCTGGGACGTTATCGCGTGCTCGATCGAATCGGCGCGGGCGGCATGGGCGAGGTCTACAGGGCCGAGGACACGTCGCTCCACCGAGTCGTGGCCGTGAAACTGCTTCCGTTGCGGTTCCTCGCGGACACCGACCGGACACGGCGCTTCGAACACGAGGCCCGCGCCGCCTCCGGCCTCAACCACCCGAACATCGTCACCATCCACGAGATTGGCAGCTCGAACGGGTTGTTGTTCATCGTGTCGGAGTTCGTTGAGGGGGAGACGCTTCGTACGACTATCGCGCGCGGTCCGCTGCCATTCGGCACGCTGGTGGACATCGCCATCCAGATTGGCGGCGCGCTGGCAGCGGCCCATTCCACCGGCATCGTCCACCGGGACATCAAGACCGACAACGTCATGGTGCGGCCGGATGGCATCGTGAAGGTCCTCGATTTCGGCATCGCCAAGCTTGCCGAGCCGTCGCGCAGGGCGCTCGCGGGCTCGCACGCGGCGACCGCGACGGGAACGGTGATGGGCACGGTGTGCTACATGTCCCCCGAGCAGGCCCTTGGTGAGGCCGTCGATCACCGGAGCGACATCTTCAGCCTGGGCGTGGTCCTCTACGAGATGGCGGCGGGCAGATTGCCCTTCTCGGGACCGAGCGACGCGGCGATCTACGACGCGATGCTGCACGGCACGCCGGAACCTGCGACGACGGTCAATCCGGATCTACCGGCGGATCTCGATCGGATCATCGCCCGTACGCTCGAGTGCGAGCGCGAGCTTCGTTACCAGACTGCATCCGATCTTGCGTCGGAGCTGAAGAGGCTTCGCCGTCGGTCCGCGGAACGGTCCGTCGTTCGACGCCCGGAGTCCATGCGCCGCGGAATCGAGGCTCGCGTGACCCGGCACACCGGCCGCCGGGCGCTGCGGTGGGCCGTGAGTGCGGTGATTGGCGTGCTGGCGGCCGCGGCAATCTGGTCGCGCTGGCCTGAAGACCATTCGCAGCGGACCACGCCGCCCGTTCGGCGGTTCGTGCTCACGCTGCCTTCGATCATCGAACCCGAACAGGCGCCAGGCGCGACGGCCGTCATCTCGCCAGATGGGCAGCACATCGTGTACGTGCACGGTCCGGCGGCCCGTCGAAGCCTGTACGTTCGGGACATGGACCGGCTGGACGACAGGCCGCTGCCTGGCACCGAGCTCGGGCACATGCCGTTCTTCTCGCCCGACAGTCAGTGGGTCGGGTTCGTGGCGGCGGGCGAACTGCGGAAGGTGCGCCTTGCCGGCGGTCCGCCCCAGCGAATCTCGGTCGACGTCGCTGGTCAGCGCGGCGCCTCATGGGGTCCCGACAACCACGTCGTCATTGCCACCGCTGACGGCAGGCTGCAGCGCATCTCCGCAGACGGAGGCACACTCGAGCCGATCGCGGCGCCCGATGGCGCTCGCGGCGAGCTCGCCTACCGATGGCCGGAAGTGCTTCCGGGCGGTCGTGCCGTGACCTACACAGTCGTTGAGGGATCCGATGGCCAGGCCACCGGCAGGCTTCACCTGCAGGCTATCAGGCTCGACACCAAAGAGCGGCGGCCCATCGTCGCCGGCGCGTCGTATGGCCGGTACGCAGCGTCGGGTCACCTCTTGTACTACCGTGCCGGTGGGCTGGAGGCGGCGCCGTTCGACGCGGCCACGCTCGACGTGACGGGCCCGGCGGTGTCTCTCGCGGAGCAGGTGGTCGGGATGGCCGGGTGGAGCGCGCCCGACGGGGCGGCGAACTTCAGCATCTCGAGCGACGGCACGCTCATCTACATTCCGGGCCCGACGAATCCCATCGAGCGGTCCGTCTTCTGGGTCGATCGCAGCGGGGCCGAGCACGCCCTGGCGCAGCCGCGGCGCGCGCTGGTGGATCCGAGTCTCTCGCCGGACGGCCGCTACCTCGCGCTCATCGTGAATGGGTCCGTGTTCGTCGTGAATCTCGTGACTCAGTCGTGGCTGCAGATCACACCCCAGTCGGGTGTGGCGATGGCACCAGTCTGGACGCCTGATGGCAAGCGCCTCGTCTACGCGAAGCTACTCGGCGCACACACTCGGCTTTTCTGGAGGTCAGCGGACGGCGCGGGAGCCGAGCACGAGCTCTGGTCGGATCCGGTAACGAACGCGTATCCCACATCGTTTTCACCGGATGGGTCGATGCTGGCGCTGATGCGGATGGCGCCCGGCTCGGTACGATGGGATGTCTGGATGCTGCGTGTTCGCCCGGAGCCGCCCGAAGCCCGGCCCTTGCTGGCGACGAACGCCAGCGAGCGACATCCCGAATTCTCCCCCGACGGCAGGTGGCTGGTCTTCGTATCGGACGAGTCCGGTCGAGACGAAGTGTACGTGCAGCAGTTTCCCTCAGCCGGCGGCAAGCTGCAGATTTCATCCGACGGCGGCACCGAGCCGCGCTGGAATCGAAACGGGCGGGCGATCTTCTATCGAGAAGCCGATCGCATGATGGAAGTTGCGGTGGAAACGCACCCCGATGTGTCGATCGGCCGGCCGCGTCTGGTGTTCGAGGGCGCGTATCAGGATGTCGGCGCCGTACTCGACTACGACGTCGCCCCGGACAGCGAGCGTTTCCTGATGCTCAAAGCCAGCGAGACGAACGCCAGCTACATGCATCTGCACGTCGTGCTGAACTGGTTCGACGAGCTCCGGCGGCGTGCTCCGGGCGCATCGCGGTAGGAGAGGCACGAGGTTCTGCGATGCGTGGTCAAAAAGCGACGACGTGTCTCGTCTGGATCGTGCACTGTCATGAAACGGGTGCGGCCGCCGCCTCAGGCTGCCATTGCCGGTCCGGGGCATCCGATCTGCTCAGCGCGCGCTGACCTCCGCGACACAGATGTCCGGCTGCCGGTCCTCCAGCGTGAAGAAGAACTGCCCCCCCGCCCACAGCGAAGTCGACCGCGGCTACGCGGTCAGGGAGGAGAGTCCGTCCACGGCTGTCCGGACAATCGCGTCACGCTGGGCGCGCGAGATCCGGGACAGGCTGTTCTGCAGCTCGCGAACCGCCTTCTCGACGTCGTTGCGGATGGCGCGGGACAGACCCTGGCGGGGGAACTCGTACATCAGCAGATGGCCGCCCCATCCCGATCCCGCGAAGATGGGGTCCACCCACTGATACGCATCGTCGCGCCCGACGCACGCCCAGATGTCGTGGGTCAGCACCGGCCGTCGCACGGACGGAGGACGCTCGCCGACCGCGGCATCGAGTTCCACGAGCAGTTGTTCGCAGAAGAATTCACGGACTTCCGGATCGAAGGTCGCGAACGGCTCGAGCCGGTTGAGCCGCTGACGCAGGGCGACACGGACGCGTCCCGCGATGAGCGCGCGAGGAACGATCACCAGCCGATGGAGCGCGACAGAGAGCCGGGGAAGACCAGGCGCGTAGCTGGCCTCGACGAGCACGGTCGAGAAGTGTTCTGTTTCCGTCTGAATGGCCGTGCGAAGGGGGTCGGCCGCGGCTGCCGCCGCGAGCTCCTTCCAGATCCGCCGTCGCGCGCGTGCCTGCGCGAAAATGCGAAGCCGATCCTCTGTGGCGCGCGCATTGACCGCGTTCGAGCCCTCGCGGGTCTTCATCCATGCGGCAAATGGCTCGCGCACGAGCTGGCCGCGATAGCGCAGCCGGTCTTGTGAAACGTGGAACCAGCTCATGGTACGGCCTCGATGCCGTGCGAGCATCGTGCCGACTGCACACGCGCGGCTTGCCGTAGTGAGGGCGAAAACTCACATGGCGCCGACCACAAATCTGCAGGTCGGCGGCAAAATCTGTAGCTGGTTACCGCTGGACGCATTTCTCATACAGCCCAGGGAACACGTTGTCGCGATCGTAGGTCGCCTTGAGCTTCTGATACGCGTCACCGTTGTAGATGCGATTGAACGCCTCTTCGCTCAGAAAAGAGGACGAGTAGAGCATCTTGATGCCTCCGAGCTCGAAGCATTTCCGATCGAGCAGGCGGGTCGTGTAGTACGGCTCCTGACCCGGGGTCTTCTTCACGTGGCAGTAGCAGCCCAGGTTCAGGTAGAGCTCGTGTGCGGCGATCGGGTACAGCGTCGGCGACCGTGACGTGCGGATCGGAACAATCGCCCACGGTCTGCCTTCGAGATCGATGTGTGACACCGCGAACTCGATGAGGTCGCGACCCGTCGCCCACGGAACCTCCCAATCCTGGATCAGCGGCTCGGTGTCCTCGCCGGCGTTCAGGTGGAGCAGACTTCGGATGGCGGCCGCCCGGTGCGTGTGGCGCGTGTAGAAGCTCGAATTCCGAAGCGTCAGCGGTGCGTAGCGCCGAAACAGGCGATAGGGCGGACTGTCCGGAATGTTCCAGAACCAATCGGGATCGTAACGGAACAGGTAGTCCTTCGTGGTGAGATATACGTCGCCCGGCTGCTGCGCCAGTTGATAGAAGACATGCTGCCGGAAGATGTCGTCGAGACGAGGCACCTCGTCGACCGATCGTGCCGTCAGGAGGAACAGGCGATCCGACGATACGATCAGCCCCTCGATGAACTCGATCGACGGTTCCTCGGTTGCTGCCCGTATCGCTTCCAGATACGCCGGGACGCTCGCATGCACCGTCGTCGTCAAGTGCACGAAAGGTTTCACCGGCACGAGCCGTATCGTCGCGCGAAGGACGTAGCCGAGCGTGCCGTACGAGTTCGGCAGTGCCTCGAACAGATCGGCGTGCGCATTCGTGGCGCTGCTGACGGCGACGCGGCCGTCGCCGAGGAGGACGTCGGCGTCGATCAGGCCGTCGTGCACGAAGCCGTGCCGGAAACACGTGGATTCGATGCCGATTCCGCAGATCGCGCCGCCGATGGTGATGTGTTTGAGCTCCGGCGTGACCGGCGGAATCAGCCCATGGGGCAGCGTGGCATCGACGATTCGTTCGAAGGTCGCGAGTCCCTCCACGTCGAGCGTGCGAGCGACGGGATCGACACCGATCAGGTGATCGAAGTCACTCAGATTCAGTCGCCGGACCTGTTCGTGGCGAGGCGAGTAGCGAAACAGGTTGGAAATCGATTTCTTTCGGAGGGCAATCCGTCCCGCGCCGTGGCGGAGGCCGTCCGCCACGCGTGCTTTCTTCACCGAGTACGCTTCGAGAGATTCGAGGGTGCTCACGACCCCGCCACGGCCGACGGCATACGTCAGGGTAGCGCATTACGCAGGACGAAGGGTTCCGCTCCACCAACCGTACCCGCCGCCCGCTGGCCTTCCAGAGCAAACGTGCTCAGAACGCCCACTCCACGCCCAGGAGCGGCGCGATACGATCCGAGAGGCCGTTCTGAACGACGTTGAAACGCAGGTTGAACTCCACGAGGACTCGTGATGCGACGTTGGCCTTGAATCCCAGCGCGCCGTCTGCTGTCCAGTACGAGCTGTTCGCGAACCGGATGTCGGGCAGATCGGCGCTGCCGGCCGCGCCGGTGGCGTGGAGGGTGTAGGTCGACAGCCGTGGCGAATCCAGCACACGGTCGCCAAGCACGTCGAAGATGATGCTGAACCGGTTGTTGAGGCTCAGGTCGCCGCCAACCGCGTAGTGAAACTGATCTGGAAGGCCGGCCTCGATGTCGTCGTGGACGTCGCCGGCCAGCACGCTCTTCCCGTTCCACAGGTATGAGATGTTGGCGTGAGGCGAGAAGGCGCCGTACGACGCCGAGAACGCCGCGAACGGGCGCACCCCAGCAGCACCGGTGCCGAGGAGGTTCAGCTCGTCGCCGGTCGGCAGCCGAACGTCCACCCCGGCGGCAAAGGCTCGCGTCCCCTCCCGCATCAGCGTGCTTTTCACCCGCAGGAGCAGGTCGCCGATCCCGGCGGCCGATCCGTCGACGAAAAACTGTTTCGTCGATCCGTACCCTCCGATCGCGAGGTCGTCGCGAAAGTAGTGGACCTGGACGTTGCTGCCCGTGCCCAGCCGAAAGATCCGCGCATTGGAGAGCAGTGACAGGTGCGTCCTGACCACGGGCACAGCCAGCGACACGTCGATGCGATCCGTGATCCCGTAGGTCAACGCGCCGGTGAACTGGCTCACTGTCGCTTGGATGGTATTCGCGGTCGAGACGACGTCGGCGCGGCCGCCGCCCAGCTCGAAGCTGTCGTGGCGAAAGACCGCCGGAATGTCGGTGATCCCGACCCCGTCGAGGTGATCGAACGAGAAGAACTGAGAGGTGAACCCGAACGCGACCCGCCCCCGCCCGATGGTTTCGGCACGATCCGCGAGGATTGGGCCGAAGCTGTTCGTCGATCGCACGAAGGTGCCCGTTCCGGAATCGAACTTGTACGTGAAACCGGACGCGGGTGACGGCAGCGGCACGCCGGTGAGCTGGCTCGTGAGCGCGATGTTGACCAGACGGAAGTCCGACTGAAACGCACTGTTGAAGTGCGCGGCGTGATTGGTGCCATCGAGCTGCACGTCGTCGCTGTTCAACACGAGGCCGTTGGGGCCGTAGACATCCTGGAACAATGTCGCGAGCGACTCGGGATGGGTCTGAGCGGCCGCCGGCGTCACCGAGATCACCCAGCACAGGCAAGACGCCGCCACGATCATTCGCATGTGTCAATCCTTTGCAGAAGTTCGTACCCGGTTCGCTAACGCACGGGCTCGAAGCGGATGTGTTCGATGACCCAGCCCGATCCCGACCGTCGGACCTCCATCGTCGCCCGCGCTTCATTGCGGAGGTTCTGTCCGTCGACGGTGACCACGTAGCGTCGAAGGAAGGTTACTGTTCCCCCGTTGCCCGACAGGACAATGCGCGGGTCGATGATCTCGACTGCGATGTGGCTCGCGCGGCTGAACTCGCCGCGGATTGCCATTTGTGGCGCCCCGCCCAGGCTCGGCCAGACACGCTGCAGCGCATCCATGTCGCGGGCCTCGAGCGCCGATTTGTACCGTCCGAGCAACTCCATCACGCCGGTTTCGGGGCTCGGTGTCCGCGCCGGCGCGTCAGTGACCGGCGCGGGAGGAGCCGGAGGCGGGGCTGCTGGAAGCGTCAGCGGCGCCGGCGGCGGTGTGGCCGGCGCGGGGACCGGTTGCGGCCGCTCGGGCGTCGGCGACGACGAGGTGGGTTGCGACGACGGTGCGACCGCGGCGTCAGGCGGGCGGACGGGCTCTGTTGCCGCCGGCTTTTCGGTTCGTTGAGGCGGCGGAGGCGCTGCGCGCGCGAGGGCTTCGCGAGCCGTGGCCTCGTTCTGTGCCGCGATCTCCGCGCTCCGGAACAGCCCGCTGGCCTCGTAGAACTTGACCGTGGCGTCACCCGGACGTTCGCCTTGATAGAGCCGCTCCGCCTCGCGCTCGGCCGTGATGGCCGCGGCGTAGGCCGACGGCGCCAGCCGCTGCGCTGCCGCCGCGCGTGCGGCTGCTTTCGCTCGCGTTACCTGCGCTCTGGCCTCCTCGGCGCCCCGGCCACGTGAGCGGGCGGCGCCGTCTGCCATGATTCGCTTTGCCTCGGCGTTGCCGGGCGCGACGCTCAGCACTTCGCCGGCGGCGCGCGAGGCCTCTTCGAACTTGCCCTCGTCGAAGAGCGCGCGCGCCCGTTTCAGGCCGCCATCGACAGCCGCCGCCGCCGCGTGCGCCCGGTCGCGCAGGTGCTGAGCCGCGGCGTGCCCCGGATCTCGCGCGAGCACCGACTGCGCTTGGCGATCGGCCGCCGCATAGTCCTCGGCCTCGAACGCCGTCATGGCTTTCTGCATCAACTCCCCGATCGGGGGTTCGCTCGCGGCGGTAGCGGGAGGCGACGAGGCAATCGGCGCTGACGATTGCGGTCCGCGCATGGCCATCCAGATTGCGGCCGTCGCGACCCCGAGCGCGAGAACGGCCGTCGCCGCAAGCGCGATGGTCGGGAAACGACGTGGCGGGGGCGCTGCGGTCTGCGGTGGCGTTGCAGGCTGCGACGGCGTGACGGGCTGCGACGGTGTTACGGGCTGTGACGGTGTTATGGGCTGTGACGGTGTTACGGGCTGCGGTGCCGCGGCGCTCGCGTCGACCCGGTTCGACGCCACTGGCAACGGAGCCGCAGACGTGCGGATCGTCGGCATCTCCGAAGCCAGCCGCACGTCCGAGAATACCCGGCGGCTCGCTGCCGGGGAATCCATCGCCGTGAGCTGCTGCCGGTACATCGCGAGATCGCGGAGCATGTCGCCGACATGCTGATAGCGCTCGTCACGCGGTTTTGACAGCGCGTGGTCGACCACCTGCACGATCTCGGGCGGAAGGGTGGGGTCGAGCTCCTGCAGTGGCTTCGGCGCCAGCTCGAGAATCTTGTACAGGGTGGACGCGTACGACTCACCCTCGAACGCCCGCCGGCCGCTCAGGAGCTCGTATAGTACGACGCCGGTGGAAAATATGTCCGCCCGATGATCGACACGCTCGCCGCGGATCTGCTCGGGCGACATGTAGTTGATGGTGCCCATCATGACGTTGCTCCGGGTCAGCTCGGAGCTCACGAGGCGGGCGAGGCCGAAATCGACGATCTTGATCGTGCCGGCGTCCGTGATGAAGATATTGCCGGGCTTGATGTCGCGATGAATGACGCCGTGGCCGTGCGCGAACTCCAGTCCTTCGCAGATCTCTGACGCGACCTCCAGCTTGCGCCGCAGGCTCATTCGCGTCGGGTCGGCCATCCGCGCCGCCAGGTCCTGTCCGGTGAGGTACTCCATGGCGAGGTACGGCTGTCCCTCGTGCTCGCCGAGATCGTGAATGGTGATGATGTTCTTGTGGGACAGCTGGCCGGCGGCTCGGGCCTCGCGGAAGAATCGTTCCCGGCGTTCAGGGTCTTCTTCGATCGGCGTCGAGATGACCTTGATGGCGACGATTCGCTGGAGCAGCGGGTCCTGCGCGCGATACACCACACCCATGCCACCCTGGCCGAGCTTTTCCAAGAGCTGGTAGCGGCCGATTGTCGGCATTGGACGGTAAGGACCCGAGGGTCAGGCTTGCCAGATCGGAGGGAACCGGGCAGTCCTGCCTGAAGGTCGGATGATAACAGCGGCCTTCCGAGCTCCACAAGCACGCGCGCGGGTGGCTCCCGACCGGGTAGACTCTGGAGGCATCGTCCCCCGACACGCGAACCGATCGAACGGAACGCGGAGCAGGAGAGGGTATGAGCTACATCGCTCGACGTGATTTCCTCAAAGTGGCTGGGGCGGCCGCATGCGTGGCCGCCACCGAGGGTGGGGTCGCGGATGCGGCGGCGCAGTCCACACCGGCAGGCCGACCCGCCGACGTCAGAATCGGATCGCCGGCGTACAAGCCGATTGCGGACTACCCGATTCAGCCCAAGCGCTACTCCGAGGTGACCATCACCGACACGTTCTGGAAGCCGAAGATCGACACAAACGCTGCGGTCACCATTCCATTCGAGGTGAAGAAGCTCTCCGAGGCCGAGCGGTTGGGCGGGAACGTCCTCGAGGCTGCCATCCTCTCGCTGGTCACGCATCCCAACCCGGAGCTGCAGGCGCAGGTAGAGGCGCGCGTGCAGGAGTTGAAACGATCGCCTGGCACGGGGAACAACGGCTTCGAGGTTGCGGCCGCGTACTACGACGCCACCGGCAACCGCGATCTGATCGACAACGCGATCAAAACCGCCGACGCGCTGTATCAGAACTTCGCGACGACGAGTCCGCCGTTCTCGGGCGGCGAGCGTGACGCCATCAACTGCATTCAGTTGTATCGCGTGACCCACGACAAGAAACACCTCGACCTCGCGAAGCATTACCTCGACATCCGCGGACTGGACAACTCGGTCAATCGCAGCCGGCACAACCAGTCGTACAAACCAGTGCTCGAGCAGGTCGAGGCGGTCGGCCATGCGGTCAACTGCGTGTCGCTGATGGTGTCCCTCGCCGACGTGGGGGTGTTGACCGGGATCCGCGGGTACCTCGATGCCTCCGAGCGGATGTGGCGCGACGCCGTGGAGCGAAAGATGTACGTGACCGGCGGCGTCGGCTCGACCGGCAACGAAGGGTTCGGTGAGGCCTACTCGCTCCCGAACATCTCCGCCTATTCCGAGACCTGCGCGGTGCTGATGTTCATCACGCTGAACCATCGGCTGTTCATGGCGACCGGCGACGCGAAGTACATCGACGTCATGGAACGCGGCATGTACAACAACGCGATCGACGGCGTGTCCGCGTCCGGCAACCGGTTCTTTTACGTGAACAGGCTCGCGAGCGCCGGTGACGGGCGGGATCTGCGCTGGGAGCGCGCGTCGCTCGAATGTTGTCCGCCGAACCTCGTGCGCTTCCTCGCCTCGATGCCCGGTTTCGTCTACGCCCAGGATCAGAGGGACGCGATCTTCGTGAACCTGTACGTGTCCAGCCGGACGTCGTTCAAAGTCGGCGGAAAGGACCTCGGGCTGTCGGTCGAGAGCGAGATGCCCTGGGACGGCACCTCGCGGATCACCGTCTCGACGAAAGACGACGTGAAGGGCGCGATCAAGCTGCGGATTCCCGGATGGGCGCGCAACCGTGCGGTCCCCGGGAGCCTTTACACGTACACCGACAAGCTGGCGAAGGCGGTCGCGGTTTCGGTCAACGGCAAGAGCGTCAGTGCCGTTCCAGACGCCATGGGCTACGCGACGATCGATCGCGTCTGGAAGAACGGCGACGCGATCGCCATCGACTTCCCGGTCGAGGTCCGCCGCGTCGTGGCTGATTCGAGAGTCGTGGACGCTCGTCGACGGGTCGCGATCGAGCGAGGGCCGATTGTGTACTGCCTCGAATGGCCGGATACCGAAGGCGGTCACGCACTGGACGCGCTGGTCGAAGCGTCGGCGCCTCTTCAGGCGTCCGTCGACAAGACGTTGTACGGCGGCGTCACCGTGATTCAGACGCGCGCCACTCGAGTCTCGAAATCATCGTCGGCAGCGGCGCCCGTCAGGTTGATTCCCTACTACCTCTGGGCGAATCGTGGCGCGGGGGAGATGACCGTCTGGATCTCCTCGGCAGGCTACGTGGCCGGCGACGTGGGGCCCGCGGGTGGGTTCATCTTCTACGAGAACCCCAACTACGCGGCTGACGGGTGGCGCTATCTCGAAGCGGCGCCGTTCGATCAGAGCGCCGGCGCGAAATGGGGATGCTTCCGGCGAGCGATTGCCGGTGCGCGAGGCACCGCGATCGGAACCGGAAAGCAGAATACGGCAGACGTGATGGCGGCATGTACCGATCCCGGCACAGCCGCTGATCTCTGCGCGAACCTCAGCGTCAACGGTGTGCGCGGATGGTTCCTGCCATCCCGCGACGAGCTCGCGCTGATGTATCGCAATTTGAAGGCAGCGGGCCTCGGCGACTTCCGGGACGGCGGGGTGACCGACAACTTCTCGTACTGGGCGTCTTCGCAACAGACCGCGGACATGGCCGCGCATATCGACTTCGCGGATCTTGGACGCCAGCACGGGGACGACAAAGACTTTCCGCGCCGCGTACGCGCGATCCGCATGGTGTGACGGGTCCCGTTCAACAGGAGACCTGGAGATCAGGAGACGATATTTCTCCTGGGCTCATGATCTCCTGTCGATTCCCCGGGTGGTATCGGCGATGGAGGGCACAGGGTATGAGCGAACGGCGCGTGTCGATAGCGGCAAATCGAACCATCATCCCCCTCGTGTTGCTTGCGACTACCGCGCTGACCGCTCAGGATCCCTCGACGCGGATTGAGCAGGAGACCGCGAAGGTCGTGCCGGCGATCACGGAGATCCGGCATCAGATCCATCAGAATCCCGAGCTCTCCAACCGGGAAGAGAAAACCGCCGCGGTGATCGCAGACTACCTGCGAAAACTTGGGCTCGAGGTCCAGACCGGCGTGGCGAAGCACGGTGTCGTGGCGTTGCTCAAGGGCGAGCGCCCAGGTCGAGTCGTTGCGGTTCGCGCCGACATCGACGCCCTGCCGGTCACCGAGCAGACGAGCCTGCCATTTGCGTCGAAAGTGCGCACCACGTTTCTCGGACAGGACGTCGGCGTCATGCACGCCTGTGGGCACGACGTCCACGCCGCGGTGCAGCTCGGCGTCGCGTCGGTCCTGACGGCGATGAAGGCGGAGATTCCCGGCACCGTGAAGTTCATCTTCCAGCCGGCGGAAGAAGGGCCGCCGCCGGGAGAGGAGGGTGGCGCGTCGCTCATGGTGAAGGAAGGCGTGCTCCAGAACCCGCGGCCCGACGCGATCTTCGGATTGCACACGTTCTCCGAAATGCAGGTCGGCGAGATCGGCTACTCGGAAGGGCCGGCGCTGTCGTCGGCTGACACGTGGGAAGTGAAGATCGCGGGGAAGCAATCGCACGGCGCGCGTCCGGAGCTGTCGATCGATCCGATCGTGACGGCCGCCGAGTTCGTCCAGGCGCTCCAGACGATCCGGTCGCGGACCTTCTCGGGATTCGAGCCGGGCGTCGTCACGGTTGGGACCATTCACGGCGGGCAGCGCCACAACATCATTCCGGCCGAAGTCTCCTTGAGCGGCACGATCCGGACGTTCCGCCCGGAGATGAGCAAGCTCGCCGAAGAAAGGCTGCGCGCAATCCTCAAGGGCGTCACCGAGGCCGCCGGTGCAACCGGCGAGGTCGTCCGCTACGAGCGCGGCGCGCCTGCGACCATCAACCAGCCGGAGCTCACGCGTGAGAGCGTCCCGTCGCTCGAGCGGGTCGTCGGCAAGGCGCACGTATCCCGCGTTCAGCCGGCGATGGCTTCCGAGGATTTCTCGTTCTTCGCAAACGAGGTGCCCGGCTTCTTCTACCGACTCGGCTCGGTCAAGCCGGGGACAACGTCAGGCGATCACCATTCGCCGACGTTCCTGGCGGATGATGCGGCTATACCGATCGGGATAAGGGCGATGAGCACGGTGCTGGTGGATTACGTGTCGCGGCATAGGTAATTTCGTCACTGTCCCTGCTGTCCATCCGCGATCACCTGGTTGCTGGACCGCCGCCCGCTGGCTGCTCGCGATTTCCTCGAATTCACGTGTTCGGAAAACCGATTTCGAGCGTTTTCCGAGCATGACGTCCGCCTCCTTTCGTTGCCGCCTTCTATGCCTTGCGATAGACTCGCCGCTTCAAACCGCAGCATCCCGTCCTTATCGACAAGGCTATGAAAAGGTTCGAGCGAAGGCGGCATCTAGAGCCTTCGCTGGCTTCGTCGTAATCGCCACGCCGATCGTTCGCAGCTGTGTCTGCATGTGACAGGAGCATCGTATGGCGTCCCGAAAGCCTTGGGCGGTGCTGGCTTATATGGTGGCCGAGGACCCGGAACACGGTGTGCCCCTCGACCCGATTGCCACAGACGAGAAAAACCGTCTGCTGGCGCTTGCCGACAGACATGCGGCGCAGATGCACGTCGCGGTTCAAGTGGATTTCAGTGAGACAGACGGCGTACTGCGCCAGCTTGCCGGCCACGCTCCCGAACGCCGGGCCGAAACGATCGCCAGCGACCCTCGCGTGCTCACAGAGTTCATGAACTGGGCCATAGACAACTGCCCTGCCGAACGGTACCTGTTGCTGTTCTGGGGACACAGCTTCGGTACCGCAGGTCTGTTTCCCGACGGCACACCCGGGAACACGACGCTGGAAGAAAGACTCAGTCTGTCCGATCTCGCGTATGCGGTGCGTTACGCCGGCAGCAAGATCGGCGTCGATCGCGGCGATTCCAAGGTCGACATCCTGTTGTTCAAGAACTGCTGCATGAGCACCCTGGAAACCGCGTACGAGCTCCAGGGTGCGGCGTCGTACATGATCGCGTCGCAAGGCCTCGTTCCGGTCAAAGACTGGCCGTACGAGCGGATGCTGGACGTGCTCGACTCGCGACCGACCGAGTCGAGCGCCGCCGGGATTCTGGGGGAGCTAGGCAGGTTCTATGAGGATCCGAAGAACCGAGGCGACCAGGATGAAGTTCCATACTCGCTGGTCAACATCAACCGTGCTCGGGCGATTGGAGAACCTTTAGGAAAGCTCGTCAAAAAACTGATTGCCGCGCGCCGGAGGCAAAACAGTGCCAGCCGTGATGCGCTGTTCGAGGCATCTCATGACTCGCCGGGAGACGCGGCGCTGCTGGATCTCGGCATCATGTGCAGCAATCTCGAAGAGGTCGGGGAGCCTTTGGCGCTTGCTGCGAGCGATGTTGATCGTGCAGTCCGTCAGATGGTCGTGGACCATCGGCCGGTAACAGATCTATTGCTCCACGGCCTCAGCATCTTCTATTTTCCGGCCGATCCCTCTGTCCGGGCGAAATCGATTGTCGCGCCCCTGGTCTTTGCGGGTGATTACCAGCGGCTGCGCCTCTGTTTGGCAACAGAGTGGGATCGGATCGCGTGTGAACGCATACCTGGTTTCGAGCTGCTCAGTCAAAGTGGACTCTCAGAGAGGAGCGGGACTATGGGTGACCGTGACGGCAAAGGCATCAACTTCGGACAACTGACCAATGCCTCCAAGCAAGTACTGTCCGACATTCGGAGTTTGCAGCAGTTCGTCGGACGCCTGACAACTGCTGTAACTCAGAGCAACGATCCCGCGAATGCGCTTGAGAATTTTGAGAGTCGGCAAGGCATAGGAATCAGGGCTTTCGCTACTGACCTTCAAAGTACCGTGAGCAACCTGAGGGCCAACATGGATGTCCTCGAGTCAACGATCGAGGGTGGCCTTCCGGAGGAAAGTAAGCGCTACGACCGGCGAGCCGCGGACTCTCAGCCCAAGCGTCGGGAACCTGCGGATACCTCCATAGCTCACGGGAGAGACATGCGCCTCGGCGAGT
>DATAEK010000014.1:0-39101 GCA_036258055.1 Vicinamibacterales bacterium
CACGATCACCTTCGGCAACCGCCAGGCGACGGAGTTTCTGCCGCTTCCCGGCGTCACCGAACAGCAGCTGGCCGACGTCGCGCAGCTCGCGTCGCTTGCTGACGAGACGCCGGAAGGACGATCGATCGTCGTCCTGGCGAAGGACAAGTACGGTATCCGTGGCCGCGAGCTCGCGCACATGGGCGCCGTATTCGTCCCCTTCACAGCGCAGACGCGCATGTCGGGGATGAACCTCGACGGCCGGGAGATTCGAAAGGGAGCGGCCGATGCCATCGCGAAGTACGTCGGAGGAAACGGGGGCGCCGTGCCGCCGGAGCTGCAGGGCCTCGTGGACCGAATCGCCAGGTCGGGCGGGACGCCGCTCGTGGTCGCAGAACGCACCCGTGCGCTGGGCGTGATCCACCTGAAGGACATCGTGAAGGGTGGCATCCGCGACCGCTTCGCCGCCCTCCGCGCGATGGGCATCACCACGGTGATGATCACCGGCGACAACCCGCTGACCGCCGCCTCGATTGCTTCCGAAGCCGGTGTCGACGATTTCCTCGCCGAGGCCACGCCCGAGGACAAGATGGCGCTCATCAAGCGCGAGCAGCGCGATGGCAAGCTGGTGGCGATGACGGGGGACGGGACAAACGACGCGCCGGCGCTCGCACAGGCGGACGTGGGCGTGGCGATGAACACCGGGACCCAGGCGGCGAAAGAAGCGGGCAACATGGTCGATCTCGACTCGAGTCCGACGAAGCTAATCGACATCGTCGAAATCGGTAAGCAGTTATTGATGACGCGCGGGGCGCTCACCACGTTCTCGATCGCGAATGACGTCGCGAAGTATTTCGCGATCATCCCGGCGATGTTCGTCGCGGCGTTGCCGGCACTGATGGCGCTCAACATCATGGGGCTGAAGACGCCTCAGTCGGCGATCCTGTCTGCCGTCATCTTCAACGCCCTGATCATCGTTGCCCTGGTGCCGCTCGCGTTGAGAGGTGTGTCCTACCGGGCGATGAGCGCGGATGCCTTGCTGCGCCGAAACCTCCTGCTCTACGGTGTTGGCGGGATCATCGCGCCGTTCATCGGCATCAAGATCGTCGACGTCGTCATCACGTTTCTTCGTCTGGCGTGAGGAGCCATGGAGATTCGACGCAATCTGATCGTCGCGGTTCTGATGACCATCGTCACGACGGTGCTCCTCGGGCTGGTGTATCCGCTCGTGGTGACGGGACTGGCCCAGGCGCTGATGTCCGACAAGGCCAACGGCCAGCTGCTGTCGCGCGGCGGCAGCAGCATCGGATCGCGCATCATCGGCCAGCCGTTTTCTTCGCCCCACTACTTTCACGGGCGGCCGTCAGCGGCCGGCGCGGGCTACGACGCTGCCAACTCGAGCGGATCGAATCTCGGGCCGACCAACGCGAAGCTCGTGGATGCGGTGAAGGCGAGAATCAAGGACGCGCAGGCGGACAATCCGGGCACCGCCGTGCCGGTTGATCTGGTCACGGCTTCAGGCTCCGGTCTCGATCCGCACATTTCGCCCGCCGCCGCGCTCTTCCAGGTCCCCCGAGTGGCTCGCGCGCGCCGAGTCTCGGAGGACGACGTGCGTGCACTCGTCGAGGAGCATGTCGAAGGGCGTCAGCTGGGGTTCCTTGGTGAGCCGGTCGTGAACGTGTTGCTGCTGAACCTTGCGCTCGACGAACGCTGGCCAGCGCCCGCGGCCGCAGCGAGCGAAGCGAGTCGAGCCGCAGCGGCGGGGGTGGGGCCCCGCCGCGCTGAGAAAAATGCTTTCAGTCGGCCGTGAAGCGATAGCCGACCGACGGCTCGGTGAAAGCGCCTGCGGCCGTGGCGAGCGAGCGAAGCGAGTCGAGCCACAGCGGCGGGGGTGGGGCCCCGCCGCACTGAGAAATGCTGATGTCTCAGTCTGCGGTGAACCGATAGCCGACCCACGGCTCCGTGAAGATGTAGCGAGGCGTGGTCGGATCCGGCTCGAGCTTCTTTCTGAGCGAAGCGACCAGGACGCGCAGGTGCTCGGGTTGATCGACGGCGTTAGCGCCCCAGATCGCGCGCAGAATAGTTCGATGAGTCAGCACACGACCGGAGTGCTGCATGAGGAAGAGGAGCAGCTCGAATTCCTTCGGCGTGAGCCGCACCTCCTCATCGCCCCGGATCACTCTGTGCCGGTCGATGTCGATCGTGAGGTTGCCGCGCGAAATCTGCCCGGTCGTCACGGCGCCGGGCTCGCTTCTGCGCAACGCCGCGCGCACCCGCGCGAGCAGCTCTTCGGTGCTGAAGGGCTTTGTGACGTAATCGTCGGCGCCGGCGTCGAGCGCCGCCACCTTGTCGGCCTCGGCTCCTCGTGCCGACAGAATCAGGATCGGAGTCGTGCGTCCTTCGCGAATTTGCCGACAGACGTCGACTCCGGCCAAATCCGGAAGTCCCAGATCCAGCACGACCAGCTGCGGCGCATGCCGATCGACAGCGTCAATCGCCGCGTGTCCAGTCGTCGCGGTGATGACCTCGTACCCGCGTGCGCGCAGCAGCGGAGCCATCGCGGCGAGGATGCTCGGCTCGTCGTCCACGATCAGGATGCGCTGGCTCATGAAGGGACGGCCGTGCGCGCGAGCGGGCGTTGACGCCCCGGCACCGAAATGGAGAAGCGGGCGCCGTGTGGCGGCACGTTCTCGGCCCAGACGCGACCGTTCTGTGCCGTCAGGAGACCTCGGGTGATGGACAGTCCCATTCCCGTGCCGGATGTCTGCCGACGGGCCGCGACGCCGCGAAAGAACGGCTCGAACAGCCGCTCCATCTCCGGTGGATCGAGTCCAGGGCCCTGGTCGGTGACCGTGAACCGCAGACCGTCTGTGTCGACCCAGCCCCGCACCTCGATCGGTCTGTCGCTTGGCGCGTACTGCGCAGCGTTCTCGAGCAGATGGGCAAGCGCGACCGCGGTCAGTCGGGGATCGCTCTCGACGAGTGTGTCCGACTCGGCATCGACGTCGACGGTGTGGCGCGAGAGTGTCGGACCAGCATGGGTCATCGCCGCCTCCACGATCTCGGCCGGTGACGCCCACTGGCGCTCGGGTTGGACCGTATGTGTTTCGATGCGGGCCATGTCCAGGATTTCCTGGAACAGACGATTGAGTCGATCGAGCTCGCCCAGCGCGAGGCCTGCCTGCTCTTTCCGCTGCTCATCCGGCAGAGCCGGGTCGAGGGTATTGCTCAGCGCGACGCGAACCGCCGTTAGTGGCGTCCGCAAATCGTGACCGAGTGACGCGAGCAGCGCCGAAGAGAGCTCCGCACGTTGGGTTGTCAACTCAGCCTGCCGGCGCTCTTCGAGGAATTGGGATCGCTCGACGGCGATGGCGGCAATGCCGCCAATCGCATCGAGGCTGCCGGCTTCGAGGTCGCGGCCTCCGACGGCCAGCAGACCCGTCGCCTTGACGCCGAGGCGGATCGGGACGAGCTGCAGAGTGGCACCCGACACCGTGGTGATGTGTCGGTGCCCGCCGTAAGCTCGGGTGCGCGCATCGAACTCGAGCGCGCCCCGAGCTGACGCAAGCGCGCGATCGAGCTCCGCCGTCGGTATTTGCGGCGACTCTTCGCCGCCGTTGTGAAGAATCCATCCACCGTCAGGAGATGGCAGACAGATCGTCACCTGTGGAAGCTCGAACCGGCGGGCGATGTGGCGTGCGGTCGCGCGGATGGCGCCGTCGCGTTCGGTGGTGAGCAGAATGTCGCGGGTGAGGTCGAAGAGACGGGTCAGCTCGATGCGGCGGTCGAGCGCCTCCCGCGCCCGTGTCCGTGCCGATGTCGACAGCTGGCTGGCGACGATCGACACAATCAGAAACGCCACCAGCGCGATCCAGTTGTGCGGATCGGCGATAGTGAGTGTTCCAATCGGAGGCAGGAAGAAGAAGTTGAGCGCAAGCGTCGCGGCGATCGAGACGACGATGGCCGTGACGAGCGATGCCGAAGCGGCGACGAAGAGGACGACCAGGAGGTAGCAGAGTGCGACCGTGGCCGCGTTGTTCACGGAGAACCAGCCGAGCGCGCTCGTGACGAGAGCGACGGCCCCGAGGCCCAGCGCGATCATCCAGAAGCTGCTCGATGGCACCTTTATGCAATCTTACCGTAGCGAATCCGCAGTGGTACTCCGGGGACAGTCTCGTCGCGAACTGAGACTGCTATGGCCGTGACGCTCAGGGCACGACTTCTCCTCGGCCTCTCCGCCTTCGTCAGTGCGCTTGTCATGCTTGGCGGCTGGAGTGCGTGGCACTTGTGGCAAATGAGCGCACTGTCGGAGCGGATCATCGCCGAGAACTACGACTCCGTCGTGGCGGCTCAGACGATGAAGGAAAGTCTCGAACGGCAGGATTCAGCGGCGCTATTCGCGCTGCTCGACCGGCGGGCAAGAGCACTGCCTCAGCTCCGAGAGCACCGCCCTCGATTCGACGCCGCGTATCAGCGGGCCGCTGCCAACATCACGGAGCCAGGTGAAGCCGACGTGGTCAATGCGATTGCCAGGACGCGCGATGAGTACTACCGAGCGTACGATCGCTTCCTGCTTGATGCCGCCAACCAAACCTCAACCGATCAGCATCGCCCGGCAGCGGCAGTCGACGAGTACTTTCAGCAGCTCGAGCCATTGTTCTCGAAGCTCCGCGGTCAATGCGACCGTCTCTTGAGTCTCAATCAGGACGCGATGCGACGAAAGGCGCGCGAAGCGTCAACGCTCGCCCGTCGCTGGTTCTTGACGACGCTCGGGACGGCTTTTGCGCTCGTCGCCGGAGGGATCCTATTCTCCATTTTTCTGTCGAACAGCATTCTCAGACCGGTTCGGCAGCTGACCGACGCGACGAGCCGGATTGCGGCCGGCCATCTCGACACCGTGGTGGAGACACGCTCCGGGGACGAGCTCGGCGTGCTCGCGGCCCGCTTCAACGACATGGCGAACCGGATCCGGGAGCTGCGTCAGTCCGACCTCGGGAAAATCTTCGTCGCGCAGCAAACGGCGGAAGCCGCGATCGATTCGTTGTACGACCCCGTCATCGTCACCGACGCCGAGGGACGAGTCCAACGCATCAACCGGGCGGCAGAGCCGTTGTTCGGTTCCGTAAACAGCGTGCTCGGCAAACGCGTCCAGGAGGTCACGACCGACCCGCGCCTTTCGATGGCGGTGGTCGATGTCCTGGCGTCGCAACGGACCATCGCGAGCGAGGAAAGTGCGGCGACCGTGCCGCTCGTCGTGGAGGGAACGGAACGATCGTTCCGGCAACGCACCACGCCCATGCATGACGCCGAAGACCGGCTGGTCGGCGCCGTGATGCTCCTCGAGGACATTACGCATCTGCGCGAGATCGACCGCGTCAAATCGGAGTTCATCGCGGCGGCGTCGCACGAGCTCCGCACACCCCTGACGAGTCTGGAGATGGGCGTGCACCTGCTGCTGGAGCGGGGCACGGGTGACTTATCACCCAAACAGCGCGAACTCCTGACGATGTGCCGCGATGACGCGCTGCGACTCGACCGGCTGGTCAAGGAGCTGCTCGACCTGTCGAGAATCGAGTCAGGTGAGGCTCCGCCCCTGCTGGCGGTCGTTTCCATCCACGATCTGGTAGTCCAAGTGGTGGAATCGCTTCGGCGGCAAGTGGACTCGAAGGGGATCACGCTCGAAATCGACGCCCCAGCGGAGCTCCCGGAGATCATGGCCGACCGTGGGCAGGTGGAGCGCGTGATCACCAACCTGGTGACCAACGCAATCCGAGCGACCGAGCGCGCCGGGACGATCAACATCACCGCAGTCCGGCGGAACGGATACGTTGCGATATCCGTTCGGGACACGGGCCGCGGGATTCCGCGCGATTATCTCGGCCGAGTGTTCGAACCATTCGTGCAGGTGAGCAACGCACCCGCCGGTGGAGCAGGTCTTGGCCTGTCCATTTCGCGTCGTATCGTGCAGGCGCATGGGGGGCAGATCACAGTGCGCTCGGAGCTCGGACACGGTACGACGTTCACCTTCACCATACCCGTCGCCACCACGGCTGCGGGTTAGCTCGGAACGAACAACGATGCGAATTCTTGTCGTCGACGACGAAGAGCACCTGCGGCGGATGATGCGCCTCACGCTCGAAGCGGCGGGTTACGAGGTCGAGGACGCTGCGGACGGCGTGGCAGGCCTCGCGCTGTTCGGCGACGGCACTCGCTTCGACGCCTCGCTGCTCGACCAGCGGATGCCTGGCATGGATGGTCTGGAGGTGCTCCGGCGGATGAAGCTTCAGCGCAGCGACGCCGTCGTCATCATGGTGACCGCGTACGCGACCATCGAGCTCGCTGTCGATGCGATGAAGCTCGGAGCCACTGACTTCGTCCGCAAGCCGATGACGCCCGAGACGCTCCGGCACGCCGTCGCCGCCGCACTGGCGAAGCGCGAGCGGGCAGCGGCCCTGCCGATCCCCGAGGGCCAATCGACGCCGGCGCCGACCATGTCTGGCACTGCAGTGCAACTCCCGCCGATCGAGATCTGGACGACGAACGGCTTCTTCGTCGGCCGGGTGCCCCGCGGTCCCGCGACCCCTGATCCGTCCACGCCCGATTACCACTTCATCGTCAGGCGTGGAAAGGGGGAGACCGGATCCGAAGTCACGGTGAGCATCGATCCCACTGTGCTGGCGCGCGTTGCGCGGGAAAGCCGACGCACGCTGAGTCCGACCGGGGCGTTTTGGCGACGACAGGCTGAACGCGCCCTCGTGAACCACCTGTGGGGCGAAGCGGCACTGCCTGAGGAAGGGCGACTGGTCATCAGCCGGCCCACAGGGGCGATGGTGAATGACGCGATATCCTGGTCCGGGGACTGAGCGATGACCCCGCGCGTCGCGAAAGGTGCCGCGGCTGGTCACCTGGCAGCGCTTACTCCAGCATCTCGAACTCGTCACGCTCCTGCCGTGATGCGGCCAGGTGCGGATGCCGCTGAAGGAACCGGACGCACGCATTCCACCGCAAGCGCGCATCGTCGTTTCCCGGCGGGCGGATAGCTTCGGCGCGCTCGAAATGCTGCATGGCTTCCACCAGCCAGTCGTACGCGCCTGCGCTGGCGGCGGCACCGGCCCGCGCGAACTGCGCCTTGGCACGGCGCTCGGCAATGATCCCGCCGTAGTACTCCCGGTCGTACTCGGACGTCAGACCCGCGAGGACCTCCCGCGCCGACTTGTGGGCGCCGACGACCTCGCCGAACTGGTCGGTGAGCGCAAGCAGCAGCGTGACTCGCGCCGTGTGGTTGCCGGGATCGACGGCAAGCACGTCCAGGCAGATGCTTTCGGCTTCACCCGGCTCGTTGAGGAGACGGTAGCGTTCAGCCTTGGCCAGCGCGGAGTCGACGGCGTCTCGGTGGAGAGGCTTGGTGTCGAACATGGGTGCCTCCGATGGGTTCGTCCCGGGTCGGGAGATCGGCTTGCGGTCTGTCAGCTCTTGAAGACCCGCAACAATCTGGTGATCGGATCATAGAACCGATCCACGACGCGTTCCTTGAGCGGGATGATCGCGTTCTCCGTGATGGTGATGTTTTCGGGACACACCTTCGTGCAGCAGCGGGTGATGTTGCAGAAGCCGACGCCGTTCTTGTGCCTGAGATCGGCGAGACGGTCCTCGGTGTCGAGCGGATTCATCTCGAGCGCCGCCGTATACAGCAGGAAGCGCGGCCCGATGAAGCCCTCGAACTCCCGGTGATCCCGCAGGATGTGGCAGACGTCCTGGCAAAGGAAGCACTCGATGCACTTCCGGAACTCCTGCACGCGATCCACTTCGCGCTGCTGCATACGCCACGTGCCGTCGGCGGCGTCCGGGCGGCGCGGTCTGAAGGGCTTGATCCCCTTCTTGACGCCGAAGTTCCACTTTACGTCGGTCACCAGATCCTTGATCAGCGGGAAGGTGCGCATGGGCTCGACGGTCACGGGCGCAGTCAAGTCCAGCGTGTCAAGCCGGGTCATACACATCAACCGCGGGTTGCCGTTGATTTCCGCGGAGCACGATCCGCACTTGCCCGCCTTGCAGTTCCAGCGGACCGCGAGGTCGTTCGCCTGTTCGGCCTGGACTCGATGCACCGCGTCGAGGACGACCATGCCTTCGCTGACCTCGGTGGGGTAGTCGCGGAACGCACCCTGCTCGCGGTCTCCGCGCCATATTCGAAACGTCGCCTGAGCCATGCCCTACTCGTTTTCCTTGATGACCTGCTGGAGTTCGGCCGGCATCGCCGGAAGCGGGACGCGCGAGACCTGCATCGATCCGTCAGATTCCGCCCGTACGGCAAAGTTGAACGTGCTGAACGCTTCTTCTTTCTTGGGGAAGTCCTGCCGGAAATGTCCGCCCCGGCTTTCCTTGCGCTCGAGCGCCGAGCGGGCGATCGCTTCCGAGACGACGAGCAGGTTGCCGAGGTCCTGCGCCGTGTGCCATCCGGTGTGGTATTCGCGATGTCCAGTCACGCCGGCCTGGTCCGCCCGCTGTTTCAGCTTCTCCAACTCGGACAGCGCCCGAAGCATTTCCGTTTCGAGGCGCACGATGCCGACCAGATCCTGCATCATCACCTGCAGGTCCTGCTGGATCTTGAATGGATTCTCGGCGCCGGTCCCGCGATCGAAGGGCGCGAGCGAGCACTTGACGGCGCTTTCCACCTGGGTCTCATCGATGCGCGGGGCGCCATTCTTCTTCGCGAAGTCGGCGGCGTACTCGCCTGCGCGCTTGCCGAAGACCAGGAGGTCGGACAACGAGTTGCCGCCCAGGCGATTGGCTCCGTTGATCCCCGCTGCGCATTCGCCCGCCGCGAACAACCCCGGCAGCGTGGACATCTGTGAGTCCGAGTCGACTCTGATCCCGCCCATCACGTAGTGCGTGGTTGGACCGATCTCCATCGGCTCCTTCGTGATGTCGATGTTCGCCAGCTCCTTGAACTGGTGATACATGCTCGGGAGCTTCCTGCGGATGTGCTCCTCGGCGTTCGGCAGCTTTTCCTTGATCCACGAGATGTCCAGGAAGACACCGCCGTGCGGGCTGCCGCGCCCGTCTTTGATCTCGCGGACGATGCATCGGGCGACGTGGTCACGGGTCAGGAGCTCGGGTGGGCGGCGGGCGTTCTTGTCGCCTTGCGTGTAGCGCCAGCCTTCTTCAGGATTGTCCGCGGTCTGATTCCGGTAATTCTCCGGGATGTCGTCGAACATGAAACGGCGGCCCTGGTTGTTCCGGAGGACTCCGCCCTCGCCTCGCACACCTTCCGTCACGAGGATTCCCTGGACGCTCGGTGGCCAGATCATGCCGGTCGGGTGAAACTGCACGAACTCCATGTCGATCAGCTCCGCGCCCGCCCGATATGCGAGGGCGTGGCCATCGCCCGTGCCCTCCCAGCTGTTGCTGGTGATGCGATAGGCACGGCCGATGCCCCCCGTCGCCAGCACCACCGCTTTCGCTTTGAACACGCGGAAGCGGCCGCGCTCACGCTCGTATCCAACCGCGCCGACCACACGCGGGCCGTCGGTAAGGAGCGAGACGACGGTGAACTCCATGTGGATGTCCAGGCCGCGGTGGATACCGTGGTCCTGGAGCGTGCGGATCATCTCGAGGCCGGTGCGATCGCCGACGTGCGCGAGTCGTGGGTACTTGTGGCCGCCGAAGTTGCGCTGCAGAATCCGGCCGTCGGCCGTGCGATCGAAGAGCGCGCCCCAGGCTTCGAGCTCGCGAACGCGGTCCGGCGCTTCCTTCGCGTGCAGCTCCGCCATCCGCCAGTTGTTGACGTACTGGCCGCCGCGCATCGTGTCGGCGAAATGGACCTTCCAGTTGTCGCGCTCGTCGGTATTGGAGAGTGCCGCCGCGATCCCTCCCTCGGCCATGACGGTGTGCGCCTTGCCGAGGAGCGACTTGCACAGTAGACCAACCTTGACCCCCGCCGCCGATGCCTCGATGGCAGCGCGCAACCCCGCGCCGCCAGCGCCGATGACGAGCACGTCATGCTCGTGCGTCTCGTACGTCAGATGAGCCTCCAGTCGGTGAGGACGCCCATCGAGCAGAGGCGCACGTACAGATCAGCGAAGGCGACGGCGAACAGGCTCGCCCAGGCCCATTTGTTGTGGTTGCAGTTGAAGCGGCAGGCGGTGTCGTAGAGCTTCAGTTGCGTCGGATGCGACGACCACTGATCCAGGCGTCCACCGACGAGATGCCGGAAAGAGTGACACCCGAGCGTGTAGCCGCTCAAGAGTGTGGTGTTGGCGGCCAGGACGAGCGTGCCGACGCCGATGCCGAACGTGGTCTGACCGGCTGCGTCGGTGAACCACATCGCCTTCCAGACGTCTCGCCAGAGGATGACCAGGAACAGCAGCGCGAGATACAGGAAGTATCGATGGATGTTCTGGAGGATCAGCGGGAAGGAATTCTCTCCCCGATAGCCTTTGCGCGGTTCGCCGACTGTGCAGGACGGCGGGTCGGCCCAGAACGCTTTGTAGTAGGCACCGCGGTAGTAGTAGCACGTGAAGCGGAAGCCGCCGGGAGCCCACAGAATCAGCAGCGCCGCGGAAAAGGGGAGGGCGCCGGGCCACCACCAGGGCGATGCCCACGGGCCGAACCAGCTGTGCGGACCTTCACCAAAGAGCAGCGGTGAGTAGAACGGCGACAAGTACGGTCCGTACTCGTAGTGGTTGCCCTGGAATGCGGCCCACGTAGCGTAGACGACGAAGCCGCCGAGCACGAGAAAGGTCACGAGCGGCTGTGTCCACCATGTGTCGCGACGCATCGTGGATCCGAAGCCGCGTGGCTGCAGAGGAATGACCACCGGTTCCATTCGTGTGTGACTGCCTCCGGTCTCGAACGCGTTCGTTCGCCTGTTTCGAAAACATACTCAGATTGCGATTTCGATGCAACGTCCACCAGCAGGACGAACGCGCAGACAGACCATCTGCGAATGGTCTGTCCTCTGATCCTACCTCGTGACTTCTTTACTCGGTTGCCGCGGGGCCCCACCCCCGCGGCTACTCGCCGCTTCGCTTCGCTCGCGGCTGGTAAGCTGCGACAGCCTGCTCTCAGAATGACTCTGCCTCTTGTCTCCTGATGTACACTGAGAATCCCTTCTCGTGTTTGTTGCGCTCCAACACCGCAATTTCCGTCTCCTGTGGGGCGGCCTTCTCGTCTCCTTTTCCGGCAGCTTCATGCAGGCGGCGGCGATCCTGTGGCACGTCTCTCTGCTCGTGCCGGACGACCGCCGCGCGCTCGCGCTTGGGATGGTCGGGCTCGTCCGCATCGTGCCGGTCATCGTCTTCTCGCTGATTAGCGGCGTGGCGGCGGATGCGTTCGATCGACGGCGGCTGATGCTGCTGACGCAGTCCGTGATGGCGGTGCTGGCCGCGGTGCTGGCGCTGCTGACCTATCGCGGGCTCACGACGGTCTGGCCGATCTATCTTCTAGCCGCCTGCAGTTCCGCCGCCGGTGCGTTCGATCTTCCGGCGCGTCAGGCACTCGCGCCAACCCTGGTCCCGCGCGAGCATCTGCCGAACGCGATCAGCCTCAACACGATCATGGTCCAGATCGCTTCGGTCGCGGGGCCGGCGCTCGGGGGCGCGATCATCGCCTCGGCCGGTGTCGCCTGGGCGTACGCGTTCAATGCGGTCTCGTACCTGGTGGTGATTGCCGCACTTCTGATGATGCGAATCAAACCGGCAGCCGGATCGAACCCGACGGAGATCCAGCGCGGCGACTTCACGATGAAGGCTGCGCTCGAAGGGCTGCGATTCGTGTTCCGTTCGCCGCTCATTCGGTCGACGATGCTGCTCGATTTCTTCGCGACGTTCTTCTCGTCGGCGACCGCGCTGCTCCCGATTTTTGCCCAGGACGTACTCGGTGTCGGCGCGCGAGGATACGGTTGGCTCTACGCGGCGCCGGCCGCGGGCGCCTGTATCGCCAGCGCGATCATGGTGCGCGCGGTAGAACGGATCGAGCGGCGCGGCATCGTCCTCGTCGGTGCGGTGCTCACGTACGGCCTGGCCACGGCCGCATTCGGGGTTTCTCGCATCTTCTGGCTCACGTTCGGATGTCTCGCCGTGACCGGTGCCGCCGATACCGTCAGCATGGTATTCCGCAACCTGATTCGTCAGCTGGAGACCCCGGATCATCTGCGTGGCCGCATGACCGGCGTCAACATGGTGTTCTTCATGGGCGGTCCGCAACTCGGCGAGCTCGAGGCGGGACTCGTCGCCAACTGGCTTGGCCCTGTCGTGTCGGTCGTCAGCGGAGGCATCGGCTGCCTGATCGCGACGGGCTGGGTGGCTGCCGTGACACCGCCGTTGCGCGCGTATCGCCGGACCGCGCAGCCCGAGGTCCCGGTCGAAGATCTGAGTACGCAAGCGAGGACAGGCAAGACAGCATGAGCGTGACGCATTTATAATCGCCAGCAGCGTGGGCAAACTGAACATCGTCGTCCTCTACGATCGGTGGGAGGAGCCGGAGGACTCGGCCGCGGCATCGTCCGACAAAGCGCCGCTGACGCGGACGTTGGACAAGAAGGAAGTCGAGGACGAGGTGTCCGAGGCGCTCGTCAAGCTGGGGCACGACGCGCCGCTTCATGTGCTCGACGGATCGCTCAAAGGACTTCATGCGCTCGCGCGCATGGAGTGCGATCTGATCTTCAACCTCGCCGAGTCCTTCGCCGGGAACGACACCGCCGACTACTGCATCGCCGCCTATCTGGAGCTGCTCGAGAAACGGTTTACCGGCTCCGGTTCGCACGGCCTGATGTACGCGCAGGACAAGGCCGTCGCCAAGAAGATCCTCGAATTCCACGGCATCCACACGCCGGTGTTCGCGCGTTCGTATCGCGGACGCCTCGATTTCTCGCACGATCTCGAGTTCCCGGTGATCGTCAAGCCGGCGCGCGAGGACGGATCGATCGGGATCGAGTTCAACGCGGTGGTTTCCTCGATCCGTGAGTTGATGGAGCGCATCGACTGGCTCCACGCCAACTTCGATTCACCGGTCCTGATTGAAGAGTACGTCGTGGGACGCGAGATATACGTCGGGGTGATCGGCAACGACAATCCGGCGGCCCTTCCGCCCGTGGAGCTGGATCTCTCGAAGCTGCCGGAAGGCACGCCGCGGATCGCGGGAGCCGAGGTGAAATGGGGCAAGGGGACGCGCGCGTACCGCGATACGAAGTCCGCGGTTGCGGATAATCTCGCGGAGGAGACCGTCGCGCTGTTGCAGACAACGGCGATTGCCGTGTACCACGCGCTGGAGCTTCGCGACTACGCCCGTATCGACATGCGCCTGCGTCCCGACGGCCGCGTCGCCGTGATCGAGGCCAACCCGAACCCGTGGCTCGCCTCGAAGGCGGAGTTCACCATGGCCGCCCGCAAAGCCGGCCGCACCTACACGCAGCTTATCGAGGAAATCGTCTCGCTGGCGCTGGCGAGATATGGCGCCTAGTCCCGGATCCTTCCGTCCGCCCTCCACAAGTAGAGCGTCACCTCGTCTCCGCGCGCGCTCGTGAAGCGATCGATTCTGTCGGCGGGCCACGCGGCGCCCATGCTGAATGCGTGCGACACGATCCGGGCGCCAGGCTTCAACTGACGCGTCAAGATCGGACGGAGCTTCGCGTTCGACGACGACAGCAGGTAGAGCGTCACGACGGTAGCCGGCGAAACGTCGGCCGCCATCACGTCCGCGAGACGAAATTCCACGAGATGCTGGACTCCCGCGGCTCGGGCGTTCGCTCGCGACTCCTCGATTCGTGCCGGCACGATGTCGATGCCGACACCCCGCGCGCCGTATTTCCGGGCGGCCGCAATCGGGATCCGTCCGTCACCGCAGCCGAGGTCGTAAACGACGTCTGTGCTCTTAACCTCAGCCAGCGCCAGCATGCGGTCGACCACGTCCTCCGGCGTCGGGACGTAGGGGGCCAGGCTCTGGGGCGGGACCACGAGGAACAGCAGAGCCGGCGCGACCGCGAGAAGTCTCAGCATCGCGGAATCACCCCCGCATTCTCTCGGGCATACGGCCGCAAAGTGTTCCGATGTATACGGTTACACTGTGTTCAATGGTCAGACCAGGACCCTCGATCAGCGGCCGCGACTCGTCGTGGTTCCCGTGCTGAATCGACGAAAAATGCCCATTTTTCGCGGGTTTTTCGTTGCCTGGGCGTGGATGTTCCGCTATACTGAAGGGACTGCTCATCGGTCGCACACCGAACCTACTCACCTTACTCTGTTGGGGGACATGTGACATTCCAGGTTGGTGACAAGGTCATTTACCCAAATCATGGACTCGGCGTCGTTCAAGGCATCGAAACCAAAACCATCCTCGGCACCACCTGCGGCTTCTACCATCTGCGAATGGTCGCGAACGAAACGACGGTACTCGTTCCCGTCGACAACGTGGACGGCGTCGGCCTTCGTCGCGCGATCGGCGACGAAGAGATCGAGCGGCTGTTCTCGCTCCTCGGAGATGGCAGGATCGACAACCATCAGAACTGGAAGGGGCGTTTCAAGGACAACTCCGATCGGATGCGCACCGGCTCCATCTACGATGTGGTCGAAGTGCTCAAGAGCCTCACGTTCCTCGCCCGATCCAAGAATCTGTCGTTCCGCGAGAAGCGCATGCTCGACCGCGCCAAGTTCCTGGTGATCTCGGAAATCTCCGAGGTGTCCCGCGAGAACACGACGCTGGTCGAGGAGAAAGTCGATCGCGCCCTCGAACGGTGCTTCACGATGAAGAACCGCTCGATCGCGCGTGCCAAAGCCGCCAAGGCGACCACGACGACCCGCGTGTCGGCGCGTCGCACGGCCAAGGCATCCTGAACTCGGGGCCTCGACGTACGAGCCCCTGTGGCCGGAAGCTGAAAGGCTTCCGGCCTTTTTTTTTCCATCCGCGCTAAGCTCTTCGCCGCTCCACGTGCTTCGAACCCTGATTGCTGCGCTTCGCTCGATCACCGCGTACGTGGTCATCGCCCTCTACGTCGCCCTCCTTGGCCCGCCGTTCCTGATCGTCGCGTTGATGACCGGTAGCCCGTTGATCCTGTATCGCATCGGGCTTGGCGGCGTCCGGCTCGGGTTCCTGTTGAGCGGCATCCACACGCGCGTCGAGGGGGCTGACCACATCCAGCGGAACCGCGCCGCGGTCTATGCCGTCAACCATACCAGCAACGTCGAGCCGCCGGTGCTGTACGACGCGCTCAGTGAGCTGTTTCCCCGCCTGCGCATCCTCTACAAAGCCGAGCTCAGGAAGTTGCCGGTGCTGGTGCGCGCATTCGATCTGGCGGGGTTCGTTCCGCTCGAGCGCGGAAACCCCGAACAGAGCCTTCCGGCGATCGAGCAGGCCGCCGCAGCCCTGCGCGAAGGCAACTCGTTCCTCATCTTTCCTGAGGGAACGAGGAGCCGGACCGGTGCCCTGTTGCCATTCAAGAAGGGTGGCTTCATTATGGCGATCAAAGCGCAGGCGCCGATTGTGCCCACAGCGATCCTGGGCGCACGCAGCGCGATGCGGAAGGGCAGCTTCGTGATCAACCCGGTCACGGTCACGGTTCGGTTCGGCGAGCCGGTCGAAACCGCGGGGCGCACGCTGGACGATCGCGACAAAGTCATTGCTGCAGTCAGACGACGTGTAGAAGCACTCCTGCAAGGCTGATGGATCTACTGACGACGCTGGGGCGCACGCTTGGATTTTCGTTCGCGGCGGGGATCAACCTCTACGCGACGGTGGCGATCCTCGGTCTTGCCCAGCGGTACGGGTGGGTCACGCTGCCCGAACAGTTCCGCGTCTTCGACAACAACATCGTGATCGGCGTCGCCGTCGTGCTCTACGCGGTGGAGTTCGTGGCCGACAAGATCCCGTGGGTGGACAGCATCTGGGACGCGGTGCACACGGTCATCCGGCCGGTGGGCGGCGCGCTGATTGCGGTTGCCGCGCTCGGCGATGCGACACCCGCTGTCAAGGGGCTCATCGCCCTCCTCGGCGGCACGGTCGCTGCCGGATCGCACCTCACCAAGGCGGGCACACGCGCGGCGGCCAATACCAGCCCCGAACCGTTCTCGAACTGGATCCTGAGTCTCACCGAAGACGCATTTGTGATTGGGCTGTCCGCGCTCGCGCTCAAGTATCCGGTCGCCGCCGCGATCGTCGTGATCGTGGCGCTGATCCTGATTGCGACGTTCGCTGCCTGGATCGTGCGCGCGGTTCGGCGGCGCTGGGCGACGCCCGCCGTCAGCCCCCGGTTGTGAACGTCAGCGTCCAGGGCGGAAGCGGCTGACCGTCGACGGCGGCGACGCCTTCGATCAATTCAACTTTCACCGGCATGAAGCGCTCGAGCGGTTTGGCGAACTTGATTTCGAGCGCGCGATTGCCTTCCCGATACGTGACATTGGCAATCGGCGCGGCCGGGGCGGGCGCGCCTTGCGGCGGTGAGGGATAGCTGATTCGCACGCGGTCGCGGAAGCTCCGCGGATCCATGTCCCGCGAGAACTGGACGCGCACGGTCACGGTGGGCGCGACGTCGGACTCGTCGGCGACCGGTGCGCTGAAGATCACTTGCGGCGGAGCTTCCTTCACGACGGGTGTCACGACGATGTCCACCGGCGTGTCGGAGGGCGCGGTCGCGAGCTGCAGGGACTCTCCCTCGATCCAGACGTTGTGCCCTTCCTTCTTCACGACGCCCGTCACCTCGAGCCATTTCCCGGTATCGACCCTCGCGCCTGCATCGAGCTCGAAATTCTTTCCCTTCGGACGCAGGTTGCTCACCCAGACTGCGCCATCGGCGGACTGAATCACGAAGTCCCATCGGCTCCGGTTCAGCGGGGTCGGAAGATCGCCGTACAGGTTGCGTCCGCGAAACCGGCCCACGACGGTGACACCGCGATCCACATAACGTTCCGGGGCGAGCGCAATCGCGCGGAGGCTCGCCGACATCGGCAGGGGTGAGTCGATCATCGTCGCTCCGAGCACGACGTACACCTCGTCGCGTCCGGGCCAGCGTCCGCCGGTGGTGGTTTCGAGCAACGGTTTGAAATCGTAGCTGGTGAATCGGCCGTCGTCTTCCCGCAGGCGTCCGAGGTCCCAGAATTCGCCGCGAATCTCCCCGTCGGCGCGAGACGGCCGTTCCTTCCAGAGAACGTAGATCGACGCCGGCTTCTTGCCGGCGGTATCGACGGCCTGTGCGGTCGTCAGCCGCGTCAACGATCCAACAGACTCCACGGCGGATCGAATCACGATTTGTTTGCCGTGAAAGAAGACAGGATAGGCGAGCAGGAGGTCCGCAGTGGTGGCGACCCGGCTGGCTGTCTGGGCGAGCGCTGAAGTCACACCCAGACAGGTCACCAGAATCGCGCGAGCGAGCGTGTTACGCAAGCGTTCTCCGACCCATGCGGGACAGGACTACGCCGAGCGCGAAGAAGAGCAGACCGCCCGCGACCAGGCCGGCGGTGCCGTCGTGGATCGACGGGATCAGTCCCGCGGCTCCCTCGGCGTCCTGCACGATCCCGTTTCCGAAAAGTACAGCATACAGGATACCGGCGAGTGACCCGCCGGCGATCAGACCCGAGCTGAAAAGGGTTCCCGACCCGACCTCTGACTCCTCGGCGTGACCGGTCTTCTTTTCGACGTAGGCGCGCACGAGACCGCCGGCGAAGATTGGTGCGGTGGTCGAAATCGGCAGGTAGGAGCCGACCGCAAACGACAACGAGTGGATGCCGCACAGTTCGAGCGTGACCGAGATGAACACGCCGATGAGGACGAGGCCCCACGGCAGGTTCCGGCTCAACAGTCCCTTGATGATCGTGCTCATGAGCGTGGCCTGCGGCGCCGGGAGCGCATCGGACCCGATGACCATGACCTTGTGCAGGTACAGCGTCGTGTAGCCGATGATCAGCGCCGATGCGATCACGCCGATGACCAGGCCGTACTGCTGATACTTCGGGGTCGCGCCCACGATGAATCCGGTCTTGAGATCCTGTGACGTGGCGCCGGCGTTCGCCGCCGCGATGCACACAACGGCGCCGACACAAAGCGCGACCGGCGAGTACCACTCGCCCGTCCACCCCATCGCGACGAAGATCGAACAGGTCAGGATGAGGGTCGCGATCGTCATGCCGGAGACAGGGTTCGACGAGGATCCGATCAGGCCGACGATACGTGAGGAGACCGTCACGAAGAAGAACCCGAAAACCACGACGAGAACTGACGCGAGGATGTTGCCCTGGGTGGGCATCCGCGGCGCGACCGCGAGGAAGAGCGCGAGCAGCACGGTCCCCCCGAGCACCACCGTCAACGGCACGTCACGTTCGGTGCGCGCGACGGCCTTCTCGCCGCCCCCTTTAGCGCTGAAGTCCTTCACGCTCTCGCGAAACGACGACACGATTGTGGGAATCGTCCGTGCGAGCGTGATGAGCCCCGCGGCGAGGACTGCGCCCGCACCGGTGTAGCGGATGTACGCGCTCCACAGCTGATTCGGGCTCATCTGATCGATGCGAAGGCCGCTCGCGGGCACCGGCGGGAACGGTACCGTCATGTAGTTGCCCATGATGCTGAAGAGCGGCAGCAGGACCAGCCACGACAGCACGCCGCCGGCGAACATCACGCCCGCGATCCGCGGACCGATCACGTAGCCGACGCCCATGTACTCGGGGGAGATGTCCACGTTCAGCGTGGCATTCGGCAGGACGCCGTTGCGGGCGATCGAGTGGCCGATTCTGGTCGGGAAGATCTGGATGATCCACGACAGGCTCTTCCAGAGTGCGCCAACCCCGAGACCCATGAAAACGGTCTTTGCCAGCGCGCCCCCGCGCTCGCCCGCTATCAGCACGTCGGCGCACGCCGCGCCCTCCGGATAGGGCAGCACCCCATGCTCTTTGACGATGAGGGCGCGTCGAAGCGGCACCATCATCAGGACGCCAAGGATTCCACCGGCCAGCCCGAGGACCGTGATCTGAAAGTAGTTGAAGAAGCCCTGTCCGCGCTCGCCGAAGAAGATCAGCGCCGGAATGGTGAAGACGACGCCCGCGGCCACGGATTCGCCGGCCGATCCGATCGTCTGCACGATGTTGTTCTCGAGGATGGTGGATCCGCCGAACCGCTTGAGCACCGAGATCGCGAGCACCGCGATCGGAATCGACGCGCTCACGGTCAGACCGGCCCTGAGACCGAGATACACCGTCGACGCACCGAAGATCAGGCCGAAGAACGCGCCGAGCGCAATGGCCTTCGGGGTGAATTCGGCCGGCGCCTGCGATGCAGGAACATACGGTTGAAACTTCGCGCGCGCTGCCGGTTCGGGAGCCGTGGCGGTCCGTGTTTGTGCCATAGGCGGAGGATATTAGCAGGAAGCGGTGTGAAAACCTCACCAGTGCCGCTGTCCGCCGTCCGCTGTCCGCGGATCGCGAACCGCGATGAAGCGCAGTAGAACCCTGGAACTCCGAGAACCATAGAACCCCGAGAACCTTAGAACCCGAGAACCCTGTACAATTCGGAGTTTGTGAAGAGAGAGATCAAGGGGGAGAAAAAGCGCCACAAGGCCGGCAGGAGTGGTCTCGACGACTCACGGAACGGGGCGGAACCGGTCTCCGAGCTGACGACCAACAGGTTATCAGTCTACCTTCGGTGCCTGAATACGCTCGACGCCGCCGGCGTTCGAACCGTATCGTCGCAGGCGCTGGCGGAGCAGTTCCATCTCAATGCCGCGCAGATTCGCAAGGACCTGGCGTACTTTGGTGAGTTCGGCGTCCGCGGCGTCGGGTATTACGTCAAGGAGCTCCGGAGGCATCTGCAGCAGATCCTCGGCCTCGATCGCGGGGTGCGCCTGGCGATCATGGGCGCGGGCAATCTGGGGTTGGCCCTCGCCGACTATCCGGGGTTTCGAGCCGAGGGGTTCGACATCGCGGCACTGTTCGATACGATGCGGGAGAAAATCGGCCAGCGGTCGCGCGGCGGCGTACCCATTCTGGACACCCGCGATTTCAAACGGGTCGTTCGCCGCGAGCGGATCTCGCTGGCGGTGATTGCAGTGCCCGCTGACGCCGCGCAGGCCGTCGTGAACACCGTCGTCGGCGCCGGGGTGAAGGCGATCCTGAACTTCTCGCCCGGCACGCTGAAGGTTCCGCCGGGCGTAAAGTTGAAGAGCGTCGATCTGACCGTCTCGCTGGAGAGTCTCTCGTTCTTCCTTGCCCAGGGAGACGCAGCGGAATGAGCCGCCGGAGTAAACCGGCAAAGCCGGCCACACGCCTCTCCCACGTCGACGCCCGGGGGGCGGTGCGGATGGTGGACGTCAGCGACAAGGCAGTCACCGCGCGCGAGGCGGTCGCACGCGGTCGGATCACCATGTCCGCCGAGGCGCTGCGGCAGATTCGGGCCGGCGCGATCAGGAAGGGCGATCCGCTGCAGGCCGCACGGCTGGCGGGGATCATGGCGGCCAAACGAACCGCCGATCTCATTCCACTCTGTCATCCCCTGCCCCTGACGCACGCCGACGTTTCGCTCACCCCGCTCGATGACGGCTACGAGATCGAGGCGCGGGTGCGCACGACGGCGCAGACCGGCGTCGAGATGGAAGCGCTCACCGCCGTGAGCGTCGCGGCCCTCACGATCTACGACATGGTCAAAGCTATCGATAGGGGCATGGTCATCGGCGCCATACGCCTGATCGAGAAACGAGGCGGCAGGAGCGGCGAGTACCGCGCGTGAAAATCCTCGTCACCATCTACAGTTCGTTCGCCGTCTGGAACATCCCCGCGTCCTACGTCGAAAGCCTCCGCCGCGCCTTTCCACAGCACACGTTTCTGCACGCGACGACAGAAGCCGAGGCGCTCGCGCTCATCGCTGACGCCGATGTCATCTTTGCCGGGCAGGTCGATCGCAGCCATCTCGCCGCGGCCACCGCCCTCCGCTGGATCCACAGTCCTGCCGCGGGGGTCGGCGGCATGCTCTACCCCGAGATGGTCGCCAGCCCCATCGTGATCACCAACTCGCGCGGAATGTCCGCCGACACGATCGGCGAGCACGTGGTCGCGGTGACGATGGCGCTCTTCCGGAGGCTGCCGCTGGCGATTCGACGCCAGGTGCAGCATGACTGGGCAATGGACGAGATCAGCGCTCCACCAGGGAACCGCACCATCGCCGGCTCCCGCGCGCTCATCGTCGGTTTTGGTGCGATTGGCACCGCGGCGGGACGGCGACTCGCGGACCTCGGCGCCGAAGTCAGCGCGATCCGGCGGAACACGTCGGCTCCAGGGCCGCCCTGGTTGCACGAGCTCGGGTCACCCGATCAGATGCGAGCGCTTCTTCCACGCGCGGACATCGTGGCGATTTGTGCGCCTGAGACTTCCGGCACGCAGCGGTTCATCGGTGCTCCCGAGCTCGCAGCGATGCGCCCGGAAGGCGTGCTCGTGAACGTCAGCCGCGGCAAGCTCGTCGACGAGAGCGCGCTCGTCGAGGCGTTGAGGTCAGGCGCGATTGCCGGCGCGGCGCTCGACGTCTTCGAACACGAGCCTCTCAACGCCACGAGCCCGTTGTGGGATCTCCCGAACGTTCTCATCACGCCGCACACGTCGGGCTTTCGAGTCGATCACTGGGACGCCGCGACTGCGCTCTTCTCGGAGAATCTGCGTCGCTTCGATGCGGGTCAGCCGCTGCTGAATGTCGTGGACAAGCAGGCGGGATATTGAAAGAGGGCAGTCGGTAGTCGTTAGTCGGCAGTCGGCAGTCGCAGTCGGCAGTCAGTCGGCAGTCGCAGTCGGCAGTCAGTCGGCAGTCGCAGTCGGCAGTCAGTCGGCAGTCGCAGTCGGCAGTCTGTCGGCAGTCGCAGTCGGCAGTCTGTCGGCAGTCGACAGTCGCGCTGTCGACAGTCAGAGTCCTCAGTCGCAGCGTCGGTTCGACAGACAGATCACGGCCGGCACGACCGACCGCCGACCGACTACCGACTGCCGACCGACTGCCGACTGCGACTGCCGACTACCGACCAACGACTGCCGACTATAATCCTCTCGTGACACTTCCCGCCGCCGTTGCGGACGAGCCTGAGGTCGAGGTTCACACGATCGCGGACCTGCCGTTCCACGTGCTGGGGCGGATCGCGAAGCCGCTGCTCATCGGCCGCGTGCGCAGCGGCGAAATCGCCGGCACCTCCAGCCGGGAATTCTTCGAAGCCGTGCGGGATGTCTCGCTTGGATTCGGCGACATGGGCGTCAACGCCGGTGATCGTGTCGCCATCATCGCGGAGAGCCGGCCGGACTGGCTGGTCGCCGACCTCGCTGTTCTCGCTCGCGGCGCTGTAACCGTTCCGATTTATCCGACCCTCTCCGCCACCAACGTCCGCTACATCCTCCAGGATTCGGGCGCACGCATGGTGGTGGTCTCGACGAAAATGCAGCTCGAGAAGATTCAGGAGATTCGTCACCAGCTGCCGGCCCTCGAAGCGGTGATTGCGATGGATGCCACCACCGCCGGGCTGACGCCGTCCGTCGTGTCGTTCGAGACCGTCAGCGAGCGCGGGCACGCGAGGATGACGGGGGAGTGGGGTGCGGGTCGCGCCTTCCGCGAGACCGCTCGTGCGGTGTCACCCGGCGATCTCGCGACGATCATCTACACCTCGGGGACGACGGGAGAGCCGAAAGGCGTGATGCTCACGCACAGCCAGCTCGTCTCGAATCTCAAAGCGGCGGCCGTTGCCCTCGAGGTGTCGCAGGACGACGTGGCGCTGTCGTTCCTGCCGCTCAGCCATGCCTTCGAGCGCATGGTGGCCTACGTGTACCTGCTCTGCGGTGTGACCCTGATTTTCGCGGAATCGTTCGACACCATCGGCCGCGACGTCGCGCTCGTCCGGCCAACGCTCCTGACCGGCGTGCCGCGTGTCTACGAAAAGTTCCAGGCGCGCATCATGGACAAGGCGCTCGCCGCGCCCGGGTTTCGCGCGACGCTCTTCAAGTGGGGACTGCAGGCAGGTCTCGCGTGCGCCCACGCCAGCCTCCGCGGCCAGACCGCCGGACCATTCGATCGACTGCAGGCCGCGCTGGCCGATCGGCTCGTCTTCGAGAAGGTGCGCACAGCGCTCGGCGGGCGCATCCGCTATCTCGTCTCCGGCAGCGCTCCGCTGGCACCGAGCGTCGCCGAGTTCTTTCATGCGCTGGGGCTGCCGATCATCGAAGGCTACGGACTGACCGAAACGGCTCCGATCCTGACCGTCAATCCGCCGGACGCGCCACGCGTCGGAACCGTCGGCCGGGCGCTGCCCGGCGTCGAGCTCAAGATCGCCGAGGACGGAGAGATCCTCGCCCGCGGCCCGAACATCATGGCGGGGTACTACAACAAGCCGGAAGCCACCGCCGATGCCCTGAAGGACGGCTGGTTCCATACGGGCGACGTCGGCACAATCGACGAGCAGGGATACCTCGCGATCACGGATCGGAAGAAGGATTTGCTGGTGACGTCCGGTGGCAAGAAGATCGCCCCGCAGCCGATCGAATCGACACTCAAACGCAATCCGCTCATTGCCGAAGCCGTCGTCCTCGGCGATCGCCGCAAGTATCCGGCAGCGCTGATCGTGCCGGATTTCTCGGCGCTCGAACGCAGACTGAAGGATCTGGGTCGCCCTCCGGGTGACCGCGCGGATCTCGTCACCCGCGCCGATGTCCTCGCGCTCTACCAGGAAGTCGTGGACGCCCTCAACACCGAGCTCTCGCAGTTCGAACGGATCAAGAAGATCGCGATCCTCCCGCGCGAGTTCACGATGGAGTCGGGCGAGCTGACGCCCACGCTGAAAGTCAAACGCAAGGTGGTCGAAGAGCGGTGGCGGGAGGAGATTGAGAAGCTGTACGGCGAAAACTGAAACGTTCAGGGCAACGAGCCTTCACGCCGTGCCTTTGCGGCGCTTCTCGAGATGACCTAGGAGCGCGCACTTTTCGCCTTGCACCGGCACCCCGCACCTTGCACATTTGCACCACGCACCCTGCACCCGCACCCTGAACGCTGCACCCTGCACCTTGCCCGTTTCGTAGTCTCATGGTCGTTCGTCCGGCGGCGGCTCGATGTGGATGATGGCGTCGGCGATCTGCGGGTACTTCTGCATCAGCCGATCCTTGACGACGTGCGACAGCCGGTGCGCTTCGTAGAGCGACGTGTCGCCCCGGAACCAGACGTGCAAATCGAGGAACGTGTAGTCGAACGATCCGCGGGACCGGATCTGATGGCAGCCGACGACACCAGGGACGCTCGTGACCGTCCGGCGGATCTCGTCTTCATCCAGCACGACCCGGTCCGAGAGTATCCGTGACGTGTCGCGACCGATCTCGAGCCCGGTCCGGGCGATGAAGACGGCGACGATCAGCCCGCCGATTGGATCGAGCAGCGGATAGCCGAGCCATACCCCCGCCAGCGAGACCAGCACGGCGCACGATGTCAGAACGTCCGAGCGCGTGTGCATGGCATCAGCAAGCAGCAGCTCGCTCTTGAGCGCGCGCCCGCGGCCCGACTCGTAGCGGACGACGAGGAGATTCACGGCCAGCGTGACGCCCATCACCACGAAGCTGCTGAGGCCGATCTGCGGCGGCGGCGCGTTGCCATACAGCCTCTCGAGTGCCCCCCGCAGCACCTCGACGACGACGAGCACGAGGAAGACGAAGATGCCGCCAGCGGCGAGCGTCTCGTACTTACGATGGCCGTACGGGTGATCTTCGTCGGGCGGCTTGCTCGCGGCACGCGCACCAATGAGGCCGATGATGTTCGACGCGGAATCGGTCAGCGAGTGGAAACCGTCGGACACGATGCTGACCGCGCCCGTCGCGTAGCCGAAGGCCAGCTTGGCGCCGGCGACCGCCAGGTTGAGCAGCAGGACGCGGAGAAGGACGGTGTAGACGCCGCGATGGCGCTCACGCAGCCCGAGTGCCCGTAGATCGGGAGGGGTGGGGGCGGATGCCGATCGAGTGTCGTCCGTGATCGCCGTCGGCCCCGACGAAGATGACTAGAACAGCCGTGCGTGCGGCAACGGCCACCACCGCAACTGGACCTTGCCGATGATGTACTTCTTCGGGACGAACCCCCAGTGCCGGCTGTCGGAGCTGTTGTTGCGATGGTCACCCATCACGAAGTAGTAACCCTCGGGGACGACCTGCGGACCCCAGTCGTCGTGGCTGCGGTACTCGCTCGGCACGAACGTATCGTCCATGGGAACATCGTTGCGATAGACCCGGCCGTCCACGACCCGGACCTGATCCCCTTCTTCCGCGATGACCCGCTTGACGAACGACTTGTCGGGGTTGAGCGGGTAGTAGAGCATCACGATATCGCCGACGTGCGGCTCGCCAATGCGGTATGCGAGCTTGTTCACGATCAGACGGTCCTGATCGGCGAGCGTGGGCGCCATGCTCTGACCCTCCACGCGGGCGACCTGGAAGCCGAACGTCACGATGAGCGTCGCGTAGACCGCCGCGGACGCCAGCGTTTTCAGCCAGGCCACGACCTCCTCTGCGATGCGCGCCATCCCGACGCCCTCGGTGTTCAGCCGCGCGTCTGGAGGCACCGCAACCAGCCCGCCGGCAATTGCCGGCACCGGCTCCGCAACGACCATCGGCTCGGGAGCGATGAGCGGATCCGCCACCGGCGTCGGCTCCACCGCATACTCGGGTTGCGGGATCGGAGAAGGAACAGCGTAAGGGTCGTAATTCGTGTCGCTCATAGCCTCAAGTACTCACGAAGCCGCCTGGTTTGCGAGCGGCTCACCGGGATTTCCGTGCCCTTGGCGTCCCGCATCTTCAAGATGTAGTTGCGGCTGAACCAGGGCAGGATCTCCTTGATCCTATTAATGTTTACCAGATGCGACCGGTGCACGCGCCAGAAAACCGCCGGATCGAGCCGCGCCTGCAGTTCATCCAGTGTCCGATAGTTACAGGTTCCTGACAAGCTGTTCGTTGCGACGGTGATGACGTCGTCCTCCACCGAGGCGTGCACGACCTCATCCGCATGGACGAGCAAAAAACGGTCGCCAACCTTGATCGCCAGCTGTTCCCGGCGGTCCTGCCGGTCTCCCAGGAGCTGCAGGAGGCGCTCGAGGTTGTCTCCGGCGGGCCGCGACGACGCCCGATCCGTGTGGATCCGCCGGCGGACGCGGTCTACCGCAGTCGCCAGGCGCCCAGACTCGACCGGCTTGAGGAGATAATCGACCGCGTTGACCTCGAACGCCTCGATCGCGTGCCGATCGTAGGCGGTGACGAACACGAGCTGCGATTCGACGCCCCCCCTGACCAGCCGTTTCGCGACCTCGAAACCGGTTAGACCCGGCATCTGCACGTCGAGCATGACCAGGTCCGGGCCCTGTTCTTCAATTACGCGCAGCGCCTCGACGCCGTTCGCGGCCTGAGCGACTACCTCGACGCCCTGAATCTGCCCCAACAGGAAACACAGCTCGTCCCTGGCCAGCTGCTCGTCGTCGACGACAATCGTCCGGAGGTGGTCGATTGGTTCCATGCTGCTACGCGGTAATCCGGGCGGGAACCACGAGCTCGGGGATCACGACGCGGGCGCAGGTACCCTCTCCCGGTACGCTGTCGAGATGGAGCTGGTAGTTCGCGCCGTAGATGACGCGCAGGCGCTCGTTGACGTTTTTGAGCCCGATGCCGTCGCCGCTCTTCACCCGCTCGGCGTGCCCCGGGCTGACGCCGACGCCGTCGTCGATGACGTCGATGATCGCGTGGCCGTTCTGACGGGTGCTGCGGATGGTGATCCGTCCGGCCCCGATCTTTGGCGAGAGCCCGTGTTTGATCGAGTTCTCGACCAGCGGCTGCAGCAGCATGCTGGGCACGACCACGTCGAGGCTGTCGGGGGCGATGTCTTTCTCGATGCGCAGCTTCGGCCCGAAGCGGACGGCCTCGATATCGAGATACTCGTCGATGGCCTCCAGCTCCTCGCGCAGCGTCACGAAGTGTTCCTGGCTGCGAAGCAGACGCCGAAGCAGACCCGAGAGTTTCACGATCAGCATCCGCGCCGTTTCCGGCTGGGACCGGATGAGCGAGGAGATCGAGGTCAGCGTGTTGAAGAGGAAGTGTGGATTGATCTGGCTTGCGAGCGCTTCGAGGCGCGTGGCCATCAGCAGCTTTTCCTGCTCCTGAAGGCGATGCTCGATCCTGGCACTGTTCCAGATCTTGATCGGAATCGCGACACACAAGACCGTCGCCAGCACCACCAGCGTGTACAACCACGCCGACGGCGGGGCGAAGTAGAAGATTCTGTACGAGCCGAACCTGTTGCCGAGCGTTTGACGGACGATCTCGAGGCCGACAGGCGCGGCGAGGAGCACGACGACCCAGTCGATCTCGAAGCGGCGCAGCAGCCGCCAGACGTTGCGATGAAGGTCGGTGAAGAAGAGTGGCGAGAAATGCCAGATGGCTTCCTTCGGACAGATTTCCCGCAGCCCGCCGCCGGCAAATCCGCACCCGATGGCAAACGGCAGCGCGATCCATTCATGCGCGACGAGCGCCGGAATGCCGACCATCGCGCCGACGATGGCTCCAGCATAGGGGCCCGCGAGCAGGCCCGCCAGAAAGGATCCCGCGAGCGTCAGGTCGGCAGCGTCGTAGTTGAGCAGCAGTCTGGCGACGACACCGGCGGTCAGCGGGACCCCGAGGCTCGCGGCAAACACCAGTCGCTCGGGCCAGTCACGTTTTTCTGTCAGGAGGATGCGACGGAACCACGGAAACCGCACGAGCATCGTCGCCAGGACCGCGACGACCGCCAGCTTCACCATCAAGGTGGTGAGCAGGTATTGCTCCCCGGAGAGGAGCTTGATTTCGTGCGGCATCTCTGGAGTGGATGCTCGAGCGGAACAGGGGCCGCTCCGGCGGCGTGGCCGTCCGCGAGCTACACAACTATAACATCCAGACGGATTTGGCCGGGGATCCAGGGCTGGGAACGCGCCTCGGGTTTGATATGATTCCCGCATGATTCGTCCGTTCATCATCGGCTTCGCCACGACGCTCAAGCACATCTTCAAGCGCCCGATCACGGTCAATTACCCGGAGCAGAAAGTGCCGGTTTTTCCGAAGTATCGAGGAAAACAGGTGCTGATGCGGGACGAGAACGGCCTCGAAAAGTGCGTGGCGTGCGGGTTGTGCGCGGTTGCCTGTCCGGCCGATGCCATCTACCTCGAGGCTGCAGAAAACGACGGGACGGTCCAGGCTGGCCCGCGCTACGCGAAGACCTACCAGATCCACAAGACGCGATGCATTTTCTGCGGCTACTGCGAGGAAGCCTGCCCCGTTTCGGCAATCTTCATGGGCAAGGACTACGAGCTGGCGGTCTACAGCAACAAGGACTTCATCTGGGACAAGGCTGATCTGCTCGTGCCCGCGACGACAACGAAGTAAGCCCATTGCTCTTCGGTGCGCTCGGCGATATTCACGGCGACTTCGCAAGCGTTCAGACGATCGTTCGAGCACACCGCGAGGTTCCGTTCTGGCTGTGCGTTGGCGATGTCGCCGACGATCACGGGCGCTACGAGAGTTTCGACGCGCCGGTCTACTGGATCAAGGGCAACAACGAGAACTTCGACGTCATCGCCTCCGGCACGTTTCCGGCGAACTTGCACTACATATCCAACGCTCAGGTCGTAACAATCCAGCACGTCCGCGTTGCAGGACTTGGCGGCACCTTCGCTCCCACTTGGTACGAGACACCCGCGGCGGAGCTACCCTATCCGGGCGGCCCCGGTAGTCGAGTCCGAGACGACAAACGCCGGCACTTCGTCCGCGAAGAAGTCGATGCGTGCCGCGCGATGCGAGACATCGATGTCCTGCTGACGCACGAGGCGCCGCGCCCGTACTTCGTGACCTCGCCGTCCGCAAAAGGACGCCCGAACGACGCCGGGAAGACGCCAATCAACGAGGTGCTCGCGGCGATGAAGCCTCGACTACACCTGTTCGGCCACCACCACCGGTTCACCGAACATGAGCGTCAGGGTGTCCGGTCCGTTGGACTTGATCTGGTGTCGCGCTCATACCTGTTGATCGACGCGAAGACCATGGAATACAAGCAGTTGGCCCGGTCGATGGTATGATCGAACGGCCTGAGGCAGACGGCAGGGGCGCGGGGCCCGCTGCCGTCTGCCTCATGGTGTGTGTAGGGGCATGCAACGACCTGATTTTCTCGACGATCTCGAACGACGCGTGCTGGTCTGTGACGGCGCCACCGGGACGATGCTGTATTCGAAAGGCATCTTCCTCAACCGGTCGTTCGACGAGCTGAACGTCACGCAGCCCGACCTCGTCGCCGAGGTGCATCAGGCCTACGTCCGAGCGGGCGCCGACGTCATCGAGACGAACACGTTTGGCGCCAACCGGGTCAAGCTCGGCGCGTTCAGTCTGGCTGATCGGACCCGCGCCATCAATCTCCAGGGCGCGCGCATCGCGCGCCACGCCGCTCGCGATCAGATTTACGTCGCCGGCGCGATTGGACCACTCGGCATCCGGATCGAGCCCTGGGGCAAAACGGGCGTGGACGAGGCCGAAGCGTATTTCACCGAACAGGCATCCGCACTTCTCGACGGCGGCGTCGATCTGTTCATTCTCGAGACCTTCCGCGACCTCAATGAGATCGGCGCTGCGATTCGTGCCGTGCGCAGCATCTGCACACTCCCGATCGTCGCCCAGATGACGACCGAGGAGGACGGCAACACGCTCGACGGCGCCACTCCCGAGGCATTCGTTCCGGAGCTCGAGCGGCAGGGCGCGCACGTTGTCGGTGTGAACTGCAGCGTGGGTCCTGCGGCGATGCTCGACAGCGTCGAACGGATGGCCCGCGTCGCAACGGTCAAGCTTTCCGCGCAGCCGAACGCCGGACGCCCGCGCGAGGTCGAGGGGCGCAATCTGTATCTGTGCTCGCCCGAATACATGGCCTCCTACGCGCGCCGGTTCATCAACACTGGCGTGCGGCTCGTGGGTGGCTGCTGCGGGACGACGCCAGAGCATGTGCGGCACATCAAGGCCGCGGTCCGCGCCCTTGCGCCTGTGCCGGCCTCGAAACAGACGGACGTCGCGAGCTTCGGCATCGCGGGCACCGCCGCACCGCAAACGCCGCTCATCGCGCGACCCGAGAAATCGCGGATGGCGAACAGCCTCGGTCGTGGCACGTTCGTCGTCGCAGTGGAGCTTCTGCCACCCCGCGGTCACCAGGCAGAGTCGCTCGTTGAACAGGCGCGGCAACTGCGAATCCACGGCGTGGATCTCGTGAACATCCCGGACGGTCCGCTGGCGAGCGGCCGGATGAGCGCGCTCGCGGCCGCGCATCTCGTCCAGCAGGCAGGCATGGAGACGATCCTCCACTACGCCTGCCGGGATCGGAACCTCCTGGGCATGCAGTCGGATCTCCTGGGCGCGCACGCGATGGGCGTGAGGAATCTGCTGCTGGTGACGGGCGATCCGCCCCGGGTCGGAGACTACCCGGACGCGACCGCGGTGTTCGACGTCGATGCGATCGGCCTCACGAACATGGTGGCGCGTCTGAATCGCGGGCTCGACATCGGCGGGCAGGCGATCGGCGCGCCGACTGGATTCCACATCGGCGTCGCGGCCAACCCGGGCGCGTTGATTCTCAGCGAGGAAGTGCGCCGCTTCCGCTACAAGGTCGAAGCGGGCGCCGAGTTCGCGGTCACGCAACCGGTCTTCGATGTGGCCGAATTCGAGGCGTTCCTGGAGCAGATCGCGGATGTGCGGATCCCGATTCTCGCCGGGGTGACGCCGCTCGCCAGCGTTCGCCAGGCGGAGTTCCTCGCGAATGAAGTTCCCGGCGTCAAGGTGCCCGACGCGGTGATCGCGCGTATGCGCGAGGCAGAGAATAAGGGTCGCGCCGCGGCCGAGGGGCTCGCGATCGCGCGCGAAATCGTCAGCGGCGTTCGCCCGCTCGTACAGGGCATTCAGATCTCGATGGTAGCTGGAGCGGTCGAGACGGCGTTGAGCGTGATTGAGTCGGTCGAAGCATGACGACACGACGTCGTCCCGAATTGCTTGCCCCGTCCCGGTTGACGCGGTATAGTCGCTGCTCGACGACGAGACCGGCTGCGTGTGCGGCACCCTGCTTGCAGGATTTCGGGGTGTCAATCCGTACCTGCAAGCGGAGATGATGCCTGATGGCCTTATTCGATCGGAAAGCCGAGCAGGAAGACGAGCTGGTATCGGGGTCGGACGCGGCGACACGCGCGTTGTCGGTAACAGTTGTCGAGAATGACTTCGTCGAGGGCGTCTACGACAAGCTCGCCAAAGTCTACGACCTCATCTTCGGACCGACGCTTCATCCCGGACGCCTCCAGGCGATCCAGCGGATGAACATCCAGGCGGGTGAGCGGGTGCTGGAAGTTGGCGTCGGCACCGGCATCAACCTGTCGCTCTATCCCAAACACTCGCAGGTCACCGGCATCGACTTCTCGTCATCGATGCTGGAGAAGGCGCGCGAGCGGGCGGCGCGCAAGGGTCTTGGCAAGATGCGGCTCCTGCAGATGGACGCCGCCGATCTGAAGTTCGCCGATGACTCGTTCGACATCGTCTACGCGCCTTATCTCATCAGCGTCGTCCCCGATCCCGTCAAGGTTGCGCGCGAGATGCGCCGTGTCTGCCGTCCCGGCGGACGCATCATCTTCCTGAACCACTTCCTCAGTCCGAACCCGATCCTCTCCCGCGGCGAACGGATGATCTCGCCGTTGACGATTCACATCGGCTTCAAGGCGGATCTCGACCTGCCGGCCTTCCTCGCGCAGTCGGAACTGCAGCCGATCTCGATCGAGAAGGTGAACGTGCCGAGGATCTGGTCGCTCGTGACGTGCGTGAAGGACTGATCCGGCCACTCTGGCTGGTTCTGGTCATCGCGGCCTTCTGTGTTCCGCTGTTCCTCGGTCTCGGCCGCACGGATCTCGAGAACGACGAAGCCATCTATTCGTTCGCGGTCGATGAGATCCTGGCGAGCGGGGACTGGCTGAACCCTCGCCTCAGTCCGGACACGAACAACGTTTTCCTGGAAAAGCCTCCGCTCAAGTTCTGGATTGTCGGCCTCCCGATTCGGGCTGGCCTCCTCCCGCATGACGAGTTCGGCCTCCGGTTCTGGGATGCGCTCTTCGGCGCCATCGCATTCCTCTACGTCTTCGCGCTCGGGAGCCTGCTCGCCGGTCCGATCTGCGGTGGGATCGCCGTGATGGTGTTGTTCGTGTATGGGCCGCTGTTGTTCGAGCATGGCCTCCGCGGCAACAACATGGAGGCGCCGCTCTTCCTCTGTTACTGCGCAGGTGTGTACCACTATCAGGCCTGGGCGCAGTCACCGTCCGTGCGCGCGCGCCGATGGCACATCGTCGCGGTGGGCCTGTACTTCTTCCTCGGGTTCATGACGAAGTTCGTGGCGGCGCTGTTCCTGCCGATCTTCCTTCTCGCCGCCGCGCTCGCGCTCCCCCAGACGCGACGGCGGTTGCGCGAGGATCTCATGCCGTGGATCGGCACGGGTTTCCTGGTCCTCGCGCTCGCCGCACCGTGGTTCGTGTATCAATACATGCGGGAGGGTGAAGGCTTCTGGCGGGTCATCCTCAAGGAGCACGTCTATACCAGGTTCACGTCGGCGCTCGACCCGGCTCACGTGCATCCCTGGGACTACTACTACCGGACCGTCTTCAACGAGCTCGAGCACACCGGGACGCTCTGGCTGGCACTGGTAGGCGCCGTGTTGCTGTGCACGGTTGCCCTCAAGCAGAAGACGATATTGACGACCGTCGTGATTGCCTGGTTCGCGATTCCCCTCGCGCTGATGGCGATAGGCACGTCCAAGCTGCATCACTACGCGTACCCGTTCGTACCGCCGCTGGCGCTCGCCGCCGGCTACGGGCCGGCCTGGCTCCTGCGCGAAGCCCGTGGCCGTGTCGATGCGTTCATGCGGGCGGTGCAGGAGAGAATGACTGCGCCCCGCCGCTGGAGCGCGGTCGTCCGCAACATGCTCACGGTGATCGCTTTCATATCGATACTCGTCGCCGTCGTGACGTTCGTTCTCGGCGGCATCAACTGGAAGATTGGCGGCGTGACCGTGTTTCGTAACGCGCACATCGCGCGGCCGTTGCTGATCGCGCTGGTTCTGGGTACGCTGGCCGGCCGGGGGGTCATCGCCGCGCGGATCGTGCTGCCGGCGGCAGTGCTGCTGCTGATCCTGCCCGCGAACGCGTACGAAGACACCTGGCGGGCGACACAGAATTACAATCAACCGCTCCACATCGCGCGCGATTGCCTGATGCAGGTGCATAACGCCGAGATCCAGGCCGGCCGTCATCCGCTCGGCGTCTACGCGATCGGCGAGCACAAATGGTTTCTGCACTCGTACTACTACTACCTGCGACATCTGGGCTGGGATCGAGCCGTGGCGCTTGACGATGCCGCGGTGTCTGACGCACTTTTCAGCGCCGATCGTCAGCGGCCCGTGTTGCTGGGAGAGAGCGACTACCGGGCGTTCAAGGCACGGCACGATGCTGCGGTGCAAGCGGTGCCTGCGCTCGCGCTGCGCGAATCGCTGCTCGTGATGCCAGGCCCGTACGCCGTTTGCGGTCCGCGCTCATCCAAGCGATCGTCTTCCAACTGATCTGATGGACCCGGCGAGTCTGAGCCTGTCGGTCGTCATCCCTGCCTACAACGAGGAAGCCCGGCTCGGCTCCACCCTGTCGGAGCTCCAGACGTACCTGCAGGGGACATCGTGGGATTGGGAAGTTCGCGTAGTGGACGACGGGTCCGCCGATCGCACGCGCGCCGTCGTTGAGGAACAGACCGCGAAGGACACCCGCATCGTGCTGCAACGGGAGCCGCACCGTGGTAAGGGCGGGGCCGTCCGGGCCGGACTGCTCGCCGCGCGCCGCGCCTATCGGTTCATCTGTGACGCCGACCTGTCGATGCCGGTCGCGGAGCTCGCGCGGTTTCTGCCGCCGCGCCTGACTGATTTCGACGTCGCCATCGGCAGCCGTGAGGGACACGGAGCACGCCGGATCGGTGAGCCGCTCGTCCGTCACCTGGCGGGGCGGGCATTCAATCGCGTCGTCCAGGGCCTGATGGTGCCAGGCATCGACGACACGCAGTGCGGCTTCAAGATGTTCACGGGGCGGGCGGCCGAGGCGATTTTCCCGCACGTGACCATCGACGGCTGGGCCTTCGACATCGAGGTCTTGCACATCGCGCGTGCGCGTGGTTTGCGGATCGTGGAAGTGCCGATCGAGTGGCACTATCGCCGCGAGTCTCAGCTCAGCCTCGTGCGCGACAGCATCGGGATGTTCCGTGAGCTTCTTCGCATTCGCGGTCGCGCGCGGCGAGGTGACTACGAGCGCTGAACGGTCGCGCGACGATCGGGCGCCCGGCCTGTCCCGGTGGCCGCTCCGCAGCCTTGCCCTCTTGTGTCTGTATCTGGCATTCGGGGTCGTCTACACCTGGCCGCTCCTTCCACGGAGCGCGGATCGCATTGCGAGTGACCCGTACGACCCGATCCTGAACACGTCAATCCTCTGGTGGAACGCGAAGACCGTTCCATTCAGCCAGGAGTGGTGGAACCCGCCGTACTTCTACCCGGCCGACAACATCAGCGCGTTCACCGAGAACCTCCAGGGATTGACGCCGTTCTCGACGCCGACCTACTGGCTTACGCGCAACCCGCTGACCACATATAACGTCGCGTGCTTTCTGACCTGGCCGGTATCGGCCTTCACCGCTTTTCTGCTCGTTCGGTTCATCACCCGTCGCGAAGACGCGGCGTTTCTCTCAGGCCTCGCATTTGGCTTCAGTCCGTATCGTATGGCGGAGCTCGGGCACATCCAGATGCTGTCGACGTACTGGATCCCGCTCGTGCTCCTCGGCCTGCACGGATACCTCGAACAGCGCCGCGCACGATGGCTCGTGCTCTTCGGCGTGGCGTGGCTGCTTCAATCGCTGGCGAACGGTTACATGATGCTCTTCGGAGCGGTCCTTGTCGCGTTGTGGGTGCTGTACTTCTGCTCCCCGCGGACAATGCTGCGCGCCGGAGCCGCGATCGTCGTGACATGGGTGATCGCCAGCGCGCCGCTGGTTCCGATCTTCCTCAAGTACCAAGCGGTGCACGAACACTACGGGCTCCGCCGGTCGCTCGAGGATCCGATCGGCGTCAGCGCGCCCTTTACTGCGTGGCTGGAAGTCTCGCAAGAGGTGAGACTGTGGCGACACGTGTTGCCGGCGTACAAGGATCAACTCTTTCCGGGCATCACGACCGTGCTGCTGGTGGCATGTGCCGCGATCCTTCTGACGCGCCGTCGCAGCGCCGATTCGCGTCCGAAGGCCGCCAAGACGCTGCGTCTGGCAGTCGGGACGATCGCGCTTGGCGCTCTGGTGTTGATCCTGGGCACGCTTTTGATCGGTCCCTGGCGCATCGAAATCGGCGGTCACGTGATCAGGATGAGCCGTCTCGGCCGTCCGCTGCTCGTGTTGGCGGCGTCCAGCCTCGTGTGGCTGATCATGACCGACGCCCTCGTCAACGGCTGGCGGCGCCGGAGCCCGCTCCTCTTTTACGGTGTCGCAACCGTCGCGATGGGACTGTTCGCCTGCGGCAAGGTCCTGCGAGCAGGAGAGCGAGTGCTCGTGAATCCTGCACCCTACGCGTGGCTTCTCAGCCTGCCGGGCTTTACCGGTCTGCGGGTGCCGACGCGGTTCTGGATGCTCGGTGTGTTGTGTCTCTCCGTGGCAGCAGGACTCGCCTTCGTACGGCTCTCCTCGATCTGGCGCGTGTCACGCGGCCGCTTCTTCGCGCTGGTCCTCGTCGGGGTCGTCGCCGACGGATGGATCGTCTCGTTGCCACTGGCGATCCCGCCTGAGCCGTGGCCGCGCGTCGAACGCCGCGATCAATCGCAGCCGATCCTCGAGTTGCCTCTTGGTCCTGAATGGGATGCTGCGGGCACCTTCCGCTCCATCTGGCACCGTCGCCGGGTGGTCAACGGCGTCAGCGGCTACGATCCGTCGTTTTATGCACCGTTGCAGTTCGGGCTGAACGATTACGACCCCGAGATGCTGCGTGCTCTCGCCTCGCTCGGTTCCTATGACATCGTCGTCAATGGCGCGGCAGACCCGAACGGACGGTGGGCGAGATATGCGGAGTCGGTTGCCGGATCGGGTCCGATCGCAAGTGACGGTGTGCGCCGTGCATTTCGGCTTTCCGCGGTGCCCAGCATGGATGCCGCCGTGGGCGCGGCGGTGCCGATTGCAAGCGCGCGCGCATACGTGCGAGACGGCGCGCCGATGATCGACAAGCGGATCGAGACCGAGTGGGGTGACGGTCCGCAGCATCCGGGTCAGTGGGTGCTGGTCGACCTGGGAAGCACGCACGAGGTGGGCGGCGTCACGCACGCCCTGGGTGAATATGCCCGCGACTTTCCCAGACACCTGGCCATCGACGTGTCGATCGATGGTGCAAGCTGGGAACAGGTGTGGGACGGCCCGACGGCGGCGCTCGCCTTTCTCGCGGCCGTCCGCGGCCCGCGTGAGGCGTCGATGCACTTTTCATTTCCGCCACGGCAGGCGCGATACGTCAGGCTCAGGCAGCTGGCCCGGCACGAGAATCTCTGGCGCGTCTCGGAGCTGACGATTCACGAGCCCGTCAGGCCGTAACACTCAGATCGAGATCGCTGTCCGCTGCCGGCTGTCCGCTGTCCGCTCTGCTGTCCGTGAAGGTCCTACGGTTCTGAACCGCCTGCCTTCGTTCACACGCGCCCGGCAATCATCGCGGCAATCACCTCCGCGCCATTGGTCGCCGGCTGCTCTGGCGGGTCAGGGCTCGCCATGACGCGATCCAGCGCCTTTAGCCACCGTCCCGCGAGGAGCGCGTCCTGATCCAGGAACGCGCAACGAAGGAACCTCGGCATTTCAGCCACGAGCACGTCGTACTCGCGGAAGTGTCCGCGCGATGTGTAGACGAGCGCGGTGCGATTGGCCAGGCACTCCGCGATGATCCCATATCCCGGTTTGGTGATGACGATGTCCACGGCTGCGACAAGATCCTCGTAGCGAAGCGCCGAGTCGTATATCGCCGCTTCGCGAATCGGGTAAATGCCGTCGCGTGGCGGACCGGCGTCGGCTTCTGTGAGCACGACGCCGTAGGAGCGCAGGCAGTCGAGAGCGCTCAAGTCGAGATCGCGCACGCCGTAGCCGCCGAATGACGAGAGGACGAGCGGCCGGTCCGCAGGCAGTCCGAGCCGTTCGCGTACCTCGGGGCGGGAGTGGCGTGCGTGCCGCGCGACGAAGGGCACGTCGACAATCGATCGGAATGACGCGAAGCCGCCATGCATCGGCAAACGCCACGCGGCGTCCGCAGTTGAGTACGCCTCACGAATGACGGGCACCAGATTCGACGCCTCGCGCCCGGATGCGTCGTACGCGCCGTAGATCCAGTCCCAGGTGAAATTGGCGATCACGACGCACGGGAGACCGGCGAGGCTGGCGGCCGCACACCCGAGCGGCGGGGCGTCGGCGATCACGAACCGGGCGTCGTGCTCGCGGAGCAGCACGGCTTCGCGCTTTGCACGGTCTCTCAGTGTCGCGTGAAAGTTCCAGGCCGCGTCGACGGTCGCGGCTTCGTCGAGACGCAGGCTGTCGATCTGAACGACGCCGGTGTCCGTCGCGCCGGCGATCAGCGAGAACGGGACACGGACCGTGCGCTCGAAGAGCCACGCCGGCGCCGAGGTGCGCAGCACGATCTGAAGGTCGGGACGTGCCACGCCCAGGGCGTTGACGATTTCGATCTGACGGGAAGCGTGTCCGAACCCGTGTCCGGAGATGTAGAAGACGACCGAAGGCACCGGCTCAGGAGGCGGGAGGCATGGAGACTTTCAGTGCCTCCTCGAGCGTGCGGACGGGTACGAACTTCATGTGCTCCTTCACCTCGGCCGGGAGCTCCGCGAGATCCGGTTCGTTCATCTGCGGCAGGATGAACGTGCCGATGCCCTGACGCTTCGCAGCGAGCGCTTTCTCCCGGATTCCGCCAACGGGCAGCACGAGGCCGGAGAGTGTGATCTCGCCCGTCATCGCGACCTCGGGGTTGACCGGCACGCCGCGCGCCGCCGAGACGATCGCCGTCGCCATTGTCACCCCCGCCGACGGCCCGTCCTTGGGAATCGCGCCGGCGGGAACGTGGACGTGGAGGTCCTGCTTGCTCAGGAACTCCGGCGAGATGCCCAGCGACGAGGCCTGCTGGCGGACGTGGGAGAGTGCGGCTCGCGCGGATTCCTGCATGACGCTGCCGAGCTGACCGGTCAGCGTGAGTTGCCCGTTGCCGCCAGGGAGCAGCGCCGCTTCGACGAACAGCACGTCGCCGCCCGTCTCCGTCCAGGCGACGCCGGTTGCAACGCCCGGCCGGGACGTCCGGAACACGCTTTCCGATTTGAATCGCGCCGGCCCCAGGTAGTCTTCGACATTCGCCGCGTCCACCTTCGCGGTGAAGCCGGATTCGCTCGCCACGCGCGCGGCGACTTTTCTGGCGATGGCGCCAATCTGCCGTTCGAGCGCCCTCACCCCCGCCTCGCGCGTGTACTCGGCGATCGTCCGGCGCAGGGCGGCCTCCGTGATCTCGAGCTGCGACGGCGAAAGACCGTTTTCCTGAAGCTGGCGCGGCACGAGGTACATCTGCGCGATGTGGACCTTCTCCTCTTCGGTGTAGCCGCTCAACTGAATGAGTTCCATGCGGTCGAGCAGCGCCGGGTGGATGGTGCCGAGCTGGTTGGCGGTCGCGATGAACAGCACGCGAGAGAGGTCGAGCATGATCTCGAGATAGTGATCGCGGAACGCGTGGTTCTGCGCCGGATCGAGCACCTCGAGCAGGGCCGCTGCCGGATCGCCCTGGATGCCCACCGACACCTTGTCGATCTCGTCGAGCATGAGCACGGGGTTCGAGGACCCCGCCGTCTTGAGCGCCTGCGCGATGCGCCCCGGCATGGAGCCGATGTAGGTGCGTCGATGCCCCCGGATCTCCGCCTCGTCGCGGACACCGCCGAGCGAGATGCGCACGAACTTCCGGTTCATGGAGCGAGCGATGGACTGGCCGAGCGAGGTTTTGCCCACGCCAGGCGGCCCAACGAAGCAGAGGATCGGCCCCTTCATCGCGACGCCATG
>DATAEK010000016.1:0-38465 GCA_036258055.1 Vicinamibacterales bacterium
AGAGGGCCTCATCAGCGATGAGCAAATGACCAAGCCGGACGCCGAGAAACTACGCATCGCAGCGGCCGAACTCCGGACAAAATTCCCGGCGGACGATGTGTCGCTCTACCTTGCGACCCTGGTCTCGCAGGATCCGGACACCTGGGGCGCGCTCGCGGAAATGGCGGAAGCGAAGTAACGGAAACCGCGGGTCCGCCGACAGCCGACAGTGAACAGTCGGACAGCGGACCGCGGACCGCGGACAGCGATAAGTATCAAGCACCCGCCATCCTCGCCAGGTGCCTAACCTCGGCGGCGGCGCGCTTGCCGCTCTCGACGGCACCGGTCATGTAGCCCTGCCAGCGCTCACTCGTGTGCTCGCCGGCGAAGAGCAGCCGGCCGGCCGGACGCGAGAGCCAGGCGCGCAGACGTGGATCGAATGTCGGATCGAAGTAGGCGTAGCCGCCGCGCGCCCATTCGTCCGCCTCCCAGGTGATCACGCGCGTGGACAGGAGCGTCGACGGCGTTCCCATCCACGCCAGGCGCCGCGCCACGCCTTCCCCACCTTCCGCCTTGACGATGTCCTGCAGCTCACGTGAGGCGCGGCCCCCGGCGAGCAGACTCAGGATGCCGGCCGGTCCTCTCTGCTGCTCGTTGCCGTCCCAGACGGCGCCGATCGGGAGATCGCTGCCAAACGCGATGGGACGTGTCGCGCGGCGCCAGAAGCGACGAGCGAACTGCAGCAGCACCCGCGTCGCCGGCCCATAGCGAAGGGAGGCAATCGCCCGCTGCTGATCGGGTGGCAATTGCGGATCGACGATCACGTCGCGCAACGTCGATGCGGGAAGCGCGAGGACACAGAAGTCGGCGGGCATCTCGTCGCGGCGTCCGTTGCGCTCGACGGTCACCCGCACGCCGTCCGCGTCCTGGACGATCCGTCTCACGACGGTGCGAAGATGGACCGTCCCTTTGAGAGATTTCGCGACGTACTGCGGGAGCAGATCGTTGCCGCCGGGAATCCTGCAAAACGTGTTGTCTCCAGGATCATCGTCGGCAGAAAACTGATCGACGACCGCGATGAGGGAAAGCTCCTCGGGATCTGCGAGGAAGAACCCGCGCAAGCCGCGCATTCCGGCCACGAAAATCGGGCTGGCTTTGACGTCGCGAAGCCACTCGCTCACGGACCGCCGCGCGATGTCTACGGCGATCGCGGAATCCCACCGCTTCTCGGAGAGGCAGTAGTCCTGAATCTCGGGCCGCAGTTGGTGAGCGGCCTGGCCCCACGTCCTCGCTCCCGCATGCACCCGTCGCCGACCGCGTGCATCGGCGCCGTAAAATCCCCAGCCCCGGCGAAGGATTCGCACCGGTTCAAGACCCACGGCTGTTGCGAGGTCGAGGAGGTGGCGCTGTGCGCCTTCGATGAGATCCGCGCCACCTTCTGCGTGCTGCCCGGCAGCGAAACCTTCCCGAATCGTATGGACGCGACCGCCGACACGCTCGCGCGCCTCGCACACAGCAACCCTGGCACCCGCCAGCTCCAAATCGCGCGCCGCCGCGAGACCCGCGAGGCCAGCACCGGCGACGATGACCTTCTTGTTGTTCAGTTCGTGGGTGGACATATCGGCGCGGAGGGGACGGAGTCCTCGAAGCGTACCACACGGAGCACGCGGAGGCGCTGAGGGTGGTTTTGTGATCCCGTGCTCGGTTCATCTCCGTTGTCCCTGCGCGCCCTGCTGATAACATCACGCCATGCGCATCCCTCCCCTGGTCGTGGCTCTCTTGTCGTGCGGACATTTGTCCGCTCCTCAATTGTCGCCCTCGGCCTCCCTGGAATCGCAGCTGCGTGGCATCATCGCCGCCAGCGGCGCCGAAGTGGCCGTTGCGTTTCATACGCTCGACGGCCGGACCGGGGTGATGATGGACGCGGACAGGGTCTTTCACGCGGCGAGCACGATGAAGGTCCCGGTGATGATCGAGCTGTTTCGGCAGGCGCGGGCCGGCAAGATCTCACTCGACGACCGGCTCGCGATCAGAAACGCGTTCCACAGCATCGTCGACGGCAGCGTCTACCAGTTGAGCGAGGGGGACGACTCGGACAAGGAAGTCTACGCGGCGGTGGGCAAGACGATGACGCTGCGGGAGCTGTGCGAAGCCATGATCACGGTCAGCAGCAACTTCGCAGCGAATCTGCTCATCGAGAAGCTCGGCGTCGAGAACATCCGGCGGACGGTCACCAGGCTCGGGGCGGACGGGATGCAGGTTCTGCGCGGCGTGGAAGACCAGAAGGCGTTCGACAAGGGCCTGAACAACACCACGACGGCGCGCGGGTTGATGATCCTGCTCGAGAAGATCGCCGCGGGCAAGGCGGTCGATTCGGCGGCCGACGCCGAGATGATCGACATCCTCAAACGTCAGAAGTTCAACACCGCCATCCCGGCTGGCCTGCCGCCGGGCACGGCGGTCGCGCACAAAACCGGCACGATCACGAAGATCCATCACGACGCGGCAGTCGTGTACGGTCCCAGGCCCTACGTCCTCGTGCTGCTCGTGCGCGGCATCCAGGAGGAGAAGCAGAGCGCCGCCCTCATGGCGCAGCTCTCCAAAGCCGTGTTCGACTCGGTCCGTTGAACCACACGGCGATCAAAAGATGTAGACGAAGTTCACGACGGGGAATGCGTACAGTTCCTTCTCGCCGAGCGGAAAGGCAAGCCCCACGTCAGCCGAGAGGCGCTCGCCGAAGAATCTGACGCCGCCGGAGACGACGCCGTGGCCCCCCTTCCAGATGTAGTTCTCGGTCACGAACGTCACGTGCCGGCTGGCCTGACGCTCGCCGCCGATCATCACGACACCGCCTGAGCCTCCGTCGCTCGAGTAACCCACTCCGGCGCCAGCGGTGACGGATGCGTCGATGCGCCCCGTCGTGACGACGCCATACGCGATGCCGGCGCTCTCGCCGTCGATAAACGCCTGGAACACTCCGACCGCGGCCTGCGTCCGGCCGTTGTCGAACACCTGCAGCTTCGGCGTGATCCAGAACGGCCGCGTGCCTTCATCGAAGCCGAACATCAGTGGCGTGCCGCCGCCGATCGAGAACCGATCGGTGACGCCGACCTGCACGAACGGCATCAGGAACTCGTAGACGCCGAAGTACGTCCGTCCCTTTGGCAACGACCGTCCGGTCGGCCCGAAGAACAGCCGGGTTGTGTTCGGATCGCCGGGGCGGAACTCCCCCTCCGTGAGCGTTCCGGCAACCTCGCGCAGCGAGCGAACGTCGGCCCGAGGCGTCGAGATCACGAGCCCGGACACGCTGCGGAAAACGATGAGGCTGTCGTCCTGCTGCTCGATGGTCCCGTAGAGCCGTGAGCCGTCCTTGAGCGTCAGCTCGTAGGTCGTCATCCGCTCCTGTGGACGCTCCTGAGCACTCGCCAGCGCCGCGCACATGAACGTCACCGCAACGGCCACCGCCATCGTCGACGCGATCCGGCATGTCCTCATGGTCGTCCTCCTTGGAGCCGGGGGCAGACACGACGATAGCCGTGGGAGGCGTGAGGGGTCGTGAACGGAGCGTGAAGGAACGCTGAAATCAGCGGGCGCGGTCGGCTAAACGGGACGAAATCTGTCGGTAGGCGGGATTCTGGCGCACATCTGCCAAAAGGGGCTCGATCGGAATGGTCCATCCTGTGAACGGCAGATCGGCGCGTTCGAGCAGGACAGAAAGGGCTTGAATGGACTCCTCTTCGCGGCCGCGGACGGCGTGGTGCAGCGCTTCGGCGATGGTCGCTTCGCTGCCGCGGCCTCCGCGCCGGAGCGCCTCGATCGCCGCGGCGGCCCGCGAGAACGCTTCTTCGGCTCCGTTTATGTCCTTGACGGCGTTCAACGCAGCGCCGAGGCCGACGAGCGATCGCGCGTGCTCGGGAAAGAGCTCCAGCGCGCGTCGGAAGCTGGCGACCGCGGCGGGACCGTCGCCGGTGTCGAGACAGGCAAAACCGGCGCCGTCGTAGGCGTTCATCGCGAACTCGGCGGCGTAGAGCTGGCCGGGGCCGGATTGGATCTCGCGTTCGAACGCGAGGTGCGCTTCCGCCGCATCACCGCGAGCGAGCCGCACCAGGCCGAGCAGCCAATGCAGGCCTTTGGCCGGGTAGCGCTGCTTCAGATGCGCCTGCCGATCCTGGACGAGCGTGCCCTCTCGCAGGACGGGTTCCGCGCGATCGAGATCGCCGCGCGCGATATGTACCATCGCCGCTTCGAAGTGAATGAACGGAAAGTCGGGATAGAGATCGACCGCGCGCGCGAGCGCCTGGAGCCGCTCGTCCCCCCAGGCCGCATGCGCGAGCCGGAACTGGTTGCCCCAGTAACCAGGCTCCAGGACGACCGCCCGGCGTGCCTCCGTCAGCGCTTCCTCCGCTCGCCGCGCGCTCATCAGCAGGAACGCGAGCGTCGCGTGGGCTTCCGCGAGATCGCGTTCGAGCTCAATCGCCCGGCGGACGTGGTCGATGGCGCGCGCGAGCAGTTCGCCGTCCGGCTTGTTTCGGGCGCGCGACATCTCGTACTGCCAGAAGCGGGCGTTTGCCAGACCGACGTAGGCGCTGGCATACCGCGGATCCAGCGAGATCGCGCGCTCGAAATCGGCGACCGCGGCGGGCACGAGCGACGCGTCGAGCGACTCGAGCCGCACCCGCCCCTCGGTAAATGTCTGATACGCCTCGAGGCTGCTCGTGTCGCCGACCGAGCGGCGTGACCCCGCCTCGGGTTTGCTCATCCCGAGCGTTTCCGCGAACTGCGCGACGATTCGATCCTGCAGCTCGAATACCTTTTCCAGCGGGCCGTCCGCCTTGGCTTCCGCGACCGCTTCGCTCGTCGCGGCATCCACGACGCGCGCCGTGATCCGCAGCCGCGTACCGGCGCGCTGAAAGCTTCCCACGACCGCCCGATCGAGGTGGAGCTCGGCGCGCAGCGCGGACAGATCCGTTCCAGCGCGCCGCATGGCTTCGACGACGCGCAGCCGATCAATGACGCGAAGGGAGGAGGTGGCGCGAAGATCGTTCGTCACCGTTTCGGCAATTCCCGACGAGAGCCACGCGACTTCACGATCGCCGCTGACGTTCGTGAAATCCAGAACCGCAATCGCAGGTTGCGCGGTGGCTGCCGGTTCGGAGACGGCCGCCGTTTGAGTCGTCGGTGCAGGCGCAGCCGCGTTCACCGGCGCGATGAACCGATAGCCCCGGCGCGCAACGGTCTGAACGTAGACCGGCTTCGATGAATTGTCGCCGAGCGCTTGACGCAGTTCGGAGACGGCCTGCGTCAACGCGTTGTCGGTCACCGCCACGTCCGGCCAGAGCGCTTTGAACAGCTCGTCCTTGGTGACGAGCGCGGACGGCCGCGCGACCAGGTAGAGGAGGAGATCGATGATCTTCGGCGAGAGCGCGACGACCTCACCCTCTTTGAGCAGTCGATACGAGGCCGGATCCAGCGTGAAAGGCCCGAAACGATAGGTCACAGACGATCTCCCGCGACGGGCGCGCTGAACACGAGCAGCGCATCACTGACCTTGCGGGGTCCGGCGGCATCAGACGGACTGTTCAGAATCTTCCCTCGCACCCACATCGTCGTGGATCCACCGCCGTCGAGGTTCAGCGCGTTGACGAGGTCGAGGCGCGAAGCCAGCGCGCGGAGCTCGGCGAGCGTCATGCCCGCGCTCAGCTGCGGTTGGCGGCCATCGACCGTCACCAGCCAGATCGTGCCGTCCGACGTCGTGCCAATCATGGTTCGCGGATGTCGTGTCTCCGCGAAGCCCCTGGCGAACTGCTCGATGGTCCAATCGTCAATGGCGCGGCCGTCCCGAACCAGCAGCCCTGCGCCACCGACGATGTCACGGGCTCTCAGCCAGATATCGGATGGGCCCTCGATCGCCTCGTATGTCGTCGTGAGCGCCACGCGTGTGCCGTTGCGCAGCCGACGCAGGCGTTCTGGAGTTGACGTCCCCCCGTACGACAGAACGTAACCGCTCGGAGGGATGGGCGTCTTTCCTGCCACGCGACTCGCACCCCTCACCTTCAGCGGATGCCCGTCGAGTATCCACTCGCGGCCGCCGGCCGCCGTATCAGTGTCGGAATGATACGCGGGAGTAAAGAGCATCAGCTTGCCCCGCGCGCGTGTCGTGTCAACGCCATCGATCGGGATTCTGTCGGACGTGCGCCCACCGATTTCGAGGACGATCGAGGCTCGCAGCCGCGCGAACAGCAGCTGCTGGCCGGGCTCGGATTCCACGATCCCCACCGCGCCGCGAGGCCGTTGGGTGTCGCTGACGAGATGTCCGTCGAGCGTCAACGCACCGGCCGGATCGCCATTCGGAAGAAAGAATCCGGCATTGATTGCCGCCAGCGCCTGATGCCGTTCCGCGATCCCGGCGACGGTTTCAGTGCCCATGATCTCGTCGTTGGCCAGAGAGGAACGAAGGCGGGTTCGAGCGGGATCGAGCCGCAGCAGCCAGACTGACACTGGCGCCGCGGGATCGAGGAGTGCCTGGTCGGTGACGTGATAGAGGGTCACGCCCGGCGCGATGGCCTGGGGCGAACCCGGATCGAACCGCTGCGCGGCGGCCGGCGCGACGAGCAGGACGGCCGCACAGACGGCGGCGATCGCCCGCTGGATCCGACGCAGCATGGGTTGATCCTACACGACGCCGCCGTGCGCCGGGGTCTGGCGCGACGTCGCTCGGCGCGGTCAGCGGGCGCAGACCGTCGGCTCGCCTTCGTACGATTTGACTTCCAGAACCGGCTGCTCCGTCCCCTGCTCCGCGGCTCGCCGCTGATCCGCTGTGGGGCCCATGCCAATGTAGACGCGGGCTTTTCCGACCTGCTTTCCGCGCACCTGGATGCCTTGAAGGCTCGACTTCAGGGTACCGATCACTTCGACCAGATGGCGGTCGTGGTTGTCGCGCATCTTCTTCAGCAGCGCCTTGTCCCCTTTGAGCTGATAGGTGAGGGGCTCCGAGAGAATGCCGGTGCTGTCAACGACCGACGTTTCGGTCGCCTGCAGGACGGTGCCGTTCAGACAGCCCTTGACGAGAACCGAATCCCCTTTGTCGGGCAGTTTCTCTTTGTCGCGTGGTTCCTGGGTCTGTCCAAGACACAACGCGCCAGCCATTACGACAGCGGACAGTGTCGATAACGCGGTTCGCATACACACCTCCGCGGGCCATGCAGACGCCACTTCGAGCATAGCACCGGATGACGCGGCTTGCCGCAACGGGCGAATTCGCTTACAAGAGAGGGGTTTATCCATGTATCGACGTCATTTTCTCAATGCGACTGCGGCATCGGCCATGGGGCTGGCACTCACGACTCCGCGCGCCGCCCTGGCGCAGACGCCAGCGCTCGTCAAACCAAAGCGTCTCTCACCGGGAGACACGGTCGCGATGGTCGCGCCGGCAAGCGCCACGTTCAAAACAGTGGATCTCGACGTCGCGCGCGAGTCGCTCGAAGCGCTCGGGCTCAAGGTGAAGATCGGTGGACACCTCCTCGATCGTCATGGCTACCTCGCCGGTCAGGACAAGGATCGCGCCGACGACATCAACCGCTTTTTCGCGGACCCTGAAGTGCGCGCTGTCCTGCCGATCCGCGGCGGCTGGGGCAGCAGCCGGCTGCTTCCGTTTCTCGACTTCGACAGCATCCGGCGCAACCCGAAGATCGTCCTCGGCTACAGCGACATCACGGCGCTCCTCCTCAGCATCCACGCGAAGACCGGGCTGGTCACGTTTCACGGGCCGAACGGCATGGGACGCTGGGACGAGTTCTCCGTCAACTGGGTGAAGCAGATTCTGTTCGACGGTCAGGCGGCCACGCTGGAAAACCCGCACGACAAGGGAGAGTTCCTGGTTCAGACAGAGAATCGGATCCAGACGATCACGCCCGGCACCGCGCGCGGACGCATCCTCGGCGGGAACCTCACGGTGCTGACCGCCATCATGGGCTCCCCGTACCTTCCGAACTGGGACACCTGCATCCTCTTCCTCGAGGATGTCGGCGAGGACATCTACCGCATCGATCGGATGATGACGACGCTGAAGCTCGCGGGCGTGCTGTCACGCATCCGGGGATTCGTATTCGGCACGTGCAGCGAATGCGAACCGGAGCAGGGATATGGATCGCTGACGCTCGAGGAAGTCTTCAACGATCACATCAAGCCGCTGAACGTACCGGCATGGCAGGGCGCGATGATCGGACACCGGCTGCCGCAGTTCACGATCGGCGAAGGGATCCAGGTCGAGATCGATGCCGGGACGGGACGGATTCGGATGCTTGAAGCAGCGGTCACGTGAAACAGATCAGACCCTGAAGAGCCTCCACTCTCCGGTATCACCCACGTGGTGAACCCCCCGATCTTCGAACGGCAGGCCGGTGTCCCCCACGATGTCGCTGACCGTGCGTGAGACGAGGACTTCGCCGGGTGCTGCCCAGCTGGCGATGGCGGCGGCAATCGCGATCGGCGGACCCGTGAGCACCCCGTCTTCGACGCCACACTCGCCGGTGTGAAGTCCGGCGCGGACCGTCACGCAGAAGCGTTCCGCGGCCTTGGCGAGTGCGGTTGCGCAACGGATGGCACGCGCAGGACCGTCGAACGAAGCGACCAGCCGATCCCCGGGCGAGACCACAACCCGGCCGCGGAACCAATCGCATTCGTGACCGGCGTGCTCGAGGAACGCAGCGGTCCCCTGACCTTCGATGCCGATGTGGAGAATCGTCGACAGCACGCGATCGAAGGAGGGCTGCCGCGGGGAGTCGGTCACGAACCGCTCGATGTTGGCGAGCAGCGTTTCCTGATCGCCGACAAACGGCAGGTGATCGTCGCCGGGCAGCTCGACGAAGCGTGCACCGGGAATCTGGCTCGCGACGTAGCGGCCTTCCTCGATCCGCAGGAGGCGATCGTGCGAGCGATGAAGCACGAGCGTGGGGACGCGAATCGACGGCAGGATGTTCCGGATATCGATCTCCGAGTTCATCCTGGTCAGCGCGAGCGCCGCGCCGGGGCTGGCGCCCATCCGCAGGTAGGTGCTCCACCAGTTGCGAAATGACGGGTCGTGCGCGAGAGTCGGGGCGCGCTCCTCGAGGCCGATCGGTCCGCCCCAGCCTTCGCGGATCTGCTGAAAGAACGCTTCCCGCTGCTCGCGCGTCGGCGCCCAGGGATATTGCGGATCCCAGATCCGCTTCGCGTAGGTGCCGATCATGATGAGCGCGTGCGTCTTCTCGGGATAGGTCGCCGCGAAGAGCGCGCACATCGGTCCCCCCTCGGACACGCCGATCAACGCGGCCTTCGAGGAGCCCACTTCGTCCATCACCGCGCGGAGGTCGTCCATCCGCTGCTCGAGCGTTGGCAGCTCCACGACGCGATCCGAGAGTCCAGTGCCGCGCTTGTCGATCAGGATCAGCCGCGAGAACGAGGCGAGGCGGAGAAGGAACTTCGCAAATAACGGCTCGGCCCAGAAGTACTCCAGGTGCGAGACCCAGCCCATCACGAAGACGAGATCGATCGGGCCTCGGCCGACGACCTGATAGGCGATGTTGACGTCGCCGCTTCGCGCGTAGTGCGTCGCCGGAATCGCGAGTGCGCCGTCCGCGATGATCGGAAGCGGCTGGACCGGTGCCGGTCCCTGGACCGCCACCGACGCGACGAAGCGATAACCTCGTCGGTGGGCGGTTTCAATGAACAGCGGCGTGCGTGGGTCATCGTCGAGCGCGCGCCGGATCTCACGCACGCACACTTTCAGCGCGCCGTCTCCCACGTGCACATCGGCCCAGGCGAGGGACAGGAGCTCGTCTTTCGTGACGAGCTGACCCGACTTCCTGACCAGATGCTGAAGGACGGCAAATGCCTTGGGGGCGAGTGGCACGACGTCTTCACCACGGCGCAGCTGACCTGCGCCATCGTCGAGCCGATAGGGACCAAAGGAGTACTGCGACATGGGTCACCTGGTGCGCGACGGCCGCAGAGGACGCGAGTTCAATCAGCGATCGCTTCTGTCTCTGGGTGTCCTCCAGTCATTGCGCCCCCGCCGTTGCGGGTCATGCAGAACTGCACGAACGCCAGCAGCTCCTGCACGGTCGCAAAGTGCGCGGCGTCGCCGGATCGCACGTGCTCGATCCGGCCGCAGCAGATACCGCGCGTGATGTCCGCCTCAGCCCGAAACTGGATTCTGAACGCGCGCCCCGTGAGCGCGAACTGATCGGCTGACGAAGTCATGCGGACACAGCAAAGTCTACAGGAATGAGGAAGAGACCAACCGAAGATTGCAGGCTCATCTTTACAGCATATGGGGCGCTGGCCGGCGGCGCATGAGAACCGCCTCACGAACTGGTTAGCTTTCGGTAAAAGGCGAGCGACTCAAAAGCAGCGCTGGTCCGATCCGATGGTGATCCGCCTAATCTGGTCCGCCTCGAGGATGCCATCGACGATGTCCATGTCGTGACCGCACACGCGGGCAAAGACCGTGTAGTCATGGTCGAGCCTGGCGTTGTCGACGAGGTTGATGAAGATCTGCGCATCCCCCGTGTCCCGGCCACGCGTGGAGATCCCGACCGATCCGCGGACGTGCATCAGCAGGCCGCGTTCGTCGCGCATGAAGGGACAGTCGCCGCAGTATTCGTTCGCGTTCGGGCTGCCACCCTGGATGACGAAGTTGGGAACGACGCGGTGGAAGGTCGTGCCGTCGTAGTAGTGCCCTTTGACGAGCCGGATGAAGCGGGTCGCCGACAGCGGTGCCTGGTCCATGTGAAAGGCCATCGAGAACCGCCGCCCGCTCGCCATCTCAATCGTGGCGGTTTGCGTCGGCGACAGCTCTTCGTCGTTCGGTAGCAAGACGGTCCGCCTGACGGGTTCAATCTCGGGCACCGCGCCGGTCCACCGGCCGATCAACGCCGCAGCCACGCGTGCGATCTCGGGGTCCCCATCCTTCAGGAGCGGCGTCAAGGTGCGTACCTGCGCCACTGAACCCATCTCGCTCAGACGTTCGAGGAGCGTCATCCGCACATCGCGTGACGTGTCGCATTGCTCCGCTGTGATCCGCTGGAGCGCATCGGAGAGCGCTGTCACGAGCTGCGGTGTCGACTGTGCACCTTTGAGTTCGAGGGCCGCAGTCCGGATCACCTGATACGGACGTGCACCCGGAGAGAGACCCGCGGGGTGCGGCTTCCGGCCGAGCGCGGCGATGAAGGCTGAATCGCTCTCGGCGCCCACGCGCTTCCGAAGCGCAGGGAGCGCGGTCTCCGCGACGTTGTCGTCGGGATCGGCCGCAAGCCGCGTGAGCCAGGGCACATCGTTCATGGACGCGGCGGCCCGCGCCGCATACATCCGCACCGGCCAACGGATGTGCGTGGCGAAGGTCGGCAGGGCAATCTGTGCTCGATCGGGTGCGCGTTTCGCCAGCGCGACGAACGCATGCGCCTCTCGTTGCCAGTTGCCCTGGGGCGGAGGCGTCCGCGATTCCGAGGTCAGTCGGTCCGTAATGACGGCATCGCCGGGACAGCTGTCAGCGAGCGCGTCCATCGCGACGAGGACGACGTGCAGGCTGTCGTCGTTCAGGGCCTCGAGCAGGGGCTGGCATCCCTGATCGCGCGGGGCACGTCGCGCCCAGGCGCGGACCGCTTCGTACCGGACCATGAACGAGCGGTCGGCGAGAAAATCGCGGATGCGATCGAGCCTTTCGTCAGGTGAGATAAGCGCCCCCGTGCCAATCAGCGCGAGAACCGCTTGACGCCGGACTTCGGGGTCCGGATCGTCCACAAACTTTCGGAGCGTTTCGTTATCAGCACCCTGCGAGGCCACGAGCGCGGCCAAGGCATTGCGACGAGGGTCCGCGGGCCCGCTGCGCGATGTGGCGAGCGCGCGCAGGCGCGTCTGCGTCTCTTCTTCGAAGGGTTGTGACAGGCGGCGGTTCAGGCGGGCGAGCGACTCGAGCCCGCGCGCCGCAGCGGCGTGGGCCGACTCTCCGCCAGTGGCTGTCGCGCGCTCGAGCACCCGGCGAAGAAACTGTTCGCTGGCCGTGAGGGCCTCCGCTCGGTCGTAGGGCAGACGTCCAAGGGCACGCGCGATCGCATTCAGCGGCGCGACGACCTTGTTGTCATAGTTCGCGCTGCCCGCCTGCAGAAGCGCCTCCCGAACGGCGGTCTCCTGCTGGCCAGCCGGAACGCCTGGCAGCGGCTCGCCACGCAATGCCTGGGCGAGGGCATTCGCGGCTTCCGCACGGACCTCGTTGGAACGTGCGCTGAGGAATCCCAGCAGATCGGTGATGACGTCTCGGCGCTCGAGCCGCCCAAGCGCGCGGACCGCCGCGGCCTGGTATACGACATCCTGCGAGCGCGCAAGATCGAGGAGCGCGCTGACATCGTCGGTCGTCGGCGCCCGAGTGTCCTCCGCCGCCAGGATGACGAGACGCCGCGCGTCGGTGCGGGACTGAGACTGTTGCGGACGCTGAGCTTGCGCCGAAAGGGTCAGCGCGGCGGCGATCGCGAATGCGCCTGCGCGCTGCACCATCTCAGTCGGCTCCGCGCCGTGTGCTCGCGTCGATCATGGCGTGTGACGGCGCCCAGAATACTCCAGCATCTGTGCGGTCAAATCCAGTGGGTAGGAAATCTCGACGTCGGTCACTTTGCCGTCCGGGCCGGTTGTCGCCTGCAGCCGCGGCTGGACGAATCCCGTGTACGACGGCATGTTGAGTCGATCCACGCGCGCGACGACCTCGTCGCGAAGTCGCGCGTCGAAGTGGACGCCGTAGGTCTCGAACAGCTTCTTCGCCGCCTCGTAGTCTCCTTCGGCCTTGATGCGCTGCACTTCGGCGAGCAGACGGCCGACGGCCTCCTGGAAGGCCTTCGCGTCGACCATCACGTAATAGGTTTTGCCCTCGCGGTCCCGCACGTCGATCGCCTTCGAGTTGGCCATGATCCAGCGGACGATCATCTGACGGTTCCGCATGTGATCCTCTTCGATTTGGGTACCCTCACGAACGCGGCGCAGTTGCACGATCGCGTTGCGGGTGTAGCCCTCGTACTCCGCCTGCACGATCTCGGGCTGATCCTGCGCGTTCACGAGGCCGAGCTCCGACAGCCTCGGGTTCGGCAGGAAGTAGAGGGCGACGAGGTCAGCCCGCGACTCCTCGAGCGCGGAATACTGCTCTTTGAGGATCGACTGCGGATTCCCCTTCAGCCGCTCCGAGATCCGGCCCGAGGCGTGGCCGATGACCTCGTGCATGTTCGTCGTGAGCTCGCCGGCGAGGCTGTTCCACTTCGTCGCTCGCGCCGCTTCCTCGGGGGTCCAGGCGAACTCGCGCCGGAACTCCTCTGACGTCGACCGGTCGTAGGCATCGTTGACGTTCGAGAGCGACACCGATTTGCTCCCGTGCTGCTCGCGGATGTCCTGATCGTTGGGCAGGTTGATCCCGACCGGCGTCACGGGTGCGGAGTCGCCGGCCTCGACGACGACGTCGATGGCGTTGGCCGTGATCCCGCGCACCCCCTGCTTCTTGTACTGCGCCGCCCAGGGCATCCGGTCCTCGAACCACTGTGCGTCGGCCGCGAGTTTGCGGATCGCTTCGGTCTTCTCCGGGTTCACATAGAACACCAGCGATTCCCACGATCCCTTGACGCCGCGCGCGTCCATGTAGACCTCGATGAACCCGTTGATGGTGTCGACCGGCGAGTTCTTGTCCTCGACCCACGCGATGTCGTACGCGGCGCGATCCGCGGTCTCACCCGTCTGATAGAACTTCACCAGCGCGCGCAGCGCCTTCGCCATCTTCTCGGTGGCATACGGGACCGCCGCCTCGAGATGCTCGACGATCTTCCGGATCTGCGCGTCGTACTTGCCGCCGACCCGATAGACCTCTTCGACGAGCTTGCCGTTCTGCTTGACCAGACGCGAGTTGAGCGGGTGTTGCTCGGCAAACCCGTGGACTTCGTCCATGGTCACGCCCACGTAGAGATTGTTCGCGCTGGCGGTCAGGATGTCTTTGTTCGAACCGGGCGTTTTGCTGGTGACGATCGGATCCACGGTCGCGTCGAAGAAAAATGGTTGCATCCGCGCGAGCATCGCGTCCAACGATTCCCCCTGCCGCAGCGGGAACTTCGCGCCTGACTTGGCGGCGGCCGCCGCTGCGGCGGCAAACGCCGCCGGCGTGCACTTCATCACGAATTTCCGCGCCGTCAGGTTGTTGTAGGGGCCAGTGTTGAGCCAGAACAACTTCGTGTAGCGCTGGATCTCCCCGAGCGTTGCCGCGTCGATTCCCGCAGGGTGGGTGATGATTTCTTCGAGCACGTCGCGCATCTCGAGGTTGTGCGCGTAGCGCTGGTCGTAGTAGATGTCGCGGCCCGCGAGCGCGGCCTGATACAGATGCCAGATGAGCGCCTTTTCCCTTAGCGGGAGCTTGTCGAACCCGTCTGCATAGAGCTGCACCACCGCCGCATCGTCCACCCGCTCGAGCAGGTACTTCCGACCATTGCTCGCATCCGCAGGCGGCTGCGCCGCCGCGGGCGGCCCGGCCGCAGGCTGAGTCCCGGTTACGGGCGTTCCATCACTGCTCTTTCCCCCACCACATGCGACCATTGCTACCACCGCCATTCCTGCGCAGACTACCTGCGAAACGTGCCGAAGGGTCATAGGGATATTGTGGCAGATCCTTGTCGCTGCCCGCTGTCGGCTGTCTGCTGTGCGCTGTGCGCTGCCTGATTGCTCGCGGTGCTGTTGCCCGGATCGCATACAGAGATCGGACTGCGGACCGAAGATAGCGGACAGTGGGTAGCGGACCGCGGACCGCGGACCGCGACAAGCATCAGAGAACGACCTTCTCCTGATGCTCTGGCATCTTCGTCGCCCACCCCAGCTTCGTCTGCAGTGAGGCCTGAAGTGCTTCCATCGCCGGCGGCTCGCCGTGGACAATGAAGGTCTGGCGCGGCGGCTGGCGAAAACCGCCGAGCCATCGCAGGATTTCCCGGGAGTCGGCGTGGGCCGACATCGATTCGATGAGCTCGATGTGCGCCTGCACGGGAACGATCTGCCCGTGAATCTTCACGGTCTTCTCGCCGTCCACGAGGCTCCGCCCCCGCGTACCCGCAGCTTGATAGCCCACGAACAGCACAGTATTCCTGGGGTTCGGCAACGCCGCTTTGAGGTGGTGCAGCACGCGCCCGCCGGTCGCCATACCGCTCGACGAGATCACGATCGCCGGCATCTTCGACGCGGTGAGCTCTTTCGACTCCTGCGGGGATGACACGGTACGAAAGCGTTCGGTGCAGAACGCGCACAACGCCCGTTCGCGCTGGGCGTGCACGCGACGGCGATCGGCCTGCTCGTCGCGGTCCGCCGGGCCGAACGGCGCTTTGTCGTCGTGGGCCTCGGGCTGCAGGTCTGGATCGAGCTCGCGCAGCCGCTCGGTATAGCGCGCCAACGCTTCGATCGCCATCGGGCTGTCGACGAACACCGGAAGCACCGGGATCTTCCGCGCCTCCTCGAGCCGCCTGAGCCAGTACAACAACTCCTCGACGCGCCCCACGGCAAACGACGGGATGATCACCCGTCCACCCCTGTCGGCCGTGTCCGCAATGACGCTCGCGAGCTTGCTCCCGTCGTCGTCCACTTCGTGCACGCGGTTCCCGTAGGTCGATTCCACGAGCAGGTAATCGGCGCTTTCCACCAGCACCGGATTGGGCAGCACGGGTCGATCGAAGCGTCCGAGGTCGCCACCGAAGAGAATCGTCTGTCCGTTGACGTGGACCCGCGCGTACGCAGAACCCAGCAGGTGTCCCGCGTTGATGAATTCGACTTCGACACCCTCGGCCACCGGCATGGGGCGGTCGTAGCCTACTGGCTGCAGATGGGACAGCGCACGGAAAGCATCCGCTTCCGTGTACAGCGGCAACGCCGGCGAATGCTTCGAGTACCCGTGACGATTGGCGTTGGCAGCATCCTCTTCCTGAATTCGTCCCGCATCAGGCAGCACAATCTTGCAGATGTCCTGCGTGCCGGCCGTGCAGAAGATGCGGCCTTTGAATCCCTGACTCACGAGGCGCGGAAGATAGCCGCAGTGGTCGAGGTGCGCGTGCGTGAGGACGACGGTGTCGATCGCAGATGCGGCAACCGGCAGATTCTGCCAGTTGCGCTCGCGCAGCTCTTTGAGACCCTGGAAGAGCCCGGCATCGAAAAGGACCTTCGCCGACCCGGTATCGAGCAAGTGCTTCGATCCCGTTACCGTCCGCGCCGCGCCGAGGAACTGGAGTGTCAGTGGCATCGTGTCACGCGAAAAGACCGACCTGTCCGCCGGTGTGCCAGAAGAGCACCGAGTCGTTATCCGAAAAACTCCCGGCCCGCACGCGCGCGATGAGTCCTGCCATCGCCTTCGACGTGTAGGTGGGATCGAGGAAGATTGCTTCCGTCCTCGCCGTCAGCTCGATGGCTTCCCGGGACAACGGCGTTGGTATGCCGTAGCCCTCGCCGACGAACCTGTCGTCGACCTCGACACGCGCGTCGAGGAGTGGCCGTTCGTCGCATCCCAGCAGCGGCGCGAGACCGGCCATGAGGCTTCGCACCTCGCGCTCGAGGCTCGCTGACGGCTCGTCCGCGCTGACCCCGATCACGCGCGTCGGAACAGTGGCGAGCGCGCAGCCCGCGGTCAGGCCGGCCTGGGTGCCCCCGGATGACGATGCGTGGAGGATCACGTCAGGTGGAGGGATCTGGTCCAACAGCTCGAAGAGCGCTTGCACGTACGCTGCCGCACCGAGCGGCGTCGACGCGCCGAGGGGGATCACGTACGGCGTGCGCCCGGCGCGCTTCAGCTCGTCCGCGGCCTCTTCCATCGCCGCCGCCCGCAGCTCGCGGGCCGGAACGTATCGAACCTCCGCGCCAAGCAGCCCGTCGAGGAGCGCGTTGGCCGCGGGCCGCTCCGGTTTCGTGCCGTTGAGCACGAGAACGCAGCGCAGACCAAGTTTCGCCGCCGCCGCTGCGGTGACGCGCGCGTGATTCGACTGGACGCCGCCGCAGGTGATCAACGTGTCAGCGCCGCGCGCCCGGGCGTCCGCCGCCACGAGCGCCATCTTGCGGACCTTGTTGCCACCGAAGGCAAACCCGATGGTGTCGTCGCGCTTGACGAGCAGGCGTGGGCCGCGGCCAAGCGCCGCGCGCAATCGTGAGAGCTCTTCGACGGGTGTCGGCGGTGAAAAGAGAGGGACGGCCGCGATCGGCCGGAGGGCGGGCGTCATTCAAGCGTTCAGTATACTGTTCCCCCGGTTAGCAGGATGCCCGCACTTCTCGATCGTCTTCGTGCTCATGACCCGGTGATCGCTGCGGAGCTTCGGCCGCCACGCGCCGAGCTCGAAGCGGCAGCCAGCATGGACGCCTGGATCGACACGTATCACGCGGTAAAGAGCCTCACGCGTGACGGCACGTTTGTATTTCTCACCGACAGCGCCGTCGGCTCCAAGGAAGAAGACAACCTGCGGCACCTGGTGATCAATCTGGGCAGCGACGTGTCACGGTCGTCGGTGGTGCCGTTCCTCACGAGCAAGCATCCGCTGGAATACTGCCTCGCCTACGCGGATCGTGCTCAGCAGCACGGCTTCGATTCATTGGTCGTTCTCGGCGGCGACAAGTCGGTCGGCGCGCCGCGATGCGTCACGCACGCGTGGGAACTGCGTCGGGCCATCCGGCAGCATCAGCCACATCTCACCCTCGGGGGATGGGCGAATCCTCATGGGGATGCCGAGGCTCAGGTGCGTTACCTCCTCGACGCCGACGTCAACGCGGAGTTCTACCTCACGCAGATCGTGTCGCACCACAGCCGCAACGCCGTCGAACGTTTCGTCCGCGAGGCCGAGCGGCGGACGTTGACGCTGCCGGGCATGTTCGGGATCTTCTATTACCGGTCGGCGAACCCGCGAACGCTCACAGCGCTCAGCGGCTTTCTGCCGGTGCCGGCCGAGGCGCTGACCCGCGAGTTCGGTGAAGGGGCGACCGCCGACGAAGTCTGTGCGCGATCGCTAAGGACCTTGATGGACGTGGGCGCACGGCATTTCTACATCAGCAACCTGCCGCTGGGTGCCGCGGCCGTCACGCTCCACCGTATTCTGGATCTCGTCGGCGTCAGTCTCCGCCGGCGCCCTTGAACTGATCCTCCTCGTCGGCGAAGAGGACGTTGAAGCTGGTGAGGCTGCCGTAGCACCCGCTGATGTAGCCCTGGATCTTGATCTTCACGTCTTCCGCCAGATCGGTCGCGTTGACCTGCTGTTCGAGCGTGCGCAGCCGGTTCCGCAGCATGACGACCTTGTGGAAGAACGTCTCGATCGGCCAGGACTTCTCCTGGAGTCCCGGGGTGCCTGGTCTGAGGACCAGCGATCCGCCGCGCCACTTGTCCGCGGGCACGGCCGGCGTGATTCCGGTCTCTTCGCGAATCACGCGCCGCAGCAGCATCTCGAGATCCGCGTCATCAGCCGCCATGGGTGGGCCTGTCCTTTCGCGTTCGCTCACGATGGGAAAGGGATCGCGGACGCGATCGCGCCGCGGTTCTGCGGTGGTCGCCGCCCGGCGCGCGCCGGGCTCGGGTGACGTCACCTCGCCAGTCGAGATCCTCGGGCCACCGCGATAGTTGTGCTCGCTCTGACAGTAGCCGCACACGACCCGGATCGGCACACCGGCGGGGTCGGCGGCGATGACCGTGTGCATGCGATCGGTCTTGCACACGCGACAGAAATCCTCGAGCGATTCGCCGGCACGGTACATCCGGGACATGGCGTCTATTCTGGACCGATTTGAGGGTAACATCGTTCACATGGGGCATTTTCTGGATACCGTCCCGTTCTCCGGCATCATCCGCATCCGCGACATGATGTACGGCGTCAAGGATCCGTTCCGCCTCGATCAAGGGGATGTGAGCTTCGACGCGCCAGACAGCGTCAAGCAGGCGATGCGGCGGGCCATCGATGAGAATCGCAGTCACTACCTGCAGACGACCGGGGCACCGCGGCTGCTCGAGCTCCTCGCCGAAAAGCTGCGATCGGTGAATCACATTCCAGTCGGCGGCTCCGACGAGGTCATGGTGACGACCGGCGGCATCCACGCGCTCTACATCATCTGCCAGGCCCTGCTCGAACCTGGTGACGAAGTCATCGTGCCGGATCCCGAATGGCCACCGGCGGCGGGGAACATCAAAGCGGCACAGGGGGTTCCAGTCCCATGCCCGCTGCACGAACGGCTGGCGTGGCGTTACGACATCACCGAGCTCGAATCGAAGATCACACCGCGGACCCGTGCGATCTACATCAACTCGCCGCAGAATCCGACTGGCGGCGTGCTGACGCGCGAAGACCTCGAGCGCATTGCCGGGATCGTCCGCTCACGAGATCTGTGGCTGATCTCCGACGAGGCCTACGAGGACGTCGTGTTCGACGGCGCGTCACACGTCAGCCCGGCGGCGCTACCGGAGATGTACGAGCGGACGCTGTCGTTCTACACGTTCAGCAAGTCGTTTGCGATGACCGGCCTCAGGCTGGGGTATCTCGCCGCGCGTGACCCCAAGCTGCGCGAGCGGATGAAAAAGGTGCTCTTCTACACCGCCAGCAACATCTCGTCGGTCGTCCAGTACGGTGGCATCGGCGCACTCGAAGGATCGCAGGACTCCATTCAGGCGTTTCGCACCGAGCTGCAGGCGAGGCGCGACCTGTTCTACGCCGGCGTCAGGGAACACACTGGCGGGATTCTCAGCGGTGAGCCGCCGAAGGGGGCGTTCTACGCTTTCCTCCGGATCGACCCGTCCTGGCGGAGCGACAAACCTGGCGCCACCGAGTCCATCTCGTGGGCCATGGCCGAACATCTGATCTCACAGGCTCGCATCGGCTGCGTGCCGGGCGTCGACTTCGGCGCCAACGGCGAAGGCTACATCCGCTTCTGCTTCGCGCGCGAGCGTCGGGAGCTGACCGGCGCCCTTGAATCGATGAAGCTCCTTGCGAAAGCTCCGGCCTCCTGACTCAGTCGCACTCTTCCAGCAGCGCTCTGATTCCTTCGCAAACCTTGAGATTCATCTGCGATGGCTCGAACGCCTGAGCACACGTTGGAGCTGTTGCCGAAAAGCCTTCGCGACGTTCATTCGAGCGCGGCTCGACGCTCATTGACTGCAGAATTCGCTTGACCTGATCGAGGAAGATGTCGAGGTCGAGCGGCTTGCTGATGATCTCGACATTCGGAAGATCGTTGACGTCAGGATGCGCGGTGACGATGAGCGTCGCCGTTCGCTCCAGGAGTCCCTCACGGGCGGCCTCGTTCAGCATCCACGCACCGGTCTCGCCGGGCATGGAGTAGTCGCTGAGGACGAGATCGTAGTGCGCCGCCTGGAGATGGGTCAGACCGTCTGCCGCAGAGCTCGCCTCGTCGACCTCGTGACCTTCGATCTGCAACGCCGTCACGAGCATCCGCCTCATGTCGTCCTGATCGTCGACAACGAGGATAGCAGCTGGACCGGCCGAACTGCCTGTATCCGCTACAGGTGTGTCCGCCCTGCGACGTTTCCTCGAGCGGCGGTTGACTGGAACCGCCTTCACCGGCGAGAGATGCGAGCAGGGCCCCGGAGCTGCCACGCGTTTCCTGCGCTGTTTTTAGCAAACAGCGGGCCGGAGCGCTCAGCTCAACAGCGGAAGCGTGCGCGGATCTGCACTACTTGATGTGTCGGCCGCCGTCGACGCGAATGGTCTCGCCGGTCGTAAACCCGGACTCGAGCAGGAACATCACGGCGGCAACGATTTCCGCTTCGCCGCCCCACCGTCCGAGCGGCGTGGCCGTCTCGACTGCTTTGGACTCCTCCTCGGACAAACCCGGAGGCGCGAGGATGGGCCCGGGCGCAATCGCGTTCACGAGGATGTGATCCGGCGCGAGCTCGAGCGCAAGTGCTTCGGTGAGGCCGATCACACCGCGCTTCGCGACGTAGTACGCGAGGTATCCGGGATAGCGCGGCCGGCCGCTCGCCGCCACCCAGTCCGCGAAGTTGACGATGCGCCCCTCGCCGGCAGTGCGTAGGTGTGGGACCGCCGCGCGCGAGCAGAGAAACGCCGCTCTGAGATCGACGTTGATCGCGGCGTTCCAGGCGTCCTCATCGAGCTCGTCGATCGCAACCTGCTTGTAGACCGACGCCATGTTCACGAGCACGTCGAGCCGGCCGAGCGACGCGACGGCCTCTTCGACGAGCTTCGCGCAGTCGGAACCGCGCGCAAGATCCACCTGAATTACGAACGCACGCCGTCCGGCTTTCCTTACGTCGGCCGCCGCTGCCTCCGCGTCGTCGCGCGATCGCTGGTACGAAAGGGCAACGTCCATCCCCCGCCGTGCGAGCTCCACCGCAACCGCGGCGCCAATGCGCTTGCCGCCCGTGATGAGCGCCGCCTTACCAGTGAGGTTCATCTGAATGGTGTCTTTTTTCAGTTTGTCGCGGGGCCCCACCCACGCGACCTGCCAGCGCTTCGCTTCGCTCGCGCGGGTGGTTAGTAAGCATGGGGAGAAACGTGTAGCGACTCTCTCTGTGTTCTATCTCCTATCTCCTACCTCCTGACTCCCACCTCCTGACTCCTGACATCACGCTTCGATCTTTCCCACGAGTACCACGCCGAACTTCAGCGTGCCGCCGGGCTGGCCGTCACGCGTGATCGGGACCTGCATGACGATCGCATCGTGACCGAGCTCGGTCTTGTGCGGCTGCAGCGGTGCTTCGGTTGCCACGGGCGGATCGATGCTCCAGACCGCGGGATGCGATCCGCCGATCGACTGCTTGGAGATGTCGACCGTGCCGTCGTGACCGTGCGGAGCGGGATCCTGGTCCACGGCGGCTGGACCAAGCAGCAAGAACTCGCGGAAGGGTGATACACCGAGGTGATCGCCGTTCTGCGGTTGGATGCCGTAGCGCAGCGTGTAGACGCCCGCCTTGATGACGTGGGCCCGGATGTCGCGATAGTCCGCTGAGATTTTCACGACGCCGACGAGGGAGCCTTCCTCGACATCGGCCCACGACGGCGGGCCAGAGCCTGCTTTCACCGGCAACGACTTCACCCACCAGAACTCGAGCGTCGCGGCGGGCTGAGGCACTGTCACCGCGACGGCGTCATTCGAGAGCAGCGAGAGCACGGCCGGTGCGAGCTCCGACGGCGGAGCGGCGCTGCGCGTGGTCGCAGTCAGCGATCCGCTTTGCGATCCCGTGAGCGGCGCGAATGAGACAACGGTTAGAAAGACGAGGATGCTGAGCGTGGAGGACATGCGGAAGCAGCGAAGGCTGAGAGCAGTCTCAGCCTTCGCGCACGATAGCGATCGATTCAGTAACTGAAGGTACCGAAGAACGAGGACTTCCGATCGACCTGCTTCCACTGCGTGCCGAGGCCCGTGCCTGACCAGGCCTGCACTCGCGTGAGGCCGATTTCGTTCTCGTCGGTGTGCGCGAGCGGCTGGAACCACTGCACCGCGCCGCAGACCGGCGAGTGCTCCACCTTCCGGGCAACGTCGAGCGACGCAGCGCCCGCGGACACCGTGAAGCTGTCGCTGTCCTTCTTGAACGCGATCGCCACCGGTTTCAGCTCCACGACGTCACTGACCAGCTCAGGCGCAAGGCCCTTGGCCATCGTCAGGAGCGCCTGCTGCTGCGCAGGCTGGGCCCGATCGTCGACCAGGATGACCGACTTGACGACCGCGGGCGCGGCGCCGCCGAGCTCGTGCGTGCCGAGGTTGCGGTCGCCAGCCACGACGGCGACGATGGACAGGCCGTCGAGCGAGACGCCGTTCAGCGCGCCGTGCGAGACCCGCCAGGCCATGATCGCTTCGCGGCCGGACGTCTCACCCTCGCTTCCGAGAATGCAGCCGCCGGTGTAGACCTCGGCGGTGCGGACTTCGACGTAATCGCCGGTAATGCTGGGGCCGGACGCCCGGAGACCGAGTCCGGACGCCAACAGGACGGTCGCGAGCGCAAGCGTTCGTTTCATCGCGAATACCTCTCCGTTCGATTATATCCGGGGGGCTTCGCCCCGCCGGACCCCCATCGCCGTCGCTCGCGGGGCCCCCGTAACCCCGCGCCGCTCCGCCGCGGGCGCGCTCGCGCGCCCTCCCACCTTGTTGGAGCGGCTTCGCCACGTCCTTCGGATTGGCCGGGTCCGATCAGTGGTCGCAGCAGCCTCGCCCGTGCGTGCAGTCCCGGGCACTGACAGGATGACCGTCAGGCCCGAACGGCCTCTGCGTGCGCACGCACCAGTACGCCGTGGCCTCGATGCTGTCGCGATACGCTTCGAGCTCCGGTGTGTGCTCGGCGAGCACGTACATCCCCTTGTGACGCAGGTGGCCGCACTGCGCGGCGGTCACGTGGCGGGACGAGAGCGATGGATGGGTCATGGTCGTCTCCGGGTCAGACCGTTTTGAGACCGCCGGCGCGGAGAATCGCGCGCTTCACTGCGGTGCGCGCGATCTGGATCTTGTAGGCATTCCCGCTCATCGGCTTCGCGCCCTGGATCGCGGCGTCCGCGGCCGCCATCGCCGTTTCTTCCGAGAGCTGCTTGCCGGCGAGCGCCGCTTCCGCTGCCTGCGATCGCCATGGCACCGGCGCGACCGCGCCCATTACGATCCGCGCGCCGCGAATCGTCTGCCCGTTCATCGAGAGTGCCGCCGTGGCCGAGGCAAGTGGCCAGTCGTGCGACTGCTTGAACCTGACTTCGTAGGTTGCGCTCTTGACCGCGCCCGGCGCGGGCAGGATCACGTGAGTCAGGATCTCGTTCGGCTTGAGGACGGTCTCGCCGAAGATGTTCGCGTCCGGCATGACGAAGTAATCGGCGGCCGCCACTTCGCGTTCACCGGCCGGGCCTACCAGACGGAAGCGCGCCTCGAGCGCGATCGCCGGGACCGCCAGGCTCGACGGGTGGACGATGTGGCAGGGACCGTCGCCGAAGATCGCGTGGAACTGGTTCTCGCCGTCCACGGCAAAGCAGCGCGATCCGCCCTTCTTCAGGCACGGGAACTCCTCGTTGCGGAAATACCAGCAACGTGGCCGCTGATTGAGGTTGCCGCCGACGGTCCCGGCGTTGCGAATCTGCGGCGTGCCGACTTCCTCCGCGGCCTGCACGAGCGCGGGGTACAGGCGCGCGACGTCGGCATTCGCCACGAGATCGGCGAGCGTGATCGCGGCGCCAATGCGCAGGCCTCCATCGGCGGATTTGCGGACGGAGCGATCGAGGTTCTTGACGTTGACGATCCGCTCCGGCTGCGCGATGTAGTCCTTCATCAGCGCGAGCAGGTCCATGCCGCCACCGAGCGGCATCACGCGGCCCCGTTCCGTGCCGAGACCGGCGATCGCGTCCTTCTCGTTCGCGGCGTTGACGTAGGCAAAAGCTTTCATAGTGTGCTTCTCTTCATGCTCGCGGGGTTCGCTCGCTGCAACGCGACCGTCCCTGTCAGCATTTCTCAGTTTGCCGCGGGGGCCCCCACCCACGCGGCCCGCCAGCGCGCGCTCCGCTCGCGCCGCTGGCTAGCGAGAATCGGATGCCTTGATTGGCATCAAGACTGTCCCCGAGTCCCGCGCGCCGAGTCCCGAGTCCCAGCTTCAGGCGGGCAGCTATGTTCCACCGGCCCGCTCCCTTTCAATAGCGTCCAGGATCGCCTCCGGCGTCAGCGGCAGCCGGCGCACCCGGACCCCGATCGCGTTGGCCACGGCGTTGGCCACGGCGGCGGCCGTCGAGATCACCGGCGGTTCGCCGAGGCCGACCGTACCGCGATCCGGCTGATCGACGATCGTGACGTCGATCACCGGGATGTCCGAGAGGCCCGGCAGCATGTACCACTCCATGTTCGGGTTGACCATGTGGCCGGTGTTGCGGTCGAGGATGCGGTTCTCGAAGAGCGCGAAGCCGAGGCCCATGATGATTCCGCCGATGCACTGGCTCTCAGCCGTGAGCTTGTCGACGATCATCCCGCAGTCCTGGACGCAGACGATCTTGTTCACCCGCGTGACCCCGGTCTCGATATCCACTTCGACATCGGCGAACTGCACGCCGCTCGTGCCGATCGATGAAAGGCCCTGCGGCTGGAAGGCGCCGTCCACGGCGATCGGTTCGACGCCGAGCAGCTTGCAGGCGTCCTTCCAGGCCAGTCCTTTCGTCGGATCGCTCTTGAGCTGTACGCGTCCGCCCGTAGCCTGGAGCGCCGCCGCGTCCGCGCCGAGTGTGGGAGCGACCTTCGCGAAGAGCGCGTCGCGCGCGTTCTCCGCCGCGACCCGGACCGTGTTCGTCACCGACCCGACCGTGACACTTCCGCCGCTGCCGGGTGCGTACGGGAAGTTGCTGTCGCCGATCTCCGCCTTCACCGCCTCGAGCGGCAGACCCATCGTCTCCGCGGTCACGATCGCGACGAGCGTCCGTGTACCCGTGCCGATGTCCTGCGTGCCGATGCGCATGACTACGCTGCCGTCTGACGTGATCTCGCAGTGCGCGCGAGTCCGGTTGTTGCCGGGACCCGCCCAGCGGTTCGCCGCGCACCCGAGTCCGCGCTTGATCGGACCCGACGCCGCATCGCCCGTCGGATGACGCTTCGACCAGGCAATCTTCTCGGCGCCGATCGGAAAGTATTTCGCCCACTGCGCGTTGAGGTCGACCGGCGGCAGATTGCGCATCCGCAGCTCGAGCGGATCCATTCGCAGCTTGTCCGCGAGCTCGTCCATCACCACTTCGGTGATGAAACAGGCCTGCGGATGCCCCGGCGCGCGCATCGCGCGCTGTGGCCCGGCGTTGATGTAGACGTCCTTGTGCCGCTGGCGGCGGCTCGGGAAGACGTAGGTCGGATACGGCACCGTGAGACCGGCGCTCTGTCCGGCACCGCCGGTGCCCCACGTTTCGGCATCGAACCCGAGGAGTTTGCCCTGCGCGTCGACGCCGGCGCGAACCTTGGCGTACGCGGACGGCCGGTTGCCCGTAATCAGGTGCTCGTCCTTGCGGTTGAGCATCAACTTCACCGGCGCGCCCGCCGCCTTGGCGAGCTTTGCCGCGATCACGACCTGCACGTCGCCACCGAGCTTGCTCCCGAATCCGCCGCCCATGTAATCGGTGAGCACCCGGACGTTCGGCTGCGGAACCTGCAGCGCATTGGCCGTGCCTTCGCGCGTCGCATGGACGGCCTGCGTGGAGACCCACGCCGTCAGCTTGTCGCCATCCCACTCGCAGATTCCGCCATGGGTCTCGAGACTGGTGTGCGTCTGCACCTGCGTCGAGTACGTGCCCTCGACGATGTGTGCGGCGTTTTTCAGCGCCGCCTCGACATCGCCTTCCTGGCGGACTGCGGCTTCGGTGACGTTTCCCTTCTCGAACACGAGCGGCGCCTCGGATCGCATCGCCTGCTCGACGGTCGCCAGGTGCGGCAGGACGTCGAAGTCCACTTTGATCAACCGCACCGCATCTTCGGCGATCTCCTCCGTTTCGGCGGCGACGGCAGCGATCTCCTGCCCTTGATATCGAACCTTCGTCGCGGCCTCAGCCGCCGACGTGTCGATGAGCGGAATGGCAGCCTTCACGCCCGGGAGCTTCTGTGCGGCAGAGAGATCGATCGCCTTGACTCGTGCGTGCGGATGGGGCGACCCGAGCACGCGAGCATAGAGCATCCCCGGCCGCACGATGTCGTAGGTGTACTTCGCCCTGCCCGCCACCTTGTCGGGGCCGTCGAGTCGCTTGATTGACTTCCCGATGAGCACCCGCTCGGCAACCGGCGGCCAGCTGCGCTGCGGACCTTGTGGAGCGGCAGGCTGCTGCGCGGCCTGTCCGGCCTGGGCGGGAGCGGGCGGTGGGGTCTGCTGCTGGTCAGCCACGCTTCACCCCCGTCGATGATTTCGGATCGAGGGCCGCTTCGAGGACTCGCACGTAGGTGCCGCACCGGCAGATGTTGCCGTCGAGCGCCTTGAGCGCCTGCTCGCGGGTCGGCTTCGGGTTCTTCTCGATGAGCGCAACGACGGACGTGACGAACCCGGGCGTGCAGAACCCGCACATGAGGCCGTCATGTTCGGCAAAAGCCTGCTGCACCGGATGCACCACCGTGCCTTCCGTAAAGCTTTCAACGGTTCTGATGGCTTTGCCTTGCGATTCGATCGCGAGCGTGGAGCAGGCGTAGATCGTGCGCCCCTCGATGATGACCGTGCACGCGCCGCACGTCCCGCGATCGCAGACGCGCTTGACGCCGGTGACACCGAGGCGCGTCCGCATCGCATCGAGCAAGGTGACGCGCGGCTCGACCTCGAGCCGATGCACGCGTCCGTTGATATTGAGCTGGATCGGCACGGCGCCCGGTCCGACCGCGTTCGCGCCCTGGGCGTCCGCGACCGACGGGCTCAGCACGCCGACCGCCACACCGCCGGCGCCCACGGTTTTCAGGAACGTGCGCCGATTGAAGCCGGATTCGTCTTTCTTGCGTCGCGCTGACATCAGGCAACCTCTCGTAGGCGGGATATTACACCGGGAGGCGCGCGGTCCGGAATCGGCTGGACCCAGCCCCGCCACACCGATCAGCTTACGCCGACCTCATCATGGTTTGGGGGCGTCAGGCCTGTTTCAGACTCGCGGGAGCGTTTGGCGATGGCCGAAGAAGCTGCCCCAGGGATCCTTCGCGGCCATCCGCCGCTCCGCGGTCCGGATGTTGAAGACGGCCGGATCGAGCCTCGGGCGCACTTCGCTCCAGTCGAGTGGCATGGACACGGGAGCGCGCGGACGCCAGCGCACCGAAAATGGGGGCACGATGGTCTGACCTGACGCGTTGCGCAGCACGTCGAGGTAGACGGGGGCCCGGCGTTTGGCCTTGCGCGGTTCGACTGTAACCAGACGGGGATTCTGCTTCGCGAGCTCCGCGGCAATCCGCGCGGCGTACGCCCGGACCTGCTCCTGTGTCGCGCCGCGCCGCAGCGGGACGAACACGTGCAGTCCGCGGCCGCCCGACGTCTTCGCGAACGCCTCGAGCCCGTGATCGCTCAGGGCGGCGCGCAGCAGGGTGGCGGCACGCGCGGCCGAGTCGAAGCCGTCCGACGGATCGAGATCGAACGCCAGCCAGTCCGGCTTGTCGAGCTGATCGGTCCGGCTGTTCATCACGTGCATCGCGATGCAGCCCAGGTTCACGAGCGCCAGCAACGTCTTGCGGGCGCCCCCGACGATGTAGTCGATGTCCCGGCGAACGGTAGGAGCGGGAATACGGATCGTCGGCACGCCGGCGGGCAAATTGTTCGGCGCCTGCTTTTGAAAAAAGCACTGGCCGCGCAGGCCTTCGGGGCACCGCTCCATCGTGATGGCGCGGGACTTCATCCATGGCAGGATGTGCGACGCGACGCGTGTGTAGAACTGCGCCAGATCGAGCTTCGTCAGCCCCTCGTTCGGCCAGAACACCTTTCCCGGGTGCGTCAGCGACACGCCGCCGATCGCCACGGGACCCACGGATTCAAGCCGCGCGTTCTTGCGAGCCATGCCTTTGGATCGCTCCCCTTCCCGTCCGCTATTGTGTCACCCACAGCCAGAGGTCTTGACCCGAAAGCATGCACCAAATGCGTCTTTTTTCGGTCAAGACCGTCCCGGCGTCAGGGAACCGCTCTCAACAATCGATCCAGCCAGACAGAAGGCGGGATGGTCTGAGGCCATGTTGCGCGGGAAATACGGTATTCTCAAGCCCGCGGCAGGCTGCCTGCCGGCGCTCTTCGACATCTTGCGAGGCACACTCGAGTCGATCGGCGGATCCGCGATCGAGGGAGGACGAGATGGTCACACGGCGCGCGTTCCTTCGCACTACCGGCGTCGCTGGCAGCGCCGCGCTCGCGGCATTCACCGACCACGGCCTCGCGCGTGTCGCAGCCGCGGCTCGAGCCGTCGAGGGACGCGCAGCGACCGACCTGGCGGCTGACGAGAACTACTGGCGCGAGATCCAGCAGGCCTTCACGCTCGATCGCACGATCATCAATCTCAACAACGGCGGCTGCTGCCCGAGCCCGCGAGTGGTGCACGAAGCGCTGAAACGTTATCTCGACATCTCCAATCAGGCGCCCGTGTATCACATGTGGCAAATCCTCGAACCGAACATCGAGACGGTCCGGCGCCGCCTGGCGGCCGAATTCGGCTGCAATCCGGAGGAAATGGCGATCACGCGCAATGCGAGTGAAGCGCTCCAGATCGCGCAGCTCGGCCTCGATCTGAAGGCGGGGGACGAGGTCGTCACGACCAACCAGGACTATGGCCGGATGCTCGACACCTGGGATCAGCGGGCGCGGCGTGACGGCATCACCGTGAAGAAGATTTCGTTCCCGGTCCCGCCGAAGTCGATGGACGACCTCGCCGATCGACTGCTCGGCGCGATCACGCCTGCGACCAGAGTTCTGCACTTTTGCCACATCACGAACCTCACCGGGCAGATCTTCCCGGTCAAGCGGATCTGCGACGAGGCGCGACGTCGCGGCATCAAGACCGTCGTGGACGGTGCCCACGCGTTTGCCCACTTCCCGTACAAGCTCGCCGATCTCGGCTGCGACTACTACGGCACCAGCCTGCACAAGTGGCTGCTCGCCCCGATCGGCACCGGTTTCCTGTACGTCCGGCGCGAGAACATCCCATTGCTCTGGCCGCTCACGCCAGCCAGCGCGTCGCGCAAGGACGACATCCGCAAGTTCGAAGAGATCGGGACGCACCCCGCCGCGAACCACAACGCGATTGCCGAAGCCATGAGCTTCCACGAGGGGATCGGGATCGAGCGGAAGGCGGCGCGGCTTCGGTTCCTGCGGAACCGGTGGGCGACGAGGCTGCAGCAGAACCCCGCGATCAAGATCCACACAAACCTCGATCCCGCCCAGTCCTGCGCCATCGGCACGGTTCAAGTGACGACGGTGCCGACCGGCAAAGTCGTCGCGCGCTTGTGGGATCGCTGGCGGATTATCGCTACGCCGATCGTGCACGCTGAGTACGAGGGTGTGCGGGTCACGCCGAACGTGTACACCACGCTCGAGGAGGTGGACACGTTCGCCGGCGCGATGGAGGAAATCGCGGCGAAGGGCGTGGCGTGAGGCCCCCTCCACGCCCCTCCGTCGCTACTTGATCGGCTTCCCGTCCGCGTCGAACACCGACAGATCGCCTTTCTTCTTCAGGATCTCAGTAATCTTCGCCGCGTCCCCCACGGCCACGATCTGCAGGCGTGACGCATCCCAGTACTTCTTCGCCGCAGCCTGAGCCTGTTCCGGCGTTACCGCGCTGATTCGCGCCGGATACGTATCCCAGTAATCGGTCGGCAGCCCGTAGGTCCAGCTTTCCGTGTAGTAGCCCAGCACCCGCTGAGGGCTCTCGAGCGACAACGCGAACGACGCGACGATCGCGCGCCTGATGTCGGCGATCTCGTCGGCCGGCACCGGCTTGTCGCGCATCTCGGCAATCTCGGCCAGCAGATCGGTCAGCGCCGGTTCGGTGACGTCGGTGCGCACCGATGTCTGCGCTTCCCAGTCACCCCGATGCTGAAACGCACCGAAGCCACTGCCAATCCCGTAGGTGTACCCCTTCTCTTCACGCAGATGCCGGAACAGGCGGCCCATCACGCCGCCGAGTACTCGATTGGCGACCGTCAGCGCGTCGTAGTCCGGATCCGTCCGGGTCATCGACTGCGTGCCTACAGCGAGCGTCGTCTGGACGGAATTGGGGCGGGAAATGAGATAGACCTTCGCCGGTTCTGGCGGCGGCGGTTCGGTGATCGTCGGTTTCGGCGCGCCGGACTTCTGCCACCCGCCCAGTTTCGTCTCGACGAGCTTGCGCGCATCGGCCAGCGTGATGTCACCGGCGAATGCAATCGCCGCGTGGTCGGGAACGAAGTGCGTGCGATGGAATTCGACCATCGCGTCACGGGTGATGGCGTCGAGCGTCGCGGGCGTCGCCGAAATGCGGCCAGCCGGGTGATCGCCGTACACGACCTTGTTGAACATCTCGGCGGCCAGGAAGCCGGGCTGCGCACGCTGCGCTTGGAGGCCCGCCTTCACGCGCGTCTTCAGCCGATCCCATTCCTCGGCCGGGAACGACGGATTGAGCAGCACGTCCGCGGCGATGTCCATGACCTTGTCGAAGCTCTCGGTCAGGGCTGACGCGGAAACCGAGGCACTGGTGCCGGACACGCTCGCGCCGACAGCAAGCGTCGCGGCAATCGTTTCGAGCTCCTGCGAGATCTGCTGTGATGTGCGTGACTTGGTACCTTCCCGCATCACTTGCGCGGTGTAGCTCGCGAGGCCGATGCGGTCGGCGGGATCGTAGAAGCCGCCGGCGCCCGGAATGATGATCTGCATGGAGATCCGCGGCAGCCGGTGATCCTCGAGCACCATCAGGTGCGCGCCGTTGGGAAGATCGGCCTCCTGTGGACGGGGCAGTTTGACTTTGAGAATCTCGTTCGAGACCGGCGCCTTGCCCTTCTTCACGAGTCCGGCGGTTGACGGGGGCTGCTGCCCGGCCGGCGTCTGTCCGGCGAACGCCGATGTGGCGGCAACAACGATCGAGACGGCGACGAGAGTAGTGACGCGCATCACAGACCTCCCTTCGCAGCGGCCGCCTTCGGCATCGTCAGCACGACGGTGCGTCCCGTTTTGACGAGATACTGCTTGGCCACACGCTGCACGTCGGCCGCGGTGACTTTCTGGATCGCGTCGGTGCGCGTGTTGATCTTGCCGGGATTGTCGTAGAACATCGCGTACTGCGAGAGGAGGATCGCGCGCGTCATCGAGCTACCCAGGCTGGCGACGAAGTTCGACCGCGCCGCGATCCGCGCCTTCTCGATCTCCCAATCGGCGATCGGGCCAGCCTTCACCTTCTCTATTTCCTCGTCGATTGCCGCTTCCAGATCCGGCAGCGTCCTGCCCGGATTCGCAGTGGCCACGACGTTGAAGAGACCAGGGCCGCGACTCTCGCCGGATCCTGCGAACACGTTCGACGACACCTGTTTCTGACGAACGATCGCCTCGTAGAAGCGCGAGCTTCGGCCGCCCGACAGCACCGTGCCCAGCACCGCCAGCGCCTCATCGTCGGGCGATGAGCTCGGCGGAATCTTGTAGGCCATGTCGATCCGAGGCAGACGGGCAAGGGGATCGTCGATCGTCGCGCGGCGTTCTTCCTTCTGCGGCGGCTCAGTCATATCGACCTTCGGCGGAGGCGGCTGTGATGGAATCGCGTCGAAGTACTTCCGGATCTTCTCCAGCGTCGTCTTCGTGTCTACGTCGCCGACGATCCCGATGACGGCATTGTTCGGAGCGTAGTACGTCCTGAAAAACGACGCGACGTCGTCGACCGTGGCCGCACTGAGGTCCGCCATCGATCCAATCACCGAGTGCTCGTAGGCGAAGTTCTCGTAGGCGAGCTCGTCGAGGGTCTCGAACGTCTTGCCGTACGGCTGGTTGTCGACGCCCAGCCGGCGCTCCTCCTGGACCGCGTTGCGCTGGTTGTCGAGGTTGTCCTTCGTGATCGCGAGCGAACGCATACGATCTGCCTCGAGGAAGAGCGCGAGATCGAGCTGATTGGACGGTAGCGTCTCGTAGTACATCGTGCGGTCTTTGCTGGTCGTCCCATTCATGTTGCCGCCGTTCATGAACATCAGATACGGATGCTCGCCCGGACCGACGTTCTCGGATCCCTTGAACATCATGTGCTCGAACAGATGCGCGAACCCTGTCCGTCCCTTGCGCTCGTCGCGTGAGCCGACGTTGTAGTTGACGACGATTGAGAAGAGCGGCGCCGAATGATCCTCGGAGATGATCACTCTCAGGCCGTTCTTGAGGCGAGTATCGGTGAACGGAATCTTGCTGGTCGGCGCCGCGGCGAGAGCGAGCGCCGCGGCAAGGCCCAACGTCGCCAGTCTCCTGAGCGGAGTCGTCATAGCCCCCTCCTGTTAATAGACGGGGATCTTCGTCCCGTCCTTCAACGCGCGCATAAACGGCACGCGTCTCCCCAGCCAAGGGGCAAGAATAGCCGAATCAGACGGACGCGGACAGTTGAGGCAAATGGAAGAGCGTCGTGGAAGGAACGGCGAGGATCGAGAACGAAAACCTGCGGCCGACCGGAGACGGAACGCGAAGCACCCTGCGAAAGTGCTGACGGTTTATCAACGGACGCCAGTGCCGGACCAGCCCGGCACGGCCCCTGCGATCCGCCCCCGATCTGCCGCAGAACGGAATCCACGATCGCGGAGCCCCGGACGGGAGGCGGGGCTCCGCGACGTGGACAGGCACTCTAGGTGAGCACCTTGATCACAACGCGGCGATTCTGTGCGCGACCGGCCTTGGTCTTGTTCGGCGCGATCGGCTTCTCTTCGCCGTAGCTGATGACGTTGATCTTGTGAAGCGGGATCTGGTGATGCTCGTAGATGTAGCGCTTCACGTTCTCGGCGCGCTCGAGGCCGAGCTTGTAGTTGAGATCCTTCGGGCCGGCGTTGTCGGTGTGGCCTTCGATCTCGATGTAGGCGCCGTTGGGCTCAGCCTTCAGCTTCTCGACGAGCTGATCGATTTCCGACGCGGACTCCTGTGGCAACACCGCCTGGCCGAACTTGAAGTTGCCCTTGTCCTCGCTCAGCACCACTTCGTAAACCAGCCGCTTCGAGGCACGCTCGATCGCGTCCGCACGAGTGTTGACCGCGTCAGCCGCCGTCTTCGCGGCATCAGCCCGCTGGCCGGCTGCCTGGGCCTTGGTGTCAGCCGCCACGGCCTTGCCATCAGCGGTCACTGCCTTCTGATCGACTTCCGCGATCTTCGCTTCGTTCGCGCGTGTCCGCTCCTGGGTCTCCTCGAGGCCCTTCGAGAGCGTGTCTACCTTCTGATTCACTTCGCCAACCTGACCACGCACGAACTTCTTCGTTGCACACGCCGTGGTGCCGCCAAGCGCAAGGGCAAGCACCGGTACCGCCAGCACGAGTCTCTTCATAATGCCTCCGCTATCTCCCGTCCGCTGAAGGGCGGACCTCTAAAAGAACCCGAAGTTACCGAACGTCCGTAACAGTTCCCAAGCTCCCCGTGAGATCCGCCGATGTACGCCCGGCGGTGTAGCCGCTTCGCGCGCGGACAACCAGTCCCCGATCGCGCGCTTTCACTTCGAGAGGCCGCCAGCCGGCCTTTGCCGACGCTTCGAACGCCAGCAGGTACTGATGCCGCAGCTCGCTGACAATTTGCCGTGCTGCGACGCTGGCATGCGCGGGCGACGTGGCCGTGAACAGCTCGCCGCCCGTCCAGCGCGCCAGATCACCGAGCCCGCCCGCATCCGCGGTCTGCGCTCCTTCGAGCGTCCGCGGGTCGTCGATCACCGACATCACCGCAACGACGTACACGGGGATGTCGATCTCACTCGCAATGCCGGAGACCTTTGCGGGGGTGAGCCGGCTATGCGTATCCACACCGTCGGTCAGCACGATGACCGCCGCGCGCTGCAGACGCCCCTTGCTGGCGGCGCCCTTCGCCACCTCGCCCGCGGTGTCGGCAATCGCGTCATACAGCGACGTCTGACCGTAGGGGGAGTCGACGTGTCCGAGCGCCGACTCCAGCTTGCTGAAATCTGATGTGAAGTCCTGCACGCGCTGGAGCTTCGTGTCGAACGAATACAACGCCGCCTGGTCCGTGCTCTTCAGGGCTCCGAGGAGATGCCGCGCGGCCTGCTGCGCGTCAACGGCCTTGGTGCCCACGCGCATGCTGCCGCTGACGTCGAACAGAATCGCCAGCTTGACCGGACCGTCGTCTTCCGCCTTGAAGTTCACGATCGGCCGGCGCTCTCCCGCTTCGACGACGATGAAATCCTTCGACGAGAGATCGGAAACGAACCGGCCCTTTCGATCCCGGACCACGGCTGCGACGGAAACCAGATCCACCGCCGACCGGAACGTGGCTCCAGGTCGCTGCGGCGGCTGCGATGCCGTCTGCGCCGCCGACGAGCCGGCGGCGATCATCAGTGTCGCTGCGGCCGTCACGAGGACCCGTCGTCCCGCCATTGACGGGCCCTATAACCAAAGACTCTGCCAACGTCTTAACTTATTGATTCATAAGATATTAGATGTGATTTCAAAGCTGTTTTATCGGTCGAAAGCACCAAAAAGCGAGCAAAATTTACGCGATCGATGGAAACGACCTCTGTCATTTCTACCGAGATTCCACCGGTCCCCGACAAACTGCTGATTCGCGGTAAGATAGCGGGCCATGACTGGACGGACGGGCACCGCGATCCCGGTCGCCAAGCGGATTGGCGGCTTCGTCTACGCGATACGGAATATCGTCGCCGAGGCCCGGAAGGTAGAGGCCTCGGGCCGTCGCGTGCGGTACCTCAACATCGGCGACCCGATCACGTTCGGGTTCGAGACTCCACCTCACCTTATTGAAGCCGTGACGCGGGCGCTTCGCGAGGGCCACAACAGTTACGCACCGTCAGTGGGCATCCTCCCAGCGCGCGAGGCGGTCGCGGCCGAATGCGACAGCCGCGGCATGCCGGTCTCGCCCGACCGGGTGGTCATCACCTCGGGAACCTCCGAGGGTATCGAGCTGACGCTAACGGCGCTGGCCGAAGCGGGCGACGAAGTCCTGGTCCCGGTTCCGACGTATCCGCTCTACACGGCCGTCCTCGCCAAAATCGGTGCGAAACCGGTCTTCTATCGAACGGACCCCTCCAACCAGTGGTTGCCGGACCTCGATCACGTCCGCAGTCTCGTGACGCCAGCTACGCGTGCGCTCGTCGTCATCGATCCGAACAACCCGACGGGCGCGACGTATCCCGTCGAGGTCCGGAGGGAGCTCATCGACATCGCCGATCGACACGGGTTTCCGCTGCTTGCCGACGAGGTTTACGCCGATCTGGCGTACGACGGACCGGTCCCAGCGATCGCGGCGATCAATCCCGACGCGCCGATCATCTCGTTCTCGTCGCTGTCGAAGGCGTACCTCGCGCCGGGGTGGCGCGCGGGGTGGATGGCGGTCGGACGAACGGATCGGCTCGACGACGTGCTTGGCGCGGTGAAGAAGCTCGCGGATGGGCGGCTCTGCGCGACCGGTCCGATGGAGTACGGCATCACCGCGGCGTTGACTGGCGACCGATCGCATCAGCAGTCCTTCCGCGCGGCGCTCCGCGAGCGCGCCGAGCTCACCACGCGTCGGCTCAACGCGATCGACGGGATCACCGCGGTGGCACCGTCTGCCGCGTTCTACTCGATGCCACGCGTCGCCTTGCCTCCCGGCGTCACCGACGAGCAGTACGTCCTCGCGCTTCTGCGAGCTACGGGCGTGCTGTGCGTTTACGGCTCGGGGTTCGGGACTCGTCCTGAAGACGGGTTCTTCCGCGTTGTCTTTCTCGCCTCGCCGTCCGAGCTGTCGGAGATCTACGACCTCGTCGCCGAGTTCACGCGCGAGTTTCTCGACAGCCGGGGACGATAGGTGCCCGATAGTCCTTCTGTCCAGAAGGCGACGATCCTCTGGACTATCTGGATGGCCGCTCTGGCGGTCATCCTTCTCTGGGCCGCCTTTCTCGTTCGCGACGTTCTTCTGCTGATCTACATCAGCGGCCTGCTCGCGATTGGCTTCAGCCCGATCGTGCGGCTCATCGAACGCCAGAAAGTCCTGCCCATCGGCACGCGGCGGTTTCCCCGTTGGCTCGCGATCCTGGTCCTGTACGTCTTCATCCTGGGCGCGCTGACGGGAGTGGGGTTTCTCGTGGTTCCCCCGATCGCGTATCAGGCGCAGCAGCTGTGGACCGCGGCGCCAGAGATGTTCGATCGCGGGCAGAATTTCCTCATCTCGAAAGGACTGCTCAAAGAGCACCTCACGATCAAGGAAGCGGTGCAACGAGCGCCCGTCTCGGGCAGTACTGAAACGTTCGGCACCGTGTTCGGCGCGATCGCGGGTGTGCTCGGCGGGGTGTTCGGGTTCGTGACGATCCTGATCCTGACGTTCTACATGCTGGTGGAGGCCGAATCGCTGCGTGGATCGCTGCTGCACCTGTTTCCGCGGCCGCGGCGCGCCCGCGCAGACGCCGCGAGCCGCGACATCACACTCAAGGTCAGCGCCTGGCTCGGCGGACAACTGCTGCTTGGCGTGATCATCGGCACGTCATCGGCGATCGGGCTGTGGTTGATCGGAATCCCGTTCTTCTACGTCCTCGCGCTCATCTCCGGCATCGGCGAACTGATTCCGGTCGTCGGGCCGATCCTCTCCGCCATTCCGGCCATCGCGGTGGCCTCGACGATCTCGCTCAAGAAGGTCCTGTTCGTCATCCTGTTCTTCGTGATTCAGCAGCAGGTCGAGAATCACCTGCTCGTGCCGAAGATCATGGCCCGCCAGGTGGGGGTCAGCGCGGTAACGGTCATCGTTGCCCTGCTCATCGGTGGCAAGCTCCTCGGCATCGTCGGCGCAATCCTAGCGGTGCCAACCGCCGCGATCATTCAGGTTCTCGTCTCCGAGTTGAGGAGCCGGCCCCAGTAGTCTCGGGGCTCCCGCGGATGTCGAACATCCCTGGTCGATCTCTCGTCTGAAATCTTGAATGGCCTTCCGGGCTCTATACTCGACCGAGTCCCTGACCGGCGCCGGCCCGAACGTGGAGCCGGCCCATCCTCTGTTCCGCTGAATCGACTGGAGCATGGACTCGAAGGCATCAACCTCCGATCGCGCGCGTGCCTGGTTCGACGTCTACACGCGCGATCTCTCGCGGGAAGACTTTCACCGTCTCTTCACACAGGACACGCCCGACGCGTACGACTTCTTCGCGCGCGGTCTCGCCGAAGAGAGCCTGAAGGCGCTGCCGTGGTGGAAACAGCTCGCGCTGCGCTTCAGGCAGGTGTTCGTGGCGTTTACGCTGCGGTTGCCGCCGGCGCGCCGTGCGGTGTACATCGTCGCGCTGGGGATCGCGATCATCGGCGTCATCGAGCTGTTTCGCGGCTTCGCGCCGGTCATGATTCCCTTCGGCATGCCGTTCTTTCAGGTCGGCGTGCTCGCACCTGTCTGGGCGAGAGGGACGTTCGCGCTGCTCCTCAGCCTCCTGCTCGTCAACCTGCTGATGCTGCTCGAGGTCGCCGATCGACTGACGCTCAAAGGCGAGCTCGAGATCGCGCGGGAGATTCAGCTGGCGATGCTGCCGCGCGGGACCTATTCGACCGGCGACGTCGAGATCTTCGGCATCACGCGTCCCGCCAATACGGTCGGCGGCGACTTCTACGACGTGCTGCCGATGCCGGACGGGCGCGTCATCATCGCCGTGGGCGACGTGGCCGGCAAAGGCAGTCCGGCCGCCCTTCTGATGGCCCTGCTTCTCGCCGTGCTGCGAACGCTGGTTGACGAGCGGCTCGATCCCGCACCGCTCGTCGAGCGCCTGAACGCGCAGATCTGTCGCCACAGTCCCGCATCCCGCTTCATCACGTTCTTCTACGCCGTCTACGATCCGAAGACCGGCGATCTCACCTACGTCAACGCGGGTCAGAACCCGCCGCTCATTCGTCGTCACGACGGCGCCTGTGAC